>JAZDLO010000181.1:0-12418 GCA_043801935.1 bacterium
AGCGAAGGACGCCGTCTTGAACGAGCTGGGAGCGAGGACGTCAATGGGAGGGACCTCCGGGAGCGCCGTGGCAGCCGCGGGCCCGGTGATGTCCGTCCCCGCATCGGGAGTCCCAACGCCCCCACAGCCGCTGACGAAACCGCCCAGCCCGAGTCCCAGACCGATGGCGGCCACTGCCAACCCCGCCATTCGTGGAAACCACCAACGCGTGAACTCCTTTGATCCTGACAATGCTGCCTACTCTCTCTGAGGTTGCCGCGGCGGCCTGACTGCCCGCCACGCTCGGTGCGCATTGCGCCAAGAGAGTATACCCGGATTCCTCCGCTGGGTGCCTTTCGGCGCGGCCAAGAAAGGGCCGACTAGCAGGCTAAACCGCGGCGCCCTCAATGCAGGAGGGGCCCGCACGGGCCCCGGAAAACCATGCGCCTTGGGCCCTCCGCTACCTTTCCCGCGTAACCCAGATCATCTCCTTGCTCGCTGCGAAAAGAGGTCGTGAACGCCTGGGATGTCTACGCTTCGACCCGGACACCCTTCCAGAAGGCGACATAGCCTTTGATCTGCTCGGCGGCGTCTTTGGGCTGAGGGTAGTACCAGGCTGCATTCTCGTTGATCTTGTCGCCGACCTTCACGTCGTAGTAACAAGCCGTCCCTTTCCACGGGCAGTTCGTTTGATGGTCGTTTTCCACTAGATACTCTCTGTGGACCGACTCCGGCGGGAAGTAGTGGTTACCCTCCACCACGATGGTCTTATCGCTCTCAGCGAGCACCGCATCATTCCACATGGCCTTGGCCATTCTCTGTACTCTCCTCCCTGTTGGACAGCCACATTGCGCTCGGCCCGCCGGGGCGTCGGCTACCTTGATAGCCGCTTCAGAACGGTCCCGGTGGCCCCGCTCAGCGTGCGCTGCATCTGAAGCTCGGCCGCCAACTCCATGTTGGCGAGTGAATAGGTCGGGTAAGCATGGAGGGTGCGCGCGAGGTCACCGACCTTGAATCCGTGGTCGAGCGCCAGACTCCACCCATGGATGGACTCGCCTGCCCGCCCTGACGCAACCGTTGCTCCTCGAAGCCGACCTCCCTTCAAGTAGATCAACTTGATGAAACCGTCCGTGGCGACCTCTGTCCTCGCGCGGTCGACCTTTGCCATCGGCCAGAGCGCTGTTCTCACCCGCTTCCCATATCGCAGGCGGGCTTCCTTCTCAGTCGTGCCAACGTGAGCGATCTCCGGATCGGTGAAGGTCACCCACGGCAGCGACATCCTGTCCGCGCGCGTCTTGCCGGGCAGCATAGCGTTGCGAGCGGCCACGAACCCCTGCCAGGCGGCAAGGTGCGTAAACTGATACCCCCCTGTGCAGTCGCCGACCGCGTAGATCCCACTCTGGCTGGTGCGCAGGTGCTCGTCCACTTGGATCCCCGCGGGGCTGAAGCCCACCATCGCGTTGTCGAGCTGCAGGCCTTCGATGTCGGGAACGCGGCCCGCGGCGACCAGCACGATGTCGGCCACGTACTCGCCTGCATCGGTGAATACATGGCCACCCCCGCCGTCCCGCTTCACCCCCGTAACCGGGGCTCCCAGGTCGACAGCAACACCCTCGTGCGTTAGGATCCGTTGCAGGAGGTCGGAGACCTCGGGTTCGTCGCGAGGGAGAAGCCGGTCCGCCCTGCCGACCAGTGTCACCTTCGAACCCAGGCGAGCGAAAACCTGAGCCATCTCGCAGCCCTCGGGTCCTCCTCCGACCACCACCAGCCGACCCGGCACCGAGTCGAGATCCCACACCGTCTGATAGGTCACTACGCCCGAGGCGTTTCCGTCGGACTCCAGCATCTTCGGTTTGGCACCCGTCGCGATGATGATACGCGGGCTTGAAACGGTGCCGTCGCCGATGCTGACCCTTCGAGGATCAAGGAAGCGAGCTTCGCCGAGGACCACGTCGATGCCCTCAGATCGCAGGACCTCGGGAGACTCCTCCCGATGCACGCGCTCCACCACGCCGCGGACGTGACTCATGATCGAGCTCCACTCCGCATCCAAGCAGCCGGGGGAAAGCCCGTAGCGCTCTGCATGACGCGCCTGAAAGGCTACCCTGGCGGTCTTCATGATCGTCTTGCTGGGAATGCACCCCGTCCACGTGCAGTCGCCCCCGACACGGTCCCTCTCGACCAGGACTACCCGAGCTCCCAGCCGAGCCGCGAATCGGGCGGCGGTCAGGCCTGCGGACCCGGCGCCGATCACAGCGAGGTCGTACTGGTCATTGCTGCTTCTGCGCACGAGCCGGACCACGAGCCCTCAGCCTCAGCCTTGCGTATGGTCGGGGGGCAAGCCAAGCCGCTTCAGCAAAAAGCCGGCGTAGAAGGACTCCCACGCGATCCCTGGAGCTTCGCGCTCCCGGGCGTCCGACGCCTCAGCCAGGAGCCGGCCAAGGGGTTCCGAGCCGATAGCTTTTCCGAGCAGCCCCTCCAGGGCGGGGCACGCCCTCCCCCCGTACCACTGCGCCCAATCGGCGTCCACTCCCCCCGAGCTGGCAAAGGCTCGGTGATGGGCCTGCCCGGTCGCCCGCAGAAGGGCCTGGATCGAGATCTCCACGTCTGACGCCACCGATCCGGTCGCCCCGGCGAGGCTCACGATCTCCTCCTGTGCGAACAGGAGAATAGGCTCGAACCCCAGCCGCGGACCGGCCACCAGTTGCGGGGGCACGCCGATGTCACCAACGTAAAGATCGCCGACGTAGTCTCCTGCCCCAGTGGCGAGAAGCCCCGTCTTGGGATAGGCCAGCGTGAGCGTAGCCCGGGCTCGGATCATCGGTCCGCCGACCGCGCCGAAGGTCGTGTCCAGACCGGAAGGCACATCCAGACTGAGGATCGGCGCTTCCACCGAGTGCGCCCACCTGATGAGTTCCGCGGCCTCCCCCATAGGCGCCGCCTCAAGACCGTAGCCGATGATCGAGTCGAGCACGACGCCGAAGCGCGAATCGTCTTCGCCTGATCGGTCTCGGCCTGATTGGCGGATGTCGACCGCATCGAGCGTGGAGACAGGAATGCCAAGGCGCAGAACCGCAGCAAGCTGGTGTGCAGGCACGTTCCTGTAGGTGTCGGCCGACCGGCTCAAGACGACCTGCACGCGGGCCCCCCAGCAATGCAGACGCCTCGCCGCCACCAGCCCTCCCCCGCCGTTGCCGCCGGCGCCTACGAGGACCAGGACCCGCCGGCCTCGCGGGTCACCTCCCAGGAAGAGGTTCTGTGCCAGCAGGGCCAGCTGCCGGCCCGCGTTCTCCATCATCTGGACCAGGTCCATCTGGTAGTCCTCGATCATCGACCGATCGACCTCTCGCATCTGGTCCACCGTGAGAACCGGCACCTTGGTCATCTGCTTCCCCCTTGCGTGGAAATAGGAAGGTCCGGCCGCGACGCCCTCATTGGTGATGATTCCCCCCAACGTGTACGCGGGAAACCGCCGGGCTCGCGTACGTGCGACGTGCATTTGCGTTTCGCAGTCGCGCTCGCGGCAGGCAACGGTCGGACACGTGGAGAGATGCGAGCGCCGCCTCCGGCCTTCAGGCGTTTGCTACCGCACTGCCGAGGGGAGAAGGAGCGAGAGACACACCGATCCTTGGAGAGCCCATGAACGCGCCGGACGAATCATCGCCTCGGCCGCTGCAGATCGGCAATACGGCTCCGTCATTCAGTCTTCCCACTGTTGATGGCCGCGTCGTTTCTCTCGAGGATGCGCTGCAGAACGGCCACAGCGCCGTGCTCGTATTCCTCCGGCACCCGGGCTGACTGCCCTGCCGCGAGCACGTGGCGCAGTTGCGCCGGCATCAACAGGACCTGGCGCAAGCGAAGGCGAACGTCCTTCTGGTTTCCTTCTCGAGCGCAGCCAAGATGAAGGTGTGGCTGGAGGAGACAGAGTCACCCTTTCCTGTGCTACTTGATCAGCATCGCGACGTGTACAGGGCCTATGGCCTGCGGCACTCCCTGGTGCACTCCTGGAACCTGAGGACGATCCGAGCCTATATCGAGCTGGAGAGAGCCGGACGAAAGTGGCGGGGCATCCAGGATGATTCCGCTCAGTTAGGCGGCGACTTCATAGTAGATACGACAGGCTTCGTCCGCTTGGCCCATCGGAGTAGGGACCCTGTGGATCGGCCGGACGTGGGTGAGTTGCTGCGGATACTTCGCGGTCTCGCGCCGACGGTCGGCTAGACAAGAGCCGATCAGCCCGGGCGAGACGACGGCGGTGGACAGTTCATCGGTCTACTCATCCGTCGAGACACCGGGAAAGCTCAATCCGTTGCGCGACTGAACTGCATCGTTCACCCCACGGGTAGATTCGGCTCTAGCCACCCACAACCCGCGTCTGGCGGTACCGGCGGATCAGCGCATTCGTGGAAGTGTCGTGGGTGAGATCAGGCTCGTCTTCGCCACCCAGCTCGGGGATAATGCGAGCGGCCAGGATCTTGCCGAGCTCCACTCCCCATTGGTCGAACGAGTCGATGCCCCAGACGGCTCCCTGCGTGAACACGCTGTGCTCGTACAGTGCAACCAGACTTCCCAGAGTCCGCGGGTCCAGCCGTTCGGCCAGGATGACGTTCGTGGGCCGATTGCCTTCCATCACCCGGAAGGGGATCTGGGCAGCATCCGACCCCTCGGCGGCGAGCTCCTCGAGAGTCCTGCCGAACGCCAGAGCCTCCGCCTGGGCGAACAGGTTGGCCATTAGGAGATCGTGATGGTGCGACAGCGGTGAGAGCGGCCGCCGGAAGCCGATCAGATCGCACGGTACGAGCTTTGTCCCTTGATGGATCAGCTGGTAGAAGGAGTGCTGACCATCGGTTCCTGGTTCACCCCAGATGATGGGGCCCGTCTGGTAGCCCACGGGGTGGGCTTCCAGATCCACGTGCTTCCCGTTGCTCTCCATCTGCAGTTGCTGCAGATAGGCGGGGAGGCGCGCCAAAGCCCGCGAGTAAGGTAGGACCGCCACTGTCTCCGCGCCGAAGAAGTTGTTGTACCAGACCGTCAACAGTCCCATGAGCACCGGGAGATTCCGGTCGAACGGGGCGGTGCGGAAATGCTCGTCCATCGCATTGAACCCGGCAAGCATGTCCCGGTAATTCTCGGGCCCGATGGCGATCATCGTGGAGAGACCTATCGCCGAATCCATGGAATAGCGACCACCCACCCAGTCCCAGAATCCGAACATGTTGGCGGTCCCGATACCGAACTTCTGCACCTCTTCTGCGTTGGTCGAGATCGCCACAAAGTGTTTGGCAACGGCCGCGTCGGCACCCAAGGCATCGACCACCCACGCCCGGGCGGTGCGCGCATTCGTCATGGTCTCAAGCGTGGTGAAGGTTTTGGACGACACGATGAAGAGGGTTTCGGACGGGTCAAGGTCGTTCGTCGCCTCGATGAAGGCCGCACCGTCCACATTCGCTATGAAACGGAAATCCATGTCTCGCAGACTGTAGGGTCGCAACGCGAGGTAGGCCATCTCGGGGCCCAGGTACGACCCACCGATGCCGATGTTGACGACCGTCCTCATGCGCTTGCCCGTGTAGCCCTTCCAACCACCGTTGCGCACCTGAGTCGCGAAGTCTGTCATCCGGTCGAGCACCGCGTGGACATCGGGTACGACGTCGTGACCATCCACGAGGAAGTGCGCGCCTCGGGGGGCGCGCAGCGCCACGTGGAGGACAGCGCGCTCTTCGCTGACGTTGATCTTGTCTCCCCGGAGCATGGCGTCGCGTCGCTCGGCCACCCCCCGCTCGCTCGCAAGTCGAAGCAGCAACATCACCGTCTCGTCCGTGATGCGGTTCTTGGAGTAGTCGAGATACAGCCCCGCTCCCTCTGCGACCATGCGCTCGCCGCGTCCGGGGTCTTCTGCGAACAGGTCGCGCAGATGCACTGCCCTCATCTGCTCGTAGTGGGCTTCGAGCGCCCTCCAGGCGGGGGCGTCGGTCAGTCGAGACGTGCCCCTCATATCAAGCCTCCTTGCTCTAGACGGGTCGACTGAACTCGCGGCTCGGCGCGGTGATCTCGCCGCTCTTGGAAGCTATCGAGTCGCGGAGGTGCTGCCACGAGGCGACGAACGCCTGGGCGCCTGCCTCCTGCAGGTTTGCGGCCAGCTGGTCGACATCGATGCCCACCCTCGCGAACTCGGTCAGCACTTCCTCTGAGTCGCCGCCATCGCGCTGCAGCGTGCGCTCCGCCTTTCCGTGGTCGCTGAAGGCCAGTAGGGTCTCCTCCGGCATGGTATTGATGGTGTTGGGCGCAGCCAGGGCGCCGATGTACAGGACGTCGGATGCCTCGGGGTCTTTTGTGCCTGTACTCGCGAAGAGGAGCCGCTGCGCGCGCGCGCCCAGGCTCTCCAAGCGCCGCCAGCGATCCGTCTCCAATACGTCTCGATAGGACGCATACGTCCGTCCGGCGATGGCGACCCCCAACTTGCCCCTCAAATCCTCGGGGACTTTGTCCATGGTGGCCTTGTCCCACCGGCTGACGAAAAGCGAGGCGACAGACCGGACGTCGGGGTCAAGACCGGCGGCGACGCGACGCTCGACGCCCCGCATGTAGGCCTCAGCGGCCGCGACGTAGTGTTCGCGCGAGAAGAGAAGGGTCACATTTACCGGTATCCCGGCGAAGATCGCTTCTTCGATCGCCGGCGCTCCCTCCACCGTGCCGGGGATCTTTATGAACAGGTTGGGCCGATCGGCCTTCTTGAACAGGGATTTGGCTTCTGCGACCGTGCTGCCGGTGTCGTGAGCCAGCACCGGCGACACCTCCAGCGATACCCAACCATCGACGCCCGCCGTGCGCCGGTGGACCGGCGCGAACAGATCGGCCGCCTGGGCAAGATCCTGTATCGCCAGTTCGAAGAACAGCGCCTCACCGGACAATCCCCGAGCCGCGAGCCCGTGGATCTCGTCGTCGTAGGCGTCGGTGCGCGTTATGGCCTGGTCGAAGATGGTGGGATTGGAGGTGAGACCGGTCACCAACAAGTCGTCGATATATCGGCTGAGCGTGTCGGTAGTGAGCAGGTCGCGGGTGATGTTGTCGAGCCACAGGCTCTGGCCCAGTTCGTGCAATTGGCGAGGGCCGTCCATGATCCTCTCCTTGTCCATCGTCGGCGTCAGATTGCTCGAGGGAGGACCGGATCGATCCAAGGGCCGTCCGCTCCGATCAGCTGGTCGGCCTCCTCCGGACCCCAAGTACCAATTTCATAGGGGTAGAGGGGAGTCGCGTCATCGAGTACGGGGTCTACGATCCGCCACGATGCCTCCACACCGTCTTGTCGGGCAAAAAGCTCGGGATTGCCGTGGATGGCATCGGCAAAGAGACGCTGGTATGGCGGCTTCTCATCACCGGGACATGAGGTGACCGTGAGCTCCACGTCCCTACCGACCATTTGGTCTCCGGGCACTTTGACGCGCATCCCTATGCCTATGACGACGTCCGGGCTGATCCGCATCCGCACGTGGGTTGAACCGGGCGGCACGATCTCGCCGAACGTCTCTCGTGGCGGCCGCTTCAGCTCCACGAAGACCTCGGTGGAAGTCACGCCGAGCTCCTTGCCGGAGCGGATGTAGACGGGCACGCCGGCCCAGCGCCAGTTGTCGATGAGGATCTTCAGGGCTACGTATGTCTCCACGGTCGAGGTAGGCGCGACGCCGGCCACAGAACGGTAGCCCCGATACTGGCCCCTCACAACGTGGCCGGGCTCCAATGGCCGGACGGCCTTGAGCAGCCTGACCTTCTCGTCACGGTAGGCATCGCTGATCCCGCCTCCCGGTGGGTCCATGGCAAGAACCGCCAGCACCTGCAACAGATGGTTCTGCACCACGTCTCGGATGGCCCCGGCCTCGTCGTAGAACCCTCCTCGATCCTTGACGCCGAAGTCTTCCGCCATGGTGATCTGGATGCTCCGAATGTGGTCGCGGTTCCAGATCGGCTCCAGCAGTGGGTTGGCGAACCGCGTGTACGTGATGTTCTGAACCGGTTCCTTTCCCAGAAAGTGATCGATGCGGAAGATCGCCGATTCCGGGAGGTGCTCGTGTAGCGTGCTGTTCAGCTCTTGGGCCGAGGCCAGATCTCGGCCAAAGGGCTTTTCCACCACCACGCGGGCTCCCTCGGCACAGCCGGAAGCTGCCAGAGCATCCGTCACGATTGGAAAAACGCTGGGCGGGATAGCCATATAGAAGAGCGGCCGTTGCGCGTCGCCCAGCGCCTTCCGTATGTGGACATAGGTCTCGGGAGCCCCGTAGTCACCGGAGACATACTGCAGCAGGCCCGCTAAGCTCTCGAAAGCAGCGGGATCGAAACTCCCGCTTCGCTCGAGACTATCTTTCGCCCGGGCTCTCAGCTGATCCACGGTCCAGGGAGACCGGGCTACCCCGATGAGCGGGAGTTTGACGCCTCCGTCGCGGATGAGCCCTTGAAGCGCGGGGAAGATCTCTTTGTGGACGAGATCGC
The DNA here is from genome assembly GCA_043801935.1 of bacterium. Lineage (GTDB taxonomy): Bacteria > Actinomycetota > Thermoleophilia > RBG-16-64-13 > RBG-16-64-13 > JAZDLO01. The sequence continues at coordinate 8,464 of JAZDLO010000181.1, forward strand.
CGGTGGCGCCAAAAAAGACGAGCGCGTCTGAGCGGGATACTTCCATCAATCGGCCCCTTCCTTAGGTTCCAGGTCGCCCCCGTCCCTCTCGCCCGCCGGTAGCACGTAGAGCTCGACGGCGCGCGCGAAACCCTCCTCTTCGTTGGATGAGGTGACCCTGTCGGCCGCGGCTTTCACCTCGTCGCTGGCATTTCCCATGGCGATGCTCAGACCGCTCGGCCGGAACATGAGCACATCGTTGGGCATGTCCCCGATGGTGGCGATGCGACCGGCCGGGATACCCAGGAACTCGGAGAGCCGAGTGAGGACCGCGCCCTTGTTGGCGTCGGGGTGCGTTATGTCCAAGTAATAAGGCTGCGAACGGGCAGCGGAGGCCTTCTCTCCGCATTCCTCCTGCGCGTCTTTCTCGGCTCGCGCCACCGCCTCGTGGTCGTCGCTCACCCCCACGATCTTAACGACTCTGTCCAGCACCCCATCGAAGTCCGCGATCACCGTGGGGGGGAACTGGACGGTGTGCTCTTCCCTGTCCACGTGGGGCCCATGCCGGTCAAGGACATACCACTCGGTCCCGCAATACACCCAGACGTCAAGACCGTGGGTCCGGATCGTGGCGATCGCTCTTTCGGCGACTTCGGGCGGAACCAGCGACTGGGCGATGATCGTGAGGTCGGGCTTCAAGAACAGGCCCCCGTTGAAACCCGCGATGGGCGTACTGATATCGAGCGGTCCGATGATCGAGCCCATGCCCCGCGGCGGGCGGCCACTCGTGATGGCGAAGGCGATCCCATTCTGTCCCAGTTTGCGCACCGCCTCGTGGGTGCGATCCGTCAGCGTCTTGTCACGCGTGACCAGGGTGCCGTCCACATCGGCCAGAAGCAGAGCGACCCTCTTTCCGGCGGAAGTGCTCGAGCTCATTCTAAGGACCCCCTGTTGAGAAGAGAGGCGGAATCATCGTCGAGGTACCAGCACAGCCTGCCGTTCGCGGGGCGGACGAGTTGCGCCGGGAGGCGGAGGGTATCGAGCCGTCCCTCGATGACTTCCTCGACCACCTCGGCCTTGGAGGGCCCGCTGACCAAGAAGACGACCAAAGCGGCGCTGTTGATGAAAGGAACGGTCAGAGTGATACGCCACATGTCTTGACCGGCAGCGGTGGTACCGGCGCCGGCGGCCGCATCGACAAACACCGGGGCCGCCCACCGCTCCTCTTCGCGTAGCACTTCGGAACCCGGGAAGAGCGAAGCCGTGTGCCCGTTGTCACCAAGCCCCAGGATTATGAGGTCGCAAGCCGTCTCTGTACCTTCGGCACGGTTCCGGGACGCACTGCCCACATCTCCCCCAAAGGGGAAGAAGGCATGTAAAAGGGCATCGTATTCGCTGGCGGCATGCTCGGGGATGACGCCAGACTTCATCATGGGATGGACCTGCTCCGGCGGGATGGGAACCCGGTCCAGCAAGGCTTCGCGAGCCAGGCGCTCGTTGCTGCGCGGATCAGCCGGGTCCACGCACCGCTCGTCGCCCCAGAAGACATGGACGCTATTCCAAGGCACAAGCTCGACGAACGGGGGTTGCCCAAGCAGTTCGTAGGCCTTCTTCGGTGTAGATCCCCCTGCCAGCGCCACCGTGAAGCGCCCCCGCATCTTCACGGCCCGGCGGGCTTCCTCGACAACCAATGTGGCCGTGGCAAGCGCGAGGCTGTCAGGATCTGGGTGGACCGTCACCGACGGCTGCGCTGGTGTAACCCCGGGACGCGAAGCGGCAGAGTCTCCCAACGGACGCTCCCTCTAGGCCCCGTCTTGGCCCGCGAGCCAATCCGTGTGAAAGATGCCCTCTCCGTCGACTCGATGGTATGTGTGCGCGCCGAAGTAGTCGCGTTGGGCCTGGATGAGGTTGGACGGCAACCACTCGGCCCGGTAGGCGTCCAAGTAGGCGAGAGCCGTCATCAGGCCGGGGACGGCGACTCCTGCGGAAGCTCCCGCCTCGACGGCGCGGACCAGATGGTCGCGCCGAGACACGACCACCCGGGACAGCTCTGGGTCGAGCAGCAGATTGGGCAGCTCGGGCTGCCGCTGGAAAGCAGCTTTGATATCGCGCAGCAGGGCCGACCTGATTATGCAGCCGCCGCGCCAGACCGAGGCTACGTCTTCCAAATGCAGTCCGAACCCAAGAGCCTTCGAGGCTACTTGCAGCTGGGCGAAGCCTTGAGCGTACGTCATCACCATGGCGGCGTAGAGGGCGTCGCGCACGGTTTCCGCCGTCAGCCGGGGGCCCTCTCCCGCGCCGCTGTGGGGCGATGCGCCTGAGGCCGCATCGCCACCCGTGACGGCAGATCCAAGCAGGGTTGTCGCCGCACGCCTCTGGTCCTCAAGGGCGGAGAGGTTGCGCATGGCGACGGCCACGTCGATGTTCGGCGCCGGCACCTGCAAGTCCATCGCGCTTTGTGAAGTCCACATCCCCGTGCCCAGCTGCCCGGCTTCTCCCCGGATGAGATCGACCAGGTGACCGCCGGTCTTCTCGTCACGCTGTTTGAAGATGTTGGACGTTATCTCCAAGAGGTACGAGTTGAGCTCCGCCCCGTCCCACTCGGCATAGACATCCGCCAGCTCTTCGTTCGAGAGACCCAAGCCCTCCTTCATGAGCGCGTACGTCTCCGCTATCAGCTGCATGAAACCGTACTCGATGCCGTTGTGGACCATCTTCACGTAGTGGCCGGTGGCACCAGGTCCAAGATAAGAGACACAAGGCTCGCCGTCCGCGCGGGCCGCGATGGCCTCGAAGATGGCCCGAACGGACTGGTAGGCTTCTTGCGGACCCCCGGGCATCATGCTGGGCCCGGTCCTGGCGCCGAACTCCCCGCCGGATATGCCCACTCCGAAGAAGTGGATGCCGACGGCTGCGAGCGACTTCTCCCGCCGCTCGGTGTCCCTGAAGTAGGAGTTGCCCCCATCGACGAGGACGTCTCCCGGCGCAAGCAGAGGCTCCAGCGCGGCGATGACGGCGTCGACGGGCTTTCCCGCCTTGACCATGATCATGGCCCTACGCGGCTTCTCGAGCGATCCCACGAACTGCTCGAGCGAGTAGCAGGCCTCCACCCGCTGTCCCGAGTCGAGCTCAGCTGCGAACTCCCGGGTCACCGAATCGGTCCGGTTGTAGGCCGCCACCGCGAACCCCCGGTCTGCCATGTTCAACACCAAGTTACGGCCCATCACGGCGAGCCCTATCATGCCAATATCATTCAGGCTCTCGCTCATTTCGCCATCCTTCCCGTGGTCCCCCCGCGCATCTCGCTCTCAAGAGCGGTGACCTTGGCCAGCCGACGGCGGTGCCGCTCCTCACCGATGTAGCTCGCTCCCAGGAACGTCCGGGTCAGATCCCATGCGAGGGACAAGCCCACCACTCGTCCGCCCAGGCATATGACGTTCATGTCGTCGTCCTCCACACCCTGGTGGGCTGAAAAAACGTCGTGGATAAGGGCTGCTCTCGCCCCTGCCACTTTGTTGGCGGCGACACAGGCTCCTACCCCGCTCCCGCAGACCGCGACCCCGCGCTCGACTTCACGACGGGCCACAGCGATCGCTAGGGGTATGACCACATCCGGGTAGTCGTCGCCCGAGTCAAGGCGGGGAGCACCAAAGTCGACCACCTCGTGGCCGGCGTCCCTCAGCGCCCGGACCAACTCCTCTTTGAGTTGGAATCCGCCGTGATCGGCGGCGATCCCCACCTTCATGCTCACTCCCTCCCGCCGGTCATGAGGGCCAAAGCCCGCTCGCAGACGTTCTCCACCGTAAAGCCGAATTCGCGCATGACCGTCTCACCGGGTGCCGAGGCACCGAAATGGTCGATGCCCATGACGGCCCCGCGGTCGCCCACGTAGCGGTGCCAACCCTGGGTGACCCCGGCCTCGACGGCCAGCCGGGCGGAGACTCCCACCGGAAGAACAGACTCTCTATAGTCGCGG
>JAZDLO010000203.1:0-3020 GCA_043801935.1 bacterium
GAGCTCGAAAGCCCCGGGCGACCAGTCTGTCCGCCAACTCTTCAGCTGCCGACACTGTGGAGCAGAGGCCGAACAGGGTGGGGCCCGAGCCGCTCATGAGCGCCCCGCGCGCACCTTCCTCTGTAAGGGCCTCCTTGCTGCCGACCAGCTCGGGTACGAGACCGAAGCTGGCCTCTTCAAGATCGTTCTGCAACAGCCCTGCCACCGCGCCGACCGCATCGAACGGCGGCGTGCACCGGATACGGCACGCGCGGGCCAGTTTGCGCCAACCGCCCTCGGCCTCATCTGATCGAGCGGCGAAGGCCTCCCGGCTCTCCAAGGGACGAGCGCTGTCGAAAGCCCGGTACACCCGCGCCGTGGAGAGGTGTTCTTCGGGGAAGACGAGCACCAACGGAAGCGCGGGTAAGGCGATAGGCTCGAGGAGTTCCCCGATCCCCCGGCCGATAGCGGGGCTCGGATCAAGAAAGAAAGGAACATCGGCACCCAAAGCCCGGGCCAGCGAGCGAAGCTTCGCTCCGTCCGGGGCCGGCCCTCCGGCCTCCGCCAGTACCTCCGCGCCTACCTGCAAGGATACGGCCGCATCGGTGCTGCCGCCCCCCAATCCGGCTCCCATGGGGATGCCTTTGCCGATGGTCACCTGTCCGGAGAAGACCCAGCCGGTCTCGCGCTCAAGGGCGCGTAGGGCCTGGGCCACCAAGTTCGCCTCACCGTCGACCGCCCGGCATTTCACCAGCAGGTCTCCGGCGCGGCCACCGGGGCGCGCCTCCAGCGTGAATTCCAGCTCGTCATGGACGTCGACCGGAGCGAAGACCGTGAAGAGCTCGTGGTAGCCCATCTGGTCCCGCGGTCCGACCAGCAGGGACAGGTTGACCTTGGCAGGCGCCCGCTTTATGACATGCATCCCTGGCCGGCCCTCCGCAGGTGGTGCGCTCAGGCACGCGCGCGACCCCAGAAGGATCGGCCGTGCACCGATCAGAATACCAGCCGGCCGAGCCGCCCCATGGCGCAGATGCTCACGAGGCGCCGCCGAAGATCAGCAGTTCGTTGCGTACTACTGCCCTGCGTCTTTGGTGAGAGTCATCGTGATCGTCATGTCGTGCACGAACAACCTGTTCATCAGCTCCGAATCCGGGAACAGCACCATCAGTTCGGGCGCCAGCAGCCGGTTGAGGTACATGTCCAGATTCGCCGTGCTCGTGCTCGTCACCGCCGTTGGCAGCCCGGAGGTAGTGTCGAGCGTGATCTGACCGCTGGAGGTGATCGAACTCGTGCCCTTGATGCTCATGTCCAGCACCGCCTCTGTGTGCCCCGCCCCCGGCGTCACCCCCAGAGTCACGAGAAGGGGCAGGAGATCCATGGATAGAGGCATGTTCATGTCGGTGGTGCTGAACGTGTAGCCGAGTTGAGCGGCATCACCGGTCACCGAGGCGAGAGTCACCCGGGCGTCTACGTCCATCCACTTCTTGGTCGCACTGGGATAAGGCCCGGTTATGTGGACCGAGTCTCCCGGTTCGACCAATTTGCCCGAGTAGGGGACCAGGAGTGCGGACATGAACGGGGCCAAGCTATCGGACAACCTGGCCACCACATCCGAGTCCATGGGTACCACTGGTGCGCCCTTCGCCCCGGATGAGATCCCCAACACCTGGCCGTGCTCGTCGACGGTGACTTCCAGCACCCCCGGCAAGGCGGCGCTGACCGCGTCTTTGATCCCCCCTGAGCTCTCCGGCAGAGTCAGCTCATCGACGACCAGCCGCCAGGTCACGGTTCCACCGGTCGCCGAGACGATCTGCAGGCTGAGATGCCCCGTTGTTGTCGTCGCCTTGTACGGGTTGCTTTGGTTCGACTCGTACCAGCCATCGGTCTCCCACTCCTGGCGCCAGAATGAAGAGGTGGCGACGGTGATGTGATATCCGACCGGCGCGGTGGGCTTCAGATCGGCGAAGCCCGGCAGCGGCCCCTTGGGCTTCAAGAGATTCGACAGGTTGTACAGCAGTTGCGCACACTCTCCCCGACTGGCCGGGGATACGAAGTCGTATGACGGACCCACGCCCTGAAGGCCCGCCAGCAGTCCTGCCGCCGCGGCCTTCCGCGCGTTCAGGAAGTGTTCGGTTATGGAGAACTGGCCTTCGACGAAGGTCGGGACGAACGACACCCCGGGATCGGCGAGGCCCGCGGCCCGCGTCACCATGCTGATGAGTTGCTGGCGAGTGATGCTGCTATAGGGATCGAACGTGGTCGCGGTCTTACCCGTCGTGACGCCATGAAGCGCGCAGACGGCCACGTACCTGGCCGGATAGTTCGCATCGTTGGGGTTCGGGGTCAGGTCGACGTCGGCAAAGGGGCACGACGCGGTCGCCGGGACATCGTACCCGAGCGTCAACACGATCATCTTCGCGAACTGTTGCCTGATGACATCGTTATCGGGGCGAAACGTGCCGTCGTCAAAACCGCTGACGATATGGCGAGCTGCGAGATCGTTGATCGCCGTTGCATAGGGATGATCGGCGTTCATGTCGCTGAAGGCCGCCAGAGCGACGCCGGTGAGCGCCAGCGCGATGGCCAGCCCAATCAAGACCACGCCCGCAGTTCTGAGAAGTGGAGTCCGGCAGCCGGTGATTCTCATAGTCTCCTCCCTAAGAAAAGTCTTCACGCGCTCAACATAGATGTACCACCAAATCGGGGTGCGCGAAAGGGGAATCTTTGGGCGCGCGTGAGCGGGCGTCCGGCACTCGACGAACTCGCTCGCCCGAGCGCCCGCGCCCAACGCGACCAGCAGCAGATTGTGGCAGATATCAGCGAGCGCCGGTCCGACGAAACCGCCGGATTCTGGGTGACGTCGTGCACCATTTAGAGGTCGCCCTCCCGGGCGGTCGAACCTTACGTCGCCCGGCTGTACCGCCGCATCCACTCCTCCTCGGAGACGAGTGGCCGGCTTATGGCCTCGAGGGTATCCGGGTTCATGATGCCGTCTTTGACCAACTCGGAGCCAGCTTGTCTAGCCGCGTCGAGGACGGCCT
>JAZDLO010000207.1:0-2505 GCA_043801935.1 bacterium
CAAGTCAAATGGGGTCGGGCAGGCATATGTTTCTTTTCGATCCAGAATCCACACCCTGTACTTCTCGAGCAGGGCCATATCCCGCTCTTCAACCCAGTTGGACAATGGACCTTCGGTGTAGTAGCCCGACATATGATGCCCCCCTCCGTCGACTGCAAGATCGCACCGTCTACGTGTCACCCGATATCCCGAACCTTTCCCGAAGCACCTACTCCTCGAGAATCCACACGGCGCCGAGGTCACCATCGACCTTGACCCTCATGCCATCCTTCAACTTCTTCGTGGCGTCCTGGCAGCCTGCCAGGACCGGGATCCCATACTCGCGGCCCAGAATCGCCGTGTGGCTCAGTACTCCGCCGATATCGACGACCGCCGCCTTGGCGACGTTGAAGATAGGTGTCCAGGCTGTCGCCGCCTGGGTGGCGACCAGGATGGCGCCCGGAGTGAACTTGTCGAAATCCTCGACGCCGGCAAGCACACACACCACTCCCTCGACCACGCCTGGGGTAGAGACCGTCGCGTAGACGTCGGCATCCAACTCCGGCCTCACTCGCGGGTAAGACAACGCAGTTGCGCGCAGCACCGGGCTGCAGGCCAATGCCCAAGGTATCGCCGTCGGATCACCGATGTACTTGTCGGGCGGCTCTTGCGCGCGAAATTCCGCATGCTGCTTCTTCCGAATGGCTGCCAGCTCTCTCGCGGAGTAGCGACCCAGGATCCGCAGAGTGATCTCATCCGGAAAGAGATAGTAGATATCATCCGGGTCGTCGATGATCCCCTGGGCGGCGAATCTCTTGCCGACCTCTTTGGTGACCTTGCGACCCAGAGCATTGCTGTAGTGCTCGAAGTGGAACACGTGGTCCTGATCCTCCCGGCCCGACCATTGGGCGGCTTTCATCAGGCGCTCGAATTCCGGCCTCTTCTCCTCAGCCACGCGCGAAAGCATTTCCCGCTCTGCAGCCTCCCTCTTCGCTATCATGCCCGGACGCAAATCATCCGGCATGAAGGTGGGCCGCGCCATGAAACGCCTTATCGAGGGGAAAGAAAGGCTCGGCTTCTCAACCCAGGAGGGATGGCTGCAGTCCCAGTTTTCAGGCGTCCGCCAGCCGTAGACCCAAAGATGGTCCCCCAGCTCCTTGAGCCAGGTTCGTCCGTTCTCGGTCTGTCCAAGCTTCAGATGTAGCTCGCCGTTGTCTTTCGTCTCTTGGAACGACGGTTCGAGGCCCAGTTCCCTCGCCCTGACGCCGAGCTTGAAGAGTCCGCGATCATCTTCCAGCATCTTGTGGTCGAAGCCCGCCAGCACATCGTTGAACAGTACGTCGTTCATGCTGACGCCGGCTTCCTTCAAGCACGTTTCCCCAAACAGCAAGTAGATCATTGCGGCCGCGAGCGCGGGAGGAAAGTGGTAGTAGCCGCCGACACGATAGATCTCGACCCACTCGTCGAAGGCTTCCTGCAGTTGATGGTCCTCGAGCGCTTCCATGTCTATCGACTGGAAGGCGAGATACCGCTTCATCATGGGATCGGTGTATTTGTGATACTCCCTGTCGAAGTCTTCGATCCACGGAGCCAGGCGCTCGCGACACAAGGGCTCGCGCGCGGCCTTCTCTTCAGGGGTCGTCGGCTGCGCGGCCACGTACACCCACCCATCTTTCAGCCTACACTCGAAGCCCTTACACTCCGGGACCGCCATGAACTCGTGCCCGTACTGCTCGCCCCGGTTGTCGTAGTTGTGCTGGAGGCACCACAAGTCAAACGGAGCCGGGGCGCTCAACGTTTCCTTTCGGTCCAAGATCCACACTCTGTACTTCTCGAGCAGGGCCATATCCCGATCTTCAACCCAGCCGCACAGTGGATCTTCCGTGTAGTAACCCGACATCGGATGCCTCCCCCCTTGCATTTCAAGAAGCTCGCGATATTGCAGTCCGCTTGAACACCCAACGCTTCTCAGGGACCCTTGCGCCGCGGTCTTGGATCCGGCGGCGGACGGCCTGCCCGGGCCTCGTGATCCCTCGACTCATATGCTGCCAGAAGCCGTCCTCCTTGAAGGGTTGGAGTAAACGTTCGATGACTCCGTTCGGGTTCGGATTGCTAAGAGTGATGGACTCATGGGGAAGCCGGAAAGCTCCGAACGGGGCCCCGGGATCTCTTGGGAGATGGTTTTCAACGGCCCGTCAGAATGCCCGGTCCTCCCAGAACTTGGTCAACCCAAGATCCTGAGCGATCACCTTGTAGGCGGCATAGCTGCTCCCTCTCCCGATGCCCATGGCGGAATGAAGATTGGCCGAGCAGGTGTAGAACCTCTTGACGGGCGTCCGATAGTCCGAGAACTCCGGACAGGGCCGGAAGCGGTCCAGTTGGGAGGCGAACATCGATCCGGAGCACCAACTGCCCTGGATCATGTCGGGGTGGCGCTGCACCACATCGTACGGGGTGGTCATGAAGGCATCGATGACGTTGTCCATGGTCATGTTGGGGGCGAATTGCTCCCACTTCTTCACTGCC
>JAZDLO010000244.1:0-20596 GCA_043801935.1 bacterium
TCTTGGTAGCCCTCTTCGTCCAGGTCGGCGACGTTCGTGCGGTAGATCAGCCGGAGAGAGTCCACGGGGTCGCCCGTGAGATCCGCGTGCGTGCGCTGGAAGGAGGCGATGAACGACGCCAGCGTCGCTGCCCGCCATTGAGAAACGGCGAGGCCGGTCTGAGCGAGGATCTTCTCCCAGGGAGCGAACTGGCCGTCGTCGAATCCGGCCCGCGGGGTGCGAAGCAGTGTGTTGCGCTGCGCCAGAGCCTCTTCGTACCGGCGCAGCGCGCCGGGATATGCCGGCTCGCGGCGGCCAGCGAGTGCATCGAGGTACTCCCGCCTTCTCCGGGGGCCGCCTTTGATGAGGCGGAGGTCGTCGGGGACGAAGGTGCGTACCGGCACGGTGTCGCGCCAGCGCGACGAATCCTCAAGAAGGGCGCCGTCGGCGGTCAGCCGACGCTCGCCCCCCCGGGAGAAAGCCGCCGCGGCCGTGACTGTCACCCCCGCCTCCTCCAGGTCGATCTCGACTCGGAGAAAATCCTCGCTGCGATTGATCAGGTCGCGCACCGAGCCCGGCCGGAGCATCGATCCGTGAAGGACCAACGCGGCGGCCTCCAGCACCGTGGTCTTGCCGGCTCCGTTGGGCCCGGCCAAGACCGTCAGCCCGGGTCCTAGCTCCACCTCCAGCGAACGGCGGGAACGCAGGTTGGTGAGCCGCAGCCTCCGGACCGGCACCGGGTCAGTCCCCCGGCCTGCCGGGGTGGGTCGGGCCGCCAGAGCCCATCGGTCTCCCAGGGCGGCTCCTCGATACCACCTGTGCCGCCGCCCCCTGCACCTCAACGATATCCCCAGGAGCCAACTTGTGGCCTCGGCGCCTTTCCACTTCAGCGTTCACGCGCACCGCACCGGAGCCCACCAGTCGTTTCGCGTCTCCTCCGGTGGCCGCGAGCCCGGCCAACTTGATGAACTGCCCCAGGCTGATGGGTAGATCCACCACGATAAGGGTCGGGGCCGTCATGCTCGATGGAGGCATTCCTAATCGTTCAAACGTATGGGCATGACCAAATAGAGGAAATCGTCGCCCGCCCCCTTGACCAGTCCCGGACGGAGCGGACTGATGAACCTTAGATACACGGGAGATTCCTTCACCGACGCCACGCCTGCTTCAAGGAACTCGGGATTGAAACCTATCTCCAGGTCGTCGCCCGAGTATTGGATGGGCATGGCCTCGTGCGCCTTGCCGACATCCTGGGACTCGGCGGAAACAGTGAGGTTGTTGCTCGCGAAGCGCAAGCGCAGGGGAGCATTCTTCTGGGCCAAGAGCCCGACCCGGCGGATGGCTTCCAGGAGCTCGTCGTGGTCGACGGCGACCTCGTAATCAAAGGTCTCAGGGATAAGCTGCCGGTAGTTAGGGAACTGACCATCGATCAGTCGCGACACCAGCGATATGCCGCCCACCTGAAAGAGCCTCTGGTTCTCGGTGGGCAAGATGTTGATGGTATCGTCGGCCACCGCGGTGGCGATGCGGGAGAGCTCGAGGAGGGTACGAGCAGGCACGATGGCCTGGAACTTCTCGGCTACTGAGGATTCTACAGGGGTCTCTTTCACGCTAAGCCGGTAGCTGTCGGTCGCTACCATCCGTACGGAGTTCTTGGCGAAATGGATGAGGACCCCTGTGAGCACCGGCCGGGTCTCGTCGCGGGAGGCCGACGGGGCCACCCTGTCCACGGTCTCGATGAACGAGGGCTTGCTCACGGAAAAACCCTCCCCAGAGAAGGCCGGGAGCTGGGGAAAGTCGACAGCCGGTAGGGAATGCAGGGTGAAAAGCGACTCTCCTGCTTGGATCTCCACTTGAGTCTCGCCTGGGCGTTGCTCCATCACTACGTCTCCGGGCGGTAGGCTTCTGGCAATGTCGGTGGCGAGCCGGGAGGGGACCACCAGGGAGCCCGTTTGTTCCACGCGTCCCGCTAACGGAGCTTTGATGGAGATCTCCATATCGGTCGCCGACAACAGCACGCCTTCGTCCCGAGCTTCGATTAGCACCCCGGACAGTACTTGGATAGAACTGCGCGACGAGACGGCCTTGTTTACGATCCCTAGACATTCGACGAGCGCTGCTTTTGTGGTGATGAGTTTCATAGATGCTCCTCGCTCGTCTGGGGGCGGACCGGATCGCGCTTATTACTATTAGATTCTTTATAAGAAAGTGTAGTCGGTGTAATAGGGGGTGTGGAAGATGTTAGCAACCGGCGCGGATAGGTCAAGAGCAGGGGAAATGCCCCGCCGGCGCCTCGGGGCGGCTGTGGACGGGCGGGGGACAGGTGTACGTACTTGACAAGAGGTCTCGCGCGGTCGGAAAGAGATGACGACGATGCACAAATTGTCCCGGACTTATGGACAGCGTGCTGTGGAAAGAGATTCATCGGGCACTCTTGACCTTGGTGGTAATGCGCTGGACCCGATTGTACATGTCGCGGTCTTCCCGCATGAGCTTAGTGATCTTCTCCACTGCGTGAAGAACGGTAGTGTGATCCCGGCCCCCGATACGATCGCCGATCTTGGGAAGGCTCGCATCCGTTAGTTCGCGGGCCAGGTACATGACCAAGTGACGGCTTTCGACGACGGGCCGGGAGCGCTTGTCGCCGGTGATCTCGGTGATCGAGATGCCGGTGAACTCAGACACCGCCGAAAGAATGAGGTCGATGGTAATGCGGGTGGAAGCGGTCTCAGGGATGTCCTTCAACACTTCTCGAGCCAGATCGACATCAATGATCCGACCGGTGAACGAGGAGAACGCAACCACCCGGGTAAGACAGCCCTCTAACTCACGGATGTTGGTCGGTACCCGGGAGGCTATCAACATAAGGACGTCATCGTCGGCCAGGGCGACACCCTCGCTGTGCACTTTCTTACGCAGGATGGCGACCCGGGTCTCCAGGTCGGGAGGTTGGACGTCGGTGATCAAGCCCCACTCGAATCGAGAAACTAGACGGTCTTCCAACGTGGCGAGGCCCTTCGGATGCCTGTCGGAGGTGATGACAATCTGCTTCCCGGCGTCGTAGAGGGTATTGAATGTGTGGAAGAACTCCTCCTGGGTCTGCTCCTTCTTCTGCAAGAACTGGATGTCGTCGATCAGCAGCACGTCGATGGTCCGATACTTATTCTTGAAACCTTCCATACTATCGTCGCGGACCGAGTTGATGAAGTCGTTGGTGAACGTTTCGAGAGTGACGTAGCGCACTTTCAACCGGGGGTGGTTCCTTAGGACGTACTGGCCGATGGCTTGAAGGAGATGGGTCTTTCCGAGCCCGACGCCCCCGTATATGAAGAGCGGGTTGTACTGCGAGCCGGGCGTCTCGGCCGCTGCGAGGGCGGCGGCATGGGCGAAACGGTTGGATGGTCCGACGACGAAGGTGTCGAACGTGTACTTGTCGATCAAGCCGGATACGGCTGGATCTGCGTTGATTCCGGTAGCGCTCCGGGCTGAGGCGGCGCGAGCGTTCTCATCCGCGCCTGACGATGAGGATGCTTCCTCAGGGCTGGGCGGCCTCGTATGTCGAGCCCGGGCGGCCGACTGGTTCCCGGCGTGAACAGGCATCGCCTCGTCATGATCCACGGAGCGGGATAGCTCGGGCGAGACGACGATGTCGCAGCGCACTGGGTCGCCTACCACCTGGGAGACCGCTTCCGACATGAGCGCGCGAAAGCGGGAGTCGATCCAATCCTTCGCGAAGTCGGAAGCAACCCCTACCGAATAGGTGTCGTCGACCAGACCCATTCCCATGGTCGGCTCGAACCAGATCCGGAAGGTGCCCTCGTTCACCTGCTGCGAGATGAGCTTGAGAGCTTCTCCCCAGATCGGATCGCCACGCTGTGTGTCCACCATCGCCCCTCTCCGCCATCGGTGCGGTACTCGGCGTCCCGCTCAAACCCATAGCCTACGCCTGGGCCCAAGCCCTCTCTCAGAGCACGGTGTCCAGATAGGCCAAGCCCGCCTCCGTCACCGAACGGTGCCCTGTCGCCCGGCTGGTGACAAAACCGGCGTCCTCCAACGAGACAAGGTCTCTGTATGCGGTCGAGGTAGATACGCCCAGCTCCTGGGCGATACGGGTCGGGCCGACCGGAGCAAGCTCGACCGCCAACAGTAAGGTCTTAAGCTGGCGCTCGGAGAGATTATAAGCCGGGACCGCCGCGGGCGCGAGGGGCGTGTCGTCAACGGGGTGGATCCGCGCGGTGACCACCGTGCCCCGGCCCAAGTTGTCTTCTATCTCCAGGACCCCGTTCAGGGCGGCCAGCGTCTCCTTGATCACCGAAAAGCCGGAGCCCACTCCCCGAATGAAGCGCTTGGCGTCTGCGCCCGCGGAAGTGAAGCCGGGGCGGAGGGCGGCCTCCTTATCAGGGATGCCCGGTCCTCTGTCGCTGAAGCGGATGGTATTGCCTCGGTCCAAGATGGTGATGACCACACCGGCGAACGAAGCGTGAACAAGGTTCTCCACCAGTTCCCGAACGACCGTCAGCGGCAACTGGCCGCCTTGGTCGCGAGCCAGGGAGTGTACGCGACCGGTGAGCGCCTCGATGAGGTCCGGCACGTGGGCGCCGGTCAGCGGGTAGTCGGTCACGGGAACGACCAAAGGCGGAGCGGGCGCTTCACCGTATACAGCGATCCGGGGCGGCTCTCCGGTGAGGTCGTCGGTCAGGTCTCCACTCGGACCTACGTCGGGGCTGACAGCGGTGGTTCGAGCGGCGCTCACGGCCGGGGCGGCCGTCCCGTGTGTGGACTGCAGCGGGAGGGACTGTTCCGCGGTCATAGCCAGCTGTTGATCTCCCATGCGGGGGGAAGGGCGGCACGTGCCGAAAACACTTGGTCATTGTAGCGAGGAGAGGGGGTATTTTCCACAGGCCGCCGGCAATAGAAGTGCGGAATCTGCAGATTTCTGTTCGTCAAGACGCTCCCGTTCGGCACCGTATCTTCAGAAGAAGATGATGTATTTGCAGGCATAAATCCTTGGTTATCCACAGTGGAGTCCACAGGTGTGGAAAAAGTGTAGAACGGTGGAACGCGATGGCCGCATAGACCAGCTTTTCTGTTGAAAATGGGGATAATCGGTTTCTGCCAACCGGGATCGGAGGGACTCAGGGAGCCCGTCTGGGGGCGAGACGCCGGCAGAGGGGGTAGGACTGGTCTCGGGACGGCGTCGCGTTGGCGGTGGGGCGGTGAGACGGGGCTGCAGAATAGGCCTAGATGGCGAGCGACCGAGAGCGAGCGAGCGCGACCGGCCGGCTACGGGATCCGTCAGCGGGCTTTCGCGGGAACTCGGGGAGGAGTCACCCCCCGCTCCGTGCGCTGGGGGCGGTCGGGTGCCCGAGCGGGTCCACAGTGGCACGTGTCGCGAGCGCCGGGGGCGGGCAGCGGACGAGGGTTTTCCACAGTATCCCCAGGCACCTGTGTACGCTTGCAGCGGGTGCGGATACGAGTTGGTCGGGGGCCGCGTAGGACCGGGGGCGCCACGCAGCCGGCCGGGATGAGCCGGTGCGGCCGCAATCGACGGATTGACGGGCGGAGAAGGGACTTGTATACTTCGCCACCCTTTGTAAGCGTCGGTCGTGGAAAAAGCGGCGGTGCGCCTATGAACGGTGTCGAGAGCGTGCCGGCGGACGAGGAGCACCCCCGGTGCTAGAGGGATAAGCGAGGGAACGTGAAAAGGACGTATCAACCGAACAAGCGTAAGCGCAAGAAGACTCACGGTTTTCGAGCCCGCATGAGTACTCGCGCAGGCAGAGCTGTCCTCAAGCGGCGGCGCGACAAGGGTCGCAAGCGTCTCTCGGCGTAGCCCGGTGTGAATCGGTCTCGCGGCCGACTATCGCGATCTGAGGACTTTGCCCGCGTCTACCGCGCGGGCAGGTCTGTTGCTAACAAGTATCTGGTCCTATACTATTTCGAGCGCGCGTCGCCTGGGGCGGTAGAGACTGCCGGGGAGCCGCGAATCGGGTTCTCCGTCTCCAAACGACTTGGTACCGCTGTCGACCGGAATCGCGTCAAACGCGTCTTGCGAGAGGCCTTTCGCGCGAACGGCCAGTCTCTTAGGGGGAACATGGACTTTGTTCTGATTGCTCGCGCCCCCATCGTCGAACTGCTCGAGACCGGGGGTTTCAGAGCAGTGGAAGCGAAGATGTTGGAGGTCTTCCGCAAAGCCTCCCTCGGTTTCTCCGGCGAGGAGCGTCGGCCGTCTTCGTGAATGGTCATTGGAATCCGGCCAGGGCCCTACTGGTCTGGAGCATTCGCGGCTACCAGACCCTCATCTCGCCCGCCCTTCCTCGGTCGTGCAAGTACCATCCCTCTTGTTCCCACTATGCCGTCGACGCTCTGACCGAATACGGTGCGCTTCGTGGTTTCGTGCTTGCCTCGTGGCGGCTCTTGCGCTGCAATCCTCTGGGCTACGGGGGCTACGACCCGGTGGAGAACCAGACCCTGTTCGAGTCGCGCACCAAGAGAGACCGTAGCTCCGGTCACAGAGGGGTGGGCCCCAGCCAGGGTTGCATCGCCCCCGCCAGCGTCGACGTGAGTGCGAAGCTGCGCTCAGGCCGGGGCGCGAAGGTCAGTACCGGGCGCAGCGCGTGATGCTGATCGATATGGGAACGATCTAGATGGATAGCATTTACAAACCGCTCGCCCCGCTGGCCGACTTTTTCTTCGCCATCCTCCAGTTCTTGCACCAGAACCTCGGGGTCAGCTGGTCGTGGTCGATCGTGTTGCTGACCGTGATCGTGCGGATCGTTCTGATCCCGCTGACGTGGCGGCAGATCAAGAGCATGCGGGCGATGCAGGCCGTGCAGCCGCAGATAAAGGCTCTGCAAGAGAAGTACAAGCAGGATCGCCAACTGCTACAACAGAAGACCATGGAGTTCTATCAGGAGAACAAGATCAGCCCCTTCGGCTCCTGTCTCCCGTTGCTTCTCCAGCTCCCAGTGTTCTTCGGACTGTTCATCATGCTGAACAATGCGGGGAAGGTCGATGGAGTAGGCGCTTCGGCCGGCCGCTTTGTCAACCCCGTAGTCGGTTGGTTGTGGATACCTGATATAACACAATTCAGTATCATCTTGATGTTCCTCTATATCGCAAGCCAGTTTGTGGCTTCATATCAGACCGCAAGGAATAGTCCAAGTCAGCAGAAGATGATCGCCTATTTCATGCCGATAATCGTCGGTATATTCATGTTTATAGGTAAATGGCCGGCTGGTCTAATGATTTATTGGTTCACATCGAACTTGTGGACCATAGCCCAGCAGGTCGTTGCTGAAAAGGTCATGCCGGCGCCCGTGGTGGCAGCTCCGGTCCCCGAGAAGGTGAAGGAGAAGGCGGCTCGGACTCCCACCAAAGTGAAGGCGAAGGCGGCCTCGACGCAGCCGGTTAAGAAGAGTGGAGGCAAGACCAGTGGCCAGAAGACGGGAACAAAAGGGAAAGCAGCAGGGAAAGCAGCAGGTGGCAAGAGCCAGCGGCCCAACCGTGGAGCAAGCCGTTCAAAGGGCCCTGGCCGAACTTGATTTTGCCCCCGGCGAACTCGCCGAGGACCAATATGAGATGACCATCGTCATCCCGCCGGAAGAGGGGTTCATGGGCGTGGGCGCCGTCGATGCCGTGGTGGAGGTGGCACTGGTCGATGACGGCTTCGATTTCTATGGTCCCGAGAACGATGCCCAACCCGAAGAACTGCTGGATGATGGTTTCGAGGACGGGGACTACGATGAGGACTACGATGAGGACGAGGGTTACGAGGAGAGCGGCGACGACGGTGAGCGCGACGACGAGGGGCTGACTGAGAAGCCCGAAGCCGTGCGACTACGGGCCTTTCTGCAGCGTGTCTTGAGCGAACTGGGCCTCATTGCGCGGGTGCGGGTCACGGAGGGCCCCGATGAGTTGCACGCCGAGATCGCCGGAGAAGACCTGGGTATCTTCATCGGTCGGAGAGGGCAGACCATCGATGCGGTGGAGTATCTGGCGAGCATCGCGGTCTTCCCGGGGTCTCACCCGCGGAAGCACGTGGAACTGGACGCGGAAGGGTACAAAGAGCGTCGACGGCGGCAAATAGAACGGGTGGCCATTCGAAAAGCCCAGGAAGCTGCCAAGCGGGGCAAGCCCGTCCAACTCACCCCGATGACTCCCGCCGAGCGGAAGATCGTCCACTTGACGCTTAAGGACCGGGCCGACGTGGTGACGGCCAGCCTGGGACGCGAGCCGAACCGGTCGGTGATCATCTCGCCGATACGCTAGGTCCCGGCACAGCCAGCGGACCTGCGGGGAAGCGTCGGGTCGCTCGACCAGAGGGCGGCCGGCCGGGTCGACCGACCAGGCGGACCGCGTTCCCCTTGGAGCGTCGGCTGGGGACAGGGACGGGGCGGGATCCGGGGCGCGGCGCCGCCGCCGGCGTGGTAGCCCGGACGCTTTTCTGGCATCATCTTCGCCCTTGATCATCTCTGACACGAGAGCTAGACGTGAAGCCACACATGATCGGTGAACCGCACAACCCGCCCGGACAATCTCCTCTCGGGGTCGAGCCCGTTCTCAGCGAGGCCGAGCCGGAGACCGCGACATGGGGGGAGGACACCATCGCGGCCATCTCTACGGCGATAGGACCCGGCGCTATCGGCATGGTCAGGATGAGTGGACCGGACGCGCTCACTATCGCCGAGTCTGCTTTCCAACCCGCGCGAGGCACAGCGCTCTCGGCACGAGAGACCTACCGTTTGCTGTACGGGCGCGTCGTCGACCCTCTCAGCGGTGAGTCAGTGGACGAGGCGCTGCTGGCGGTCATGCGGGCTCCGCGCTCGTACACTCGCGAGGACGTGGTCGAGCTACATTGCCACGGGGGGTTGGCCGCACAGCGAGCTGTGCTGCGGCTGATGGTGCGCCTGGGGGCTCGGCTGGCGGAGCCGGGGGAGTTCACCCGCCGGGCATTCCTAAACGGGCGCATCGACTTAGCTCAGGCCGAGAGCGTCGCCGCAATCGTGGCCGCTCGAAGCTCGGGTGCGCTGAGAGCCTCGGTGCGGCAGCTCGAAGGCGGGCTTTCGGAGAAGCTCCGCGTCCTTAGGAGAGAACTGGTGGGGCTTCTTGCGCAGATAGAGGCCACGGTAGATTTCTCCGACGAAGATGTGGACCCTCTGGATTGGGAATCGCTGACCAAAGGGCTGGCTTCGGTGCAGAACGATCTGGCCCGTCTCCTCAGGACGGCTTTCTTGGGGCGCGCGTTGGAAATGGGAGTACGTACCGCTATCGTGGGCAGACCGAACGTGGGCAAGAGTTCTCTCCTCAACGCGCTGCTGATGAGGGAGCGGGCCATCGTGTCGGAGACACCCGGGACCACGAGGGACACGGTAGAGGAACTCATGGAGATCGGCGGCATCCCCATCCACCTGGTGGATACGGCGGGCATGCGTAGCGATGGAGATCATGTCGAGCAGTTGGGAGTGGAACGGTCGGTCAGAGCCATGGAGCAGGCCGATCTGGTTCTAGCCGTGTTCGACCTGTCGGCGCCCTGGGACGACACGGACGAACGACTGGTGGACAGCCTTGACCCGGCACGTTCGATCATCGTCAGGAACAAGAGCGACCTGGCGCCCTGGGCGTGGGCGGGGCAGCCGGGTGGCCTCAGCCAGGCGGCGGTGCCCGAAACGGACCGCCAGGCTAGGCACGAATGTGCGGTTTCGGCGCTCACGGGAGAGGGTCTCGACGACCTTCGCGCCCGTATTCAGCAGATCATCACCGGCGGAGAAGGCCTACACCTGGAAGAGCCGATCCTCGCGACAGAGCGTCAGCGGGGCCTGGTGAGCGAGGCGGTGGACAGCGCAGGTGCAGCGCTCGCGGGCGCGACCCTAAACAGCGACGAAGAGCTTGTCTGCGAAGATATCAGGGGGGCCGTGCAGGCACTGGGGCGCATAACTGGCGAAGAACTGACTCCGGACTTGCTGGACGAGATCTTCAGCAGGTTCTGCTTGGGCAAATAGGGGGGCCGGCGCATGGGGGCATCCTCACAGGTGGAGCGGCACACACGCCCGAGGCCGACGGGCAGAGAGCCTCTCGGAGTGGTCGTGGTCGGGGCGGGTGTTTCGGGTTGTGCGTGCGCGGCAGCGCTCGCCTCGAAGGGTGCGCGCGTGACCGCTCTAAACAGCGCGTTGGACGCAGTGGGCCTACCCGGATACGGTCCTGATCTGCCGGCGGGAGCTGGTGGCTGGGCCGAGATCGGGGAGACGATGGCGTCTCTACCCGTGGCCCTTCGCGGAGCGTGGCTCAACGCAGCCTCGGTTCCAGAGAATGGGGCGCCCCTTCTTATCGTGGATAGGCGGGCGGTGAGCATTGAGACCAAGCGGGCCCTCGAACGCATCCCGGGGCTCCAGTTCAGACAGGGTCTGGTGACGGACATAAGGGTTGTACCGGCAGAGAGTCAGCTATCCCGTGACCCTGCGCGGGGACGCCTCGAAGTCGAGACCGTGTTCGGAGAAGTGATCGAAGCGGATGCCGTGGTTGTGGCTGTGGGACTCGGTCTGGGCGGCCATGTCACCGTGGGCGCCGACGTGCTACCCGGAGGACGGTACGGCGAGATCCCTGCGGACGGCCTGCGCAAAGCCCTCGGGGCGATGGGCGTGACCTTCCGGGAGGTCACGATGGAGGTCGGGGCCAGGTTCTCGAGCCACAGCTGTGCGCTGCCGGAGGCCCTGGCGGGTTCCCGAAGCGGCCACGTTGCCCGCGCGACTGTCCCGGTCCGCGGGATCTTGGAGGAATCAGGGGGGAAGTGGCCCGTGGGGCGTCGGTCGGAGCTCGAACGGGTGCGGCAGGTCCTGTGGAGGGATCATGACTCTGACGATATCGACGGTTCTGCCGACGTCGAGACCGACCCGGGCAATCCGTGGCCGGAGGGTTATCCCCCCGCCGCCCACTGGACCGAGGGCCTACGGATCGATGAGGTCGTGCTCGACGAGAGGGTCCACGGGGCGACGGTCCCGCTCCTGTCTCCCGACGGTGTGGCCACGGCTGAGTTGCACCTCTCTCCCGAGGGAGCACATATCACTGGGCTGCAGATCGAAGGACCTGGCGGTTCGTCCGTTGACGGGCGGATTCCGGCAAGCCGAAGGGGCTATACGGTGCACGCTCTCGTGGTGACGGGTCTCGACCCGGGCGGCAGGTTAGCAGTCGACTCGCATACACGGCCGCGGATATGGGTGACGGGTCGGGCCGCCGGGGCGGACGGTTACTTGGAAAGCCTTCGTTCGGGGGCGCGCGTGGCGGAGGAGGTGGCCAGAGAGCTCGCCGAGGGCGGCTCCAGGTCCCCCGGTGGATGCTTCGGCGGCGCGGGTGGAGAGGCCAGGGATCAGGAAGATCGGGCGACCCGGGCAACCGGCCTGCCGGGTGTGGATGGGGAGCCAGGATGACGGCCCGGTATGGAGAGTGGACGTACGACGTCGTCGTCGTCGGCGGAGGGCACGCCGGTTGCGAGGCGGCGCTGGCGGCCGCACGCATGGGCTGCCGTACGGCTATGGTCACGCTCCACCTGGACAATATCGCGCTTATGCCGTGCAACCCCGCGGTTGGGGGAGTGGGTAAGGGCCAACTCACGCGCGAGGTCGATGCCCTCGGGGGTGAGCAGGGCCGGAACACCGATCGAGCCTTCATTCAGATCAAGATGCTGAACACCTCGAAAGGGCCTGCGGTCAGGGCTCTGCGGGCCCAAGCCGACAAGCGGCTCTACGAGGACTGGATGAAGGTCATCCTCTCGCGGACGCCCAATCTCGTCCTGATCCAGGGTGAGGCGGTCGCTCTCGATGTTTCACGTGAAACAGTCCGGGGGGTGGAGCTCGCCGACGGTCGTCGGCTTGGAGCCCGGGCTGTCGTGCTGGCAGCAGGGACCTTCTTGCGGGCAAAGGTCGTCATAGGCGACCGAAGCTACGCAGCAGGACGCGTCGGTGAGCTCCCCGCTCGGCGCTTGTCGCAGAGCCTCCTCGAGGCCGGCTTGGAGCTCGACCGCTTCCAATCGGCCACTCCGCCACGCGTCGACGGAAACACCATCGACCGGGAGCGCATGGCCCTCCAGACGGGCGACGCACAGCCCCTCTCGTTCTCTCATTGGCAGGTGCCGGCCCCACGTCGGCAACTACCCTGCTATCTCACGCACACCACCGCCGCGACTCATGAAGTGGTGGCCGAGCATCTCCATCTTAGCCCGCTCAAGAGCGGTTCCGTCAGTGGGAAGGGTCCCAGGTACTGCCCCTCTATCGACCGAAAGCTGATCAACTTCCCGGAGAAGGACCACCATCCGGTATTCGTCGAGCCGGAGGGCGTCACCACTCAGGAAATGTATCTGCAGGGGTTGACCACCAGCCTTCCCGTGTTCGTGCAGCAGATGATCATTCAGGCCACGCCTGGTCTCGAGCGGGCGCGTCTGGTCCGCCCGGGTTATGCTGTCGAATACGACTACCTCCCTCCCCAACAGCTCACCCTGGCCCTGCAAACCAAGGCGGTAAGCGGCCTTTTCTCCGGCGGACAGCTCAACGGGACCTCCGGCTACGAGGAGGCTGCCGCGCAAGGTCTGATGGCGGGGATCAACGCTGCCCTACACGTCCGAAACGAGGCCCCGTTCATATTGCGCAGGGACCAGGCCTACATCGGTGTCCTGATAGACGACTTGGTGACAAAGGGCGTGGACGAACCATACCGGATGTTCACGTCCCGGGCGGAATACCGTCTCCTTCTGCGCCATGATAACGCCGCGGAAAGGCTCTCTCATCTGGGGCATTCGCTCGGACTGCTCACCGCTGAGCAGCTCTCCGTCGTCGAAGAGAAACAAGGCAAGATCAGGGAGTACTCCCGGTTGCTCGACATGGTCCAAGTCAGGTCGACCGAGGAGACCGACACGCTCCTTGAGTCGCTGGGCACCGCTCCTCTGGAAGAATCCCAGACCGCCGCGAAGATCCTCCGCCGGCCGCAGGTATCCTTTGATGATCTGCTCGGTCTCGTCTCTGCAACGGATCGAGATCGCATCGTCTCCGCCCCCCAGGACGTGATCGAGCAACTGGCCATCCACGCGCGGTACGAGGGCTATATCCGACGACAGATGGCCGAGATCAGGCGGCACCGCGCCACCGAGACGCTGCTGATTCCGGATGGATTCGAGTACTGGTCACTGGAAGGCCTTACGTACGAGGCAAAGGACAAGCTGAGCCGGCTCCGCCCCGTCACGCTCGGCCAGGCCTCCCGGGTCCCGGGGGTCTCTCCTGCGGATATCTCGGTCTTGCTCGTACATCTTCATCGATCGCGACGAGCTCCGCCTGATCCTGCTCCTCAGGCGACTGCGCTCGCTCTGGATCATTGATCGAGGCCTCACGCTGAAACTGACCGAAACCAACGCCTACTCGGCCCGCGGCCTCGATTCAGCCGCTCAGCATCGCCTGGCTGTCCTGGGCGACCTCATTCTTGGGGCGGGCTTCAATGTGACCGGTCTCACGGATCCGCAAGAGATCGAGCGTACCCATTTCCTTGATTGCCTGTCGCTGCTCGACCTGGGCTGCGTCACCTCGGCAAGGAGCTTGGTCGACGTCGGTTCCGGAGCGGGACTGCCGGCCTTGGTCCTCGCGGTGGCTCTGCCAAGCGTCAAGATCGTGGCGGTAGAATCGCGGCGAAAGAAATGCGCCTACATAGGCCGGGCCACAGAGGCTCTCCGTCTGCGGAACGTCGAGGTCTACTGCGTCCGGGCCGAGGAGTACGGACGCAATCTCGGTCGGGGGGCTTATGACGTGGTCGTATCCCGAGCCCTAGCCGCGCTGGCGGTAGTGGCCGAGTACTCGCTCCCGTTATTGGCGGTCGGCGGAACCATGGTAGCGATGAAGGGGGCCATATCGGACCAAGAGCGTACCCAGGCAGAGAAAGCTCTCGGTATACTGGGATCAGAGCTACTTGAGGCGGTGCGGTTGCAACCATTCTCGGGAGCACAGAATCGATGGGTGTACCTCGCTCGGAAGATCCGCGTCACGCCCAGCGACTATCCGCGTCGTCCCGGGATCCCTGCAAAGCGGCCCCTTGGTGGCTGAGACGACTACGAACGCAAACGGTGCCGAGCTGTATGCCGTCGCGACGACAGTAGGAAGGGCGCGACTCTGATCTACGCCATAGCAAATCAGAAAGGTGGGGTGGGCAAAACCACCACAGCCGTGAATCTGGCAGCGAGCCTGGCCCAATCGGGAGAGCAGGTCCTCCTGGTGGATATGGATGCGCAGGCGAACGCCTCCCACGGACTCGCAGTGCGCGTCCCGAAGGGCGAACCGACCATACTCGAGGTGCTCCTGGGAGAGGAGACGCTGAGCTCGGTCATCAGGGCGTCGTCGGTAGCTGGTCTTGACGTAGCCCCCTCGTCTCCGGACATGGCCGGAGCCGGCGTCCTGCTCCCCGCTCTTCAGAGGCGCGAGTTCAGGCTTAAGGACGCTCTTGCCCCGACGGTCGGCCCGGGCTCGAAGTACACCTACGTATTCATAGACTGCCCCCCCTCGCTTGGTCTGCTCACGGTGAACTCGTTGGTCGCGACCGACCAGGTGATAATCCCCGTCCAGACCGAGTACTACGCGCTCGAGGGCCTGGCTCAGCTTATCTCTACGATCGTGGCGGTCAGGGAGCGCCTCAACCCAGCCCTGAGGATAGCCGGGTTGGTGCTCACGATGATGGACCCACGAACCACACTGGCTCGGCAAGTGGAGCTCGAGATCCGCACTCATTTCCCGAACCTGACTTTCAGCACGATGGTGCCGCGCAACGTGCGTCTGGCCGAGGCGCCCAGCCACGGCATCCCCGTTTCGATGCTTGATCCGCATTGCGTCGGCTCAGACGCCTACTTCGATCTCGCAATGGAGGTTGTAAGCCATGGCTAGAAGACCCGCCCTCGGTAGAGGACTGGCCGCTCTTCTGGGCGAAGAGGCCGAGAACGGGGCGGCTCTGGGATCCCAGCCGTCGGCTGCGGCATCGGCGCCCCCCGTTGGCGGGGGCATCATCGATCTCTCGGTGAGCGTCATACGCCGCAACCCGCGGCAGCCACGCCGGGCATTTGAACCCGCGGCTCTCGATGAACTGGCGACGTCCATCGCTTCGGTCGGGGTAGTACAGCCCGTGATCGTCCGAGAAGTCGAGGACGGGTACGAGCTCATCGCCGGTGAGCGCCGGTGGCGTGCCGCTCAAAAAGCCGGGTTCACGGTCATACCTGCGATCGTACGCGCCGCTTCTGATGTGGAGAGTCTCGAGATCGCCCTGGTGGAGAACGTCGTTCGTCAGCAACTCAACCCTGTTGATGAAGCCTACGCCCTCAGGGTCTTGCTGGAGGACTTGGGGGTGACCCAGGAGAACCTCGCGGCGCGGGTGGGCAAGAGCCGCTCTGCCATCGCGAACAAAATACGGCTGCTCGATCTGCCGGCCGGTATACAAGAATCTCTATCAAGCGGAGCTCTTTCGGAGGGCCACGGCCGTGCACTTCTGGGCCTGAGCGAGCGGGGAAGGCAGCTGCAACTCGCGCGGCGCGCCGTAGATAGGGGGCTGTCCGTGCGCCAGGTAGAAGAAGAGGTCCGTCGCTTGACCGAAGGAGCGCGGCCGGATAGCAGGCGCAAGGGATCATCGCTCGACCCAGAAGTCGTCGATGAGGTTCGAGACGCCTTCTATGCGTCTCTCGGAGTGGTCCCCCGGGTGAAGGCGCGCGGCAGCGGGGGAGTGATCGAGCTACCCTTCAAGGATGGAGAGGAGCTTCGGCGCCTGCTCGGCCGGCTCGGTTCCTAAGCGTCCGGTGCGCACATTCTCCTGCCGGGGGGCGCGGTGGCGGAGCCTCCCATCAGTGCGGCGAGCCTCGAAGCTACTGCGACTGTGACCGTCACCTATGTGTTGACGGGCTAATACGCCGACATCGACTTGAGCGGGCTCCCTGCTATATGATGGCGACATGGGTTACAGCGTATCTATCACGCCTGACGCGGAGTCCGGCTCGTTGAGCCTAGTGCTCAGGGTCAGCCTGACTCGCGCGGAGAGCAACGACCTTTTCCTCTCCGGGGACTCCATGCTAGGTTGGCCGGTAGAGGGCCTTGAGCAGAACGGGGATCCCAAGTTGGAGCGCAGCGGCATGTTCATATCGGAGGTGGCGGCTCGTCCCTCGGGGCTCACAATCCGCTACTCCCGGCGAGACCAGGCGGAGCGAGCCGCTGCTCTGTTGCGCATGCAATTGGCCAACGTCGGGATTGAAGAGGAGAGCTGAATGCAGGGACCTGAAAGCCCGGCAAGGGTCGACGCCCTGAAGGAAGCTCTGGGGGAGTATCTGCGTATCCCGGGCATGAAGGCCGCGATCCTCGTGTCAGACCAGGGGCTGGTGATCAGTGGCGTGGCGCATGAGCATGTGGACACGGCCAGTATTGCCGCTCTGGTGATCGATACGGTGGCAACCGCCCAGCGCTTTGGATTTCAGGTACAGGCTGGCTTTCTGGACACCATGAGCATCGAGTTCGAGAAGCTCACGGTCGTGCTGGCGCCGTTCACGCCGGACGTGATGCTCGCCCTCGTGGCAGAACCGGGTTGCCTGGGCGCGCTGCGTGATGGCCCCGTCCATGGGTATGGCTCGGTGCCGGCGGCGAGCCCAGCCGACGAGGCCGAGCCACTAGGGGATCAGGAGTAACCTGAGCCACCCGTCCCAAGCCGCTCCCCCGACAGATAGTCGAGGAAGCCGATGACATCCGGCTCCGATCCTGCGCCCCAGACTTCCCATACCAGCTTGGGGGGAGTGGCGATGGTGAGGGTTTCGCCGGACCGGGAGGTATACAAGTAGGGCTTTGGATCGGGCAGATAGAGCAGTTCCACCTTGAACGGTGGCGCTTGATCGTCCGTGAATACACTCTTGGCCTTGATCAGAGCCTTGCCGGAGTTGCCGAGGGCGGCAGAACCGCCGACCCGGGCGAGGGTCATGATGAATCCGTAAGACCTGATGAGGCTGACCAAGTATTGTCCATCCTGGGTGGGTGAGGTGTACCTCTCGGCTACGGGCGCAGGGAGGGCCAGCAGCGCGACAAGCACCACCAGTATGATCCATATGAGTCGGCGTCTAGCCACGAACCCCTCGATCCGTCACTCTTCTCGGGTAGCTTCCTATCCATTGTAATCTGTATGAGGGGCGGAACTCGCCGGAGATTATCCGCCAGGACGAGAAAGGCGCCACAACATGCTGCAGAGTCGTATCCGGAACGGCTGGGGAGGAAGGGGTGGGTCACTATGTTGGGCAGGGGACGGATCATCGTCCACACGGGCGACGGCAAGGGGAAGACGACGGCGGCCTTCGGTGCGGCAATGCGCGCGAGCGGGCATGGTCTTAGGGTCGCGGTGGTCCAGTTCATCAAGGGCGTGTGGGACTACGGTGAAGTGCGCGCCGCCGAACGGCTTGAGAACATCGAGGTGACTCGGATCGGATCAGGTTTCACATGGCTGGCCGAGGATCCATCCGAGCCGCGGACGCTGGCAGAAGAAGCATGGAGGGTCTCGCGGGAATTCGCGCTCTCCGACCGCTACGATCTGCTGATCCTAGATGAGCTCAACTGCGCTGTGGCGGAGGGATACGTGGGGGTCGACGAAGTCCTTGCTCTGCTGGCGGCCAAACCTGACCGCCTGTCCATCGTCATCACCGGGCGTGACGCGAAGTCAGAGATCATCGACGCAGCGGACACCGCGACGGACATGCGTTGCCTGAAGCACGCATTCGCCCAAGGCGTGCCGGCGCGAAAGGGCATCGAGTACTAAGACTCGGCCTAGGAGTCACCGCGAAACCGACTATGGCTAGGCTAAAGGTCCGACCATCCTGCCAAAGTGCCGCTTCGGAGGCTATTCTCGAAGCTCGTGATGCTCCCTGGCGTCCTCCCCACCATACGACTGGCGCCGTCCGGCGAGCTGACCGCATGCCGCCTGTATTCCGCTTCCCTTACTCTGTCTGACGACGGCCTCGATGCGGGCGTTTAGAAGTGCGTGTCTAAAGGCCGTGACTGCCGCTGGGCTGGACGGTCGGAATGGTGCTGTCGGGACTAGACCGGTCTCCGTCGCGCGCTGTACGGGAGGCGCGGCCGGCTGGGGCACGGGGTTCCAGGCAAGGAGATTCACGGCTACCACGTGGCCCCTCAGCAAAGATGCGAGACGGCGGGCATCATCGACCGAATCGTTGATCCCGCCGAGGAGGACGTACTCGACGAGCAGCTTGCGGTGGGTGAGCTCGAAATGGTCCCAGGCGGCTTCAAGGACCTCAGACAGCGGGTATCGGAAGCTTGTCGGGACCAGAAGCGCCCTGGTGCGATCGTCGGCAGCGTGGAGGGAGATGGCGAGGTTCACCTGTGGTTCGGCGCGCGCCAACGTGAGTATCCCGGCGGGTATGCCGATAGTCGATACCGACAGCGCCCGGTGGGACAATCCGAGCCCCTGTGGGTCGGTAAGGACCCGGATAGATGCGAGGACGGCCTGCAAATTGAGGAGGGGTTCGCCCATGCCCATGTACACGACGTTGGAGATCCGGCGACCTTCCTCTGCCGCGATGACGGACGCCGCCCGGACCTGGTCTATGATCTCCGCTGTGGATAGGCTCCGACGGAACCCCATGCCGCCGGTGGCGCAGAACCCGCATCCGACCGGGCAGCCGACTTGGCTGGATATGCAGACGGTGATCCGCGTGCGGTAGCGCATGATCACGGCCTCGATGGACGCGCCATCGCGAGCCGAGAGCAACAGCTTCGTCGTTCCCTCTGATGACGTGCGGGAGTCGGCAAGTGTGAGGGTTGATACGCCGAGATCAGTGAGACTATCGCGGACGGCGGCCGGCAGAGCGGTCGCCTCGGCGAAAGGCCGCAGCGGTCGACGCATTAGATGCTCGTAGACCTGTATGTGGCGATACGAAGGAGCGTCGATGATCGCGAGCGCCTGGGACACATCGGGCCGGTAGACGGAGAGCAGCCCCTGCGGTGTCGGGGTCACGGCGCGCTCGGGTCGGGTCGCTGAGGGTGTGCGAACCGGGGTACGGGAAGGAGCCCTCTTGGCTTGGCCCCCGCCTCTGCCGGCCTTGCCGGCCCTGCTCACGCTAGCAACCGGGCGGCGTGCGGCCGCCCGCATCGTAGGTAGACCGCGGTTCCTTCACGTCCACGACGATCATGAGCCTGCGACGAATCTCATGAGTCGGCTGCGAGTCTCACGACACGGTCGCCGATCTCGTCAGGCGGACGATCATGCCCCGCCCCACAGAGAGCAACTGGGCCGCGCTGGCCGCATTGAGGGCGAGGGCGACCTGTCCCCACGAATCGCAGACCACTCCCAGCTCCCCGGGGCGCAGTTCCCCATAGGTCTGTACTACCCGGGCGCTCCACTCTGGAAGGCCTTCGCCTTCGACATCCACCTTGAGCGTTTCCTCCGTGGGTAAGAAGTCGTCGAATCTTAGGGCCAAACCCACGTTGCCGAAACGATCGATCTCGATAACCTCGGCGACGGCCCCCTGGGGGGTGACCTGCCAGGTGGGTGGCGGCAAACGAACCAAGGTAGCCGGGTCCACGGGAGTTCCGTAATCGGCCGGATCGACGGCCGCGGAGAACAGGGCGGCAGCTGGTGCGAACACGTCGCGACCGTGAAAGGTGGAGGAGACGCCGCCGCTGGGGAGTCCGGCTCGCTTGCGCACCCGATCCGGGTCGAGCAGCCAGACTTCGGTCAAGCCGCCGAGTGCTTCCGCGGCGGGTGGGAGCAGGCCGTTGTCGGGGCCGACCAGCACGTCTCCCCGCGTGGTGGTCAACGCCAGCGGACGGCGGCCCGTTCCCACTCCAGGGTCTATGACCGCCAGATGCACCGCGGGCGGGTAGAGGGGCGCGACTCGCTGCAGGGTGAGAGACCCGGCCGCGACGTCGCCCACCGCGACTTCATGAGAGATATGTAGGACTCGGGCGTGCGGCTCTACGCGAGCGACTACGGCTTCGCAGGTGGCAACATATCCGCCGTTCCAGCCGAAATCGCTGAGGAACGTGATGATGTCGAATCGGTTCATTCTCCTCCCCATCCCAAAGAGGCGAGACCCGCCGTATGGAATACATGCTCGGTCATACCATCGCGACCGATGCGCAGCACCAGCCCCATTCGGTCGTCGGCCCAGGCCGTCGAGGCATGCACGGGTAGCGAAACCTCGAACACGTCTCGCCAAGCGGCTTCGGCGGCTGCGGCCAGACGCGAGCACTGTATGCAGCTTACCTCCACGTGCCCATCTTCTTCCAGGTGCATGCGAACGGCCAGATCCTCGTCGTCGCCGACCCCGCTGACGCGCAGCCCCATTTCTAGGCCCAGAAGGAGAGACGGGCAGTCGGGCACCACGAGCAGGCACAAGCGGTCGTCATGCCAACCGAAGCGCGCCTCCCTAATCCTCGTACCCTCGGCCCGTTGCATGGTAGACGGAAGGTCCGGAGCCAGGAACCCTGCCGCGGCCCATTCGGCGGCCGAGTCCTTGAGGCCGGCTCCCAGGAGGCCGTCGATGACGGGAGCCACCCTTCCTAGGGGGAGCGCCGGCAGGGCCGCCGACTCCCCCTCCAGCACGGCAGGAAGAGTTCCATCG
>JAZDLO010000008.1:0-2369 GCA_043801935.1 bacterium
CGGCTGTAGTAGGCCTCGACCACCACCTCGCCCGGCTCCAGGACCCCCAGATGTACCTTCGCCGCTACCGGGATCCCTTCGCCCACGGCCACGTTGGGGGCGCCCCGCTCCTCTACCCAGGTGACCTTCACGTCGCACCAGGCCTGGCGCACCCTGGCCTTCCAGGCGGCCAGTTCCCTGGCCTTGGCGAAGTCGTCCGCCTCCAGACGCCGGTAATGCTCGCCGGCGGGCAGGTAGAAGCGCTCCACGTACTGCTTGAGCATGCGGTCCCCGGAGAAAGCGGGGGCCAGGATACGGATGGAGTTCTTCATCATGGCGATCCAGCCCCGGGGGAGGCCGTCGGCATCGCGGTCGTAGAACAAAGGCACCACGTCGTACTCCAGGGTGGAGTAGAGGGAATCGGCATCGACCTCGTCCTGGTACCCCGCGTGGACGAATTCTTGCCCGTCTCCGATCGCCCAGCCCACGCCCGGCCGGTAGGCTTCGGCCCACCAGCCGTCGAGCACCGAGAGGTTGAGCCCTCCGTTCGGCACCACCTTCATGCCGCTGGTGCCGCAGGCTTCGTAGGGACGGCGGGGCGTGTTCAGCCACAGGTCCACCCCTCGCACCAGCATGCGGGTCTTGCGCAGGTCATAGTCTTCCAGAAACACCACCCGGTCGCTGAGCCCTTCGCGCCGCACGGTTTCGAGCATATCCCGGATGAGCTCCTTACCCGCCCCGTCGCGAGGGTGAGCTTTGCCGGCCACGAGCAGCTGCACCGGCCGGCCTTCGTCCAGCAGGAGGGCCTTGAGACGGCCGATATCGCGGAAGAGCAGGGTGGCCCGCTTGTACGTGGCGAACCGGCGGGCGAAGCCGATGGTAAGGGCGTCGGGACGGAGGGGCGGCTGGGTCGCCGGCCCCACCCCGCTGGCGCTGCGCTTGTCGCGCGCCTGTAGCACGGCCTGCTCGCGCGCGTAGGCCACCAGGCGCTCCCGCAGGCGGGTGTGCGTGCGCCACAACTCCAGGTCGGGGATGCGCTCCACCCGCTGCCAGGCCTCGCGGGCGGAGGTGTCTTCGCGCCAGCGCGGTCCCAGGTAGTGATCGTAGAGCTGCTCCATCTCCGGCGCCACCCAGGTCTTGGTATGCACCCCGTTGGTGATCGATTCGATAGGCATGTCGCCCCGGGGGAAGTCCACCCAGCCGGGCTGCATCATGCGGGCCGTGACCCGGCGATGGACCCGGCTGACGGCGTTGCGGCGCGGCGACTGGCGCAGGGCCAACACGGCCACGTTGAACTCCTCGTGCGGATCGTCGGGATTGATCCGGCCCATGCGCACGAACTGCTCGGTCTCCAGCCCCAGCTCCTCCAGGTAGGCGCCGAGATAGTCGTCGATGAGCTCTTCGGGGAAGAGGTCGAATCCGGCCGGGACCGGCGTATGGGTGGTGAAGAGGCTGCCCGCGCCGATCGCCTGGCGGGCCTCTAAGAACGAGAGTCCGGAGGCGTCCATGAGTTCGCGAATGCGCTCCAGGCCCGTGAACACCGCGTGCCCCTCGTTGAGGTGGCACATCTGGGGATCGATGCCCAGAGCCTTGAGGGTCCGCATCCCCCCGATGCCCAGCAGCAGCTCTTGGGCCAGTCGCTCCTCCGAGCCCCCACCGTACAGCTCGCTCGTATAGCGCTGAGCGACGTGGTCGTTCTCAGGCAGCACGCTGTCGAGCAGATAGAGGGAGATGCGCCCCACCTGGACCTTCCACACCCTCGCCGAGACCGGGCGCCCTGCGATGTCGACCGAGACTTTGAGTGGCTCGCCGGCGGCGTTTTCTGCCGCGCCCAGGCCGTTACCCGGCCCGGCCCCGTGCACCGAGCCGGCGAACACCGGCCGGACCGGCAAGGTGCTGAAGTCGTGCAGACGGTAGTCCTCGCGCTGCCAGCCTTCGTCGTCGAGCTGCTGGACGAAGTAGCCTTTGTTGTAGAGCAGGCCCAGCGCCACCAGAGGCACGTCCAGCCCGCTGGCGGCCTTGAGGTGGTCGCCGGCCAACACTCCCAGGCCTCCGGAATAGATGGGCAGACAGGCGGTCAGGCCGTATTCCATGCAGAAGTAGGCCACGGAGAAGTCTCTGTGCTCCGGATGGCGCAGCCGGAACCACCCCGGCTCGGTCATGTAGCGGCGCAGATCGTCCAGGGCGGCGTCGAGATGGGTGAGGAAGGCTGCGTCGCCGGCGGCATGCTCCAGCCGCTCCCGGGAGATCCGGCGCAGCAACAGCACCGGGTTGCCGTCACACTTCTCCAACATCTCCGAATCGAGGTGCTGGAACACCTTGAAGGCCCGGCTGTCCCAGGTCCAACGCAGATTGAGGGCCAACTCCTCGAGCCCGCTCAGGCGTGGGGG
>JAZDLO010000021.1:0-23657 GCA_043801935.1 bacterium
GCCCCAATCCCCCCGAGGACGCCATCACCGGCATGATCAAGGCCAAAGCCAGAATCCCCTCCAGCGCCGGCTCCGGCTCCGAACCGACTAGATACACCAACGCCTACTTCTGCGCGTTCAAGCGACAAGTGGACTCCTGACCAGCGCACGCTGACGCCCGGTGAGCATCTAGGGATTGCCGCTTGCGTTCCTTATCCAGACTGTGCGCTGGGGGAAAGGAATCTCGATGCCTGCCTGGTCGAAGGCCTCTTTCAGCCTGCCCCGGATCTCTCGGGCGACCGTCCACTGCGAACCCGGGGTCGTCTTGACGACGAGGCGAACCGCCAGGGAATCGGGCCCGAAGTCCTCCACCCCCCAGACTTCTGGCTCCTCGATGACCTCGCTGCTCAGATCGCCCGACCAGACCCCGTCTGCCACTTCCTTTATCAGGGTCGAAGCAGCCACGAGGTCCGCCTCGTACGGCACGGGCACATCTAGCAGAATGCGCGCCCAGTACTGGGACTTGTTGCCCGACCTGCGGATCTCCCCGTTGGGCACGTGCCAGAGGGTGCCGTCGAGACTTCTCAGCTTGGTCGATCGTAATGTGACCCCCTCGATAAGCCCCGTAGTCTCGCCGACGTCTACGATGTCGCCCAGGCCGTATTGATCCTCGATCAGGATGAACATCCCGCTGAGGAAGTCGCGGACCAGGCTCTGGGCGCCGAAGCCTACCGCAACCCCAACGATCCCCGCCCCTGCCAGAAGCGGCCCCAAGTTCACTTCCAGCTCGGAGAGGCAGAGCATTCCGGCGATCACGTAGATGACGACGCTGGCGACGCTGCTCAGGGCATGGCCGAGGGTGTCGGCCCGCTGGGCAGCTCGGACGCTCCGCTCGGACGCGGGCAAGGCCTTGACGCCTAACCCACGGACCGCGGCGAACCCGCGGCTGGCGAACGACCAGTCCTCAACTTGCTCGGCCGATTCTTTGTCCAGCCGCTCTCCTTGGCCTTGCTCCAGGTCTTCGGCCGGTTCGCCGCTCGCGCCCCTGGCTATCCGCTCTGCCAGCTTCCGAGTGGCCCGTCGGACCAAACGGGCGAGGATGAAGGCCACTATCAGAATAAGGATGACCCGGATTGGCTTTGTGATTATCCAATCGGTGTGATTCGAGAAGAAGTCTTGAAAGCTCGCCAGCGAGAACATACCGGCTCCCTTCGTCGCGGCGCCATTCTCTAGATCGTGCTGGACGGGGTTGAAAAGACGAATCCCTCCCCGGGGCGAGGTAACGCTCCGAAAGAAGTACCTCTCAACTATTCTAGACGGCCAACGCAAGACCTCCGGAGCGAGGGGACCGACCCGGGCGCACCAGAGAGCAGGCTTGGGGGTGGAGGCTACTCTACTGCGAACGTAGTATTGTTTGTTGGCTGCGCCGCGAGGACCTCACTCCGCTGAAAAGGGATCTTGCCCATGCCCATCGCCTATACACCCATCGGAGTCATACGGAGCGAGCACACACAGGCTACCATGACTCCCATCCAGCCCGTCTTCGCCAAGGGCTGCAGGGGAAAAGCGGAGCTTCTGCCCATGTTCGCCGAGGGACTGCGCGACCTCGAGGGCTTTTCTCACATCTACCTCATCTACGCACTTGACCGGGCTGAATCGGCCCGACTCAGCGTCCGCCCATTCCTCGACGACGAGGCGCGGGGCGTCTTCGCGACTCGAGCGCCGACCCGTCCCAATCCGATCGGCCTAAGCATCGTGGAACTGCTCGGGATCGAAGGGAACACGCTCCTACTGGATGGCCTGGACATACTCGATGGAACGCCTCTTCTCGATATCAAGCCCTATTCCGCGCGTTTCGACCGCATCGAAGATACGCGCAATGGGTGGCAAGACGGCGTCGATGACGAAACCGCCGCCCGACGCGGACGCCGGGGCTACCAGCCGGCATCGGCCGCGCCCAAAGAGCCGCCCGAAACGAGCACGCATCCTGATCCCGCATGCGCTGCCTGCGACGACAAGGTGTGTGAAAAAGGTGCCGATTGCTACGATGTGGCCGATCACTTCGCTACGATCTACGGGCACCTCGACCCGCCCGACTCCACGCTCATGAGGATCGCCGCCGAGGTGGAGGCGACCGGCTACATGCAGTGGCCGCGGGCGCAGGAGATCGTCGAGTTCTGCCGACGCGCGGAGTATCGCCGTGTGGGCATCGCCTTCTGCGCAGGCTTGGCTGAGGAGGCTGCCACCTACGCGAACATGCTCTCCCGGGAATTCGACGTCTCTTCGGTGTGCTGTAAGGTATGCGGTCTTCCCAAGACGGACTTCGGCCTCCCCCGGCTGCGCGAAGAGGATCCGGACGAAGTGATGTGCTCTCCGCTCGCCCAGGCCGAGTTCCTCAATCGGGCCGGAAGCCAGCTCAATGTGGTCATTGGGCTTTGTGTGGGCCACGACGCCCTTTTCTCACGCCATTCGCATGCTCCGGTCACCACGCTCGTGGCCAAGGACCGAGTGCTTGGTCACAACCCGGTCGCCGCCCTCTATTCGGGTTACTGGCGGCGCCGACTCGGGGACGGGTGAGCGAAGCACAAGCTCGACGGGTCTGAGAAAGGCCCCACCGAGGCTACGGATCCCTTTTCTCCGCAGATGTGCCCCTCTCGCCGTTTGATTCGGCCCACCGTCGGGGATGCTCACGATCAGGGAGGCGGCTTCGCCGCGACCGGACGCGGAACCTGTGAGGACGAACTCGACGAATACACAAGGAGTCGTCATGCTCCGCAAAGCCGAAGCGTTTCACACACACACATTGGGCGCTGCAGACGGAGATATCGGAAAGGTCAAGGACTTCTACTTCGACGACCGGTTTTGGACCGTTCGTTATCTCGTGGCGGGCACGGGAAACTGGCTCGAGGAAAGGCTCGTCCTTATCTCTCCATATGCGCTTGTCTCGGTTGATGAAGAACGTGAGATCGTCGCCACGAACTTGACCAGAGAGCAGATCGAGAACAGTCCGCCCGCGGGTTCCGATCTGCCCGTATCGCGCCAGTTCGAGGTCCTCTACCATCAGTACTACCAGTGGCCGGGATATTGGTACGGGTCGTATGCCTGGGGATCGTCGCCTTACCCCATGCCCCTTCGCGAGAGTATCAACGAGGATGAGCAGACGTCTTGGGACAGTCACCTGCGTAGTGTCAAGGAGGTCGACGGGTACAGAGTCCAGGCTGTTGACGGAGATATCGGCCACATCGCTGAGTTCATCATCGACGATAAGGACTGGGCGATCCGCTATCTGGTCGTCGACACGCGAAACTGGTGGCCGGGTAAGCACGTGCTGATGTCGCCGCAGTGGATAGAACGTGTGAGCTGGGATGAACGAAAAGCCTATGTGGGCCTGAGCCGCGACACGATCAAGGATGCTCCTGAATACGTGCACGATTCGGTGATCACTCGGGAGTACGAGATAGAGCTCTGCCGTCACTACAGCCGGGAGGGCTACTGGATGCCAGGTGAGTGCGCCTCGGGCTGATCCTGATCCTTACCAGGAGCCCAGAACCATTCCTGCTTGACGATGTGTCAGAAGAAGTTTAAGATAGGTCGCGATATATCGTGATGTATCGCCAACCAGCTAACAAGCGCGGCGACCGGCGGTAGATTACCGCCACCGCAGAACAGAGGAGACACCATGAGTCACGCATTCGGGCCGGAGAAGTTCATGCGACATGGATACAGACCAGGGGCACGGTTCTTCGAGAGGGGCGGCATCAAGTTCGCCATTCTCGAGTTGCTAAAAGACAAGCCCCGGCATGGATACGACATCATCCGGGCGATGGAGGAGCAGTCGGGGGGTATGTACAGCCCCAGCCCAGGTGCGGTCTACCCCACCCTGCAGGCGCTGGAGGACCAGGACCTGGTGACTTCCACGACCGATGAGGGCAAAAGGGTCTATTCGATCACGGAGGCTGGTGTCACCTACCTGGAGGAGAACAAGGACCAAGCCAAGAGCCACCGGGACCGCTGGGCGGCACATTGGGGCCCCGGCGGGCACGGTGAGGGTTGGGGCGCCATGAGCGACATGAAGGAGACCTTTGGGGAAGTGATGAGGGCGGTCCGCACGACCGCGGGCGACTCCGCCAAGCGAAAAGAGATCCGCGAGGTGCTGGAGAATGCCGCCAAGAAGGTCGGGGACATAGCCAAACGGTAGCTAGTCCGATGGACGCCCTGCGCGAAGCCCGGTCGATGTGACCGGGCGCGTCGAGGATCTGCGTGGCGGGAGCGGTGTCGTGAGACTTGAGGGAATTGCCAAGGTCCTCCTCGGCCTCGGGGTCGGGTTATTGGTGATCGGAGCCGTCCTTTTTCTTGTGGCCAGGTTGGGGTGGACGCGGCTCCCAGGCGATCTCGTCTATCGCGGCAAGAACGTCACCGTTTACCTCCCCATCGGGTTGATGATACTGGTGAGCGTTGTTGCCACCCTGGTCCTACACTTCTTGTCCCGCCGATGATCGGGCACGAGAGACCTTGATCCGGGGGGATGGTCCGGCTCCATCATCGCGATCTCCAGTTCAGGCGTGGTCGTTTTCCCGATCGTATTGTCTGCGCGCTTCGGGATCGGAAAGGATCTCGTAGGCCGCGTTGATGAGTTTGGCTCTTTCGCTGTCGCCGCCCTGATCTGGATGTCCCTCCTTCATAAGGGCCTTCCAGTTGCTCTTGATCACGGTCCGGCTGGCCTTTGGACTGCACTCGAGCACTTCGTACAAGTCGCGGGGAAAACTCCGTCTGCCGAGTCGGTAGCTGTGCCTTTTTTGCCCTCCTGGATGCCTGCTCCGTTCCTCGGCCCCGCGCCTGGCTCCGGCTTGCTCCCGCCGCCTCTTGTCCGCAGCCTCTTCTTCTCTCCTCTTCTGCTCCTCCGCCAGACGTCTCTCGCTCTCGCCACGCAGGCGCTCCTGCCACTGCGCGGTGGTCCGCTCGTTCGGACTCAGGAGTTCGTACGCGTCGTGCTCCCAGTCGCCCTCACCGCCGACGCGGGTGAGCACGACCACCCCATCTATAAGCGCGACCGACACCGACCTCAGTGAGGCTGCTTGCTGGTTGAGGTGCAAATAAAGCAGAGCGGGATCCAGACGCGGGTCGAATACTGCTCGACTCCTGATCCCCGCGGATTCGACCACGAACTCGCGGATGCGTTGGCGACAGGCGGTCCCTGGTCGCTGGAATCCCCATTTATAGAACCGAACCTCATCGGCGACCGCCAGACCGGAACGTCGAAAGCGTCCCCTTCTGACTCGAAGCCGGATGATGAAGGACAAGACGATGAGGCCGGCCAAGACAACGACGGCAGCGACGCCGATACCGATGGCATAATCGGCGAACTCAGAATTCACGATGCCCTCTGGCAACCGACCAACGGATAGCGCCGTTGCATCCTGATGACCACCCCAATCACCGCCGCCGCAGCGGCGCATACAGCCTCCCCAAGGCTCTCCCCGGCCTGAGATGGGAAGGCGTGGGACCCTCTACAGCTTAGCAATCGCCTACTGCAACCACAGTGCCGGTGCTCGCCGGTGGGGCGCAAGGCCCTTCGGGTCTCGGCCCGAACGAAAGGCACCGCTCGGGTCCTATCCCGACTCGTGGGCCGGCCAGATCCGCAGCACTCCACCGTCGGTGCCCGCGGCGAAGGAAAGGAGGCCATTCCGATGGACAGCGGCCGCCACGTTGGTGCTGAGAGTCCCGGGCAGCTCGACCTTGGCGACCACCATCACGCCCACAGCCGTTCGACGGAGCAGTCCCAAGGCATTCATCGCTTGGTCGGGGATCACCACCTCGATCCGTCCATCCCCGTCGGCATCTGCTGCGAGAGCCATGTCGAGATTGCGTGAGCCGAACATGTGCGAGGTGAAACCCACCTGTTCCCCGTGCACCGTCAACCGACCATTCTCCAGCCGGAAGAACTCCACCACCCCCCCGATATGAGGCACCCGGACATCGACCATCTCGATCTCCCCGTTGGGACCGAATGCCGCCACTCCAAGTTGATTGCGCCAGCGGTTGGCCCGGCCGATCGCCGGACCTTCGGCGACAAGATCGCCGCCTTGGTCGAACACCGCCAGCCGGGCTCCGCTCGACCCATCACTCACCGTGATCAGGATCTCTTGTTGGCCGTCACCGTCGATTTCCGCCCAGAGGGCGGCCACTCCTTCTATCACCGCGGGCTCCGCCACAACGGCTTCGGCCACGACCTCGCCCGCCCGGGGATCGATAATGGTCACCCGCCCCGCTTCGAGCTCATCCCCGAGCGCACCATGCGGATAGCGGGTGGTCGCTTCGGCAAGCACGGCGACCAGTCCGTTCTCGCTGATCGTGATCCTCGTGTCTGGCAGAGCATCGACCTCGAACCTGTGGGTCCTGTCGCCCGTTTCCGCGACGACCGTCCCGTCGTCGGTGACGTAGACGAGCCCGCCGCCCGGTAGAGGCATGGGAAACGTGTCATGGGACGCACCGACAGGGGGTTCCACCACGACGACCCCGTCGGGTCCGGCGATCACCACCGGCGGCGCCCCCGCGGAAAGGCGAGCGAGGTTGAGGGACACGGGGACCGGTTGACCGTTCTCTACGCGCCAGCCCTCCAGCCGGCCGTCATCCAGGGCCACGACCCAGGTCGACCCGCGCTCCGTGCCGGCACCGACGACCCAGAGTGGGGTGCCGGACAGCGAGACGTCCACCGGCACCGCATCCGGCAGGTCTCCCCGCCCGGGCGAGAAGCGATTACCCGTGCTATCTCCCGAGGTGGTCCGAACGATGCCATCGGGGAGCGCAGTGGGCATGGTCGTTTCGGTACTGACGGCCGGTACGGTCGACGCAGGCGTGACAGCAGGCCCGGTCATCGATGACCCCACCGGCCGGTCACCATCCGCGGCGCACGCAGCCAGGATCAGCGCGGTACCAAGCGTTATGGCCATCACTAGGCCGAAACTTGACCAGTGGCGGAGTCGCCTGCTGGTGGGGCGGACGGTCATCGGTCCCGCTGGTCCGGGCTCCGCAGACCCTCGCCGAGCCCCTCCGAAAGACCCTCTTGGTGAGATCGGGGCGACGAATCTGTCACCACGGGACGGGCCGGCGCGGAATCGACCGCACCCGAGAGCGGCTTTCCCTCCGCGGGAGCAAGCCAGCCCCCCGATACCGGCGCGGCGCCAGTCGCCCCGCGGGCGAAAAGTATCCCCAGTCCAGCCAGGATCACGATCATCCCCACGATCTCGAGGGCGGTCGGCCGCTCACCGAGTTGGGCCCAGGAGACGAGCAGGCCCACTACCGGGGCGCCCATCGTACCCAGACCCGCGATACCGGCAGGCATCTCTTGCAGGACATACAGCCAGAGGAAGGAGGCCACGCCGGTAGAGGCGACCACCGTGTAAGCGAGCGACCACAGGAAAGTCCCCGACCACTGAGGCGTCCCGCCCTCCACGAAGATGGCGACTAACAACAACAGGATCGATCCGAAGAAGATCTGCCAGGCGGTCAACGAGAGTAGATCGACCTCGTGGCGTCGCCGAAGCACCTTCACCACGATGGAGCTCGCGGCCCAGGAAACCGCCCCGGCCAGAGCCAGCAGGCTGCTGACGACGCCGTGCAAGTTCCAGGGCTCGATTATCAACACCAGACCACCCAGCGCCAGCGATACCGCCAGCCACTGCGGCCCGCGCAGCCTCTCTCCGAGAAGGGGCCAGGCCATCAGCAGGATCCAGAATTGCCAGGTGTTTGCAAGGACGGCGGTACGGCCGGCCCCGCCGCTGACCAGAGCCGCCGTGGTGAGGCCTATGAAGCCGCTGGTCTGCAGAACGCCGAGAAGCACGGTGAGCCTCACCGCCTTCGGTCTGAGCGGACGTCGGAGGGCCGCCACCAGCCCCAGCAACAGGATCCCGCCGGAAACCGTGCGTACCGCGGCGAACATGAAGGGAGTGCTGTAGGCCATACCCACCTTCACAGCCACCCAGGTATAGCCCCAGATGAGCGCGAGCAGAGCCAGCGCCACCAAGGGCAAGTGACGAGACGACCTCAGCGAGACCTCTCTCAATCGTGTTTCTTGGAGACTCCTCCCCCGCCATTCTAAGCGTTCGCGGTACATGGGGATAGAGGGGGGCCGCCGCCCCCACGAAAACGGCGAGTTGCACCCGGTCTGGTTGAATGGGGGGCTCCAGCCGGAGCCCACAAGACTTGGACGAGTCCGCGACCTATGAGATACCCTTGGCTAGAGGCGACCCGCGGGGATCCTCGCCTATCCGCTCCCTGGTTCGACCTGAACAATCGCATTGGAAGAAGGGAGACCACGATGGAGTACGACGAGCTCATGACCCTCTTCAAGAAGAGGCGCACCATCAGGGACGTCAAGCCGGATCCGATCCCCGACGAGCTGGTGGACAGGGTCCTGGAGGCGGCTCGCTGGGCGCCCTCAGGATTCAACATGCAGCCATGGGAGTTCGTCGTGGTCAAGGACCCCAAACTGAGGGCCGGCATCACCGAGATCGTGAACGAATACCGCACCGACCAGTTCTTCATGTTCGAAGCTACACGCGAAGACTGGCAGGGGCCCAAGTGGCTGCCCGACCCTAATCTAGGCTTTCGCATGATGAACGCGCCCGTGCATATCCTCATACTGGGAGACACTCGCACGCAGGTCGGGCTACCGATGGCAGCGCGCTACACCGACCAGAAAAGGATCTCGATATTTGAGTCCAGTCTCGCCAACGCCTTCATGTACATGATGCTGGCCGCCACCAGCATGGGGCTGGCGTCATTCTGGGTGTCGGCCGCCAAGATGCCCACGGTGAACGCCAAGCTGCGACAACTCCTCGGCCACATCCCCATGCATCTGGAGATCTACGACATATTCTGCATGGGTCACGCCAACAGCCAACCGGGGCCCAGGCTGTTCCGCAAGAAATCAAGCATGGTCCACTATGACTACTGTGGTCCGGACGAGTTCGCCTCCGATGAGGAAGTCTTGGAGTGGGTGAACAAGAACAGGATCCACATCACTCAGAAAGTGGACGGGACCGGTTGACTGGGAGGTAAGTTGTGATGGGCGACGGGAGTCCAACCTCCGTAGTTCCTCAGCGGCCCTGGAAGGCGTCGAGACCGACGCTCATGGCGGCCGCGAGACGAACGTCGAGTCGCGGGTCCGGCACGCTGACCTCGTAGCGGTCTCGGAGCGATCTCCGGCGTTCGACGGTCATGACGGTCTGCCCGGTGGCGACGTCGCGGAAGTCGAAGTGAAAGCGAAGCGGCAGGTTCACGAATCTGCGAACGATGGCCACGGTGTTGTTACGTTCCTGGCCTCGAGCCTCGACATCGGCGTAGTGCAGATGCCACGTCGAGCGTAAGAGGCTCGCTTTGAAGTCCTTCTCGAACCAGCCGACCACGTTGCCGTGCACGTCAAGAACGTCGGTCTGGGCGTGCAAGTCCATCGCCTGTCGGGATCTGAAGGAGAAGAGCGCTTCGGTCTTGGTGTCGTCGCGGTAGAAGATGACCTCTTCCTTGAGCTTCATGCGCTTCTGTTGCGCGAAGGCCAGCAGTTCGCCCGGTTGCCCGTAAGGGTTCGCGGCGCGGATCTCATAGCGATTCACCATGGCGGTGAGCTTCTGGTTGACGAAGAACCGGGGCACATGGCCCGAGACGAGCGCCGCGGGTTCGGCGGTTTTCATGTAATCAGATCCCCTCTAATCCGGGTTGCTTCCGGCGTTCTGCCCGCCATCCCTAACTGGGAGGCGTAGACGGCCTTCAGGGGTCGAATCCGCTAGCCCGTACAACAGAGACAGCGGCAACGGTTGCGATACCGATGGTGGCAAGAAAAGTGGCCAGAACGATATAGGTCTTTTGGCCCTGGGTTCGGCGCTCCCACCAACTCAGGCTCTGTGGAGCCTGCCGAGATTGATCGGCCGGCATTTTCATGCCGCAAAGCGGGCAGAACTCCCATTTTGCGGCGACCATGAGGCCACATTGCGTACATTTGCGCGCCATGGCTGACCTCCTCTCACGGGGCGCTATCAGCCCCAGCTTGCGTCTTGGCGCTCGACATACTGCTCGACTCCCCGCTGGATCACGCCCGCGGGCGCTCCCGGCCACATTATCCCTCAAGTCGTCAGGTCGATGGTAGCAGAGGGGGCAGACGGCCAGACTGGCCCCGGATGTTATTCCTCGGCGGCATGTATTACCATATTGCAGTTCCCGCCGCATCGTCTCGGGCTTCTCATCTGGAGTCGCTCGAATGAAGGAAAGGGTCCATGGGTCACGAGGCAATCTCGGGGTCTGGTTCCGGTTGTAAGTCGGCCGGCGATCTCACTGCGGAGCAGTACGACCTAGTGATCCGCCACCTGCCACTGCAGTTCTCATTCATAAATGAAGACGGCATCCTTCTGTACTGGCACGGGGAACTGTACGAGGGTTGTGCAAAGAGGTACATCGGACATCATGTGAACGATTGTCACAGTCAGAAGTCACAAGAGACTATCGCCCGCCTGGAAAGGGCCTTTCGTGATGGCACCAAAGACGAAGCCGTCTTCCGAACGACCGAGGAGGGCCGTCTGATCCTGGCCCGCTATTGCGCGCTCCGGGACAGCGAGGGAGTGTACCGCGGCATGTTGGAGACGCTTCAGGATCTGACCGACGTCTTCGCGATGCGAGATACGCAATCCGAGCTCGATCGGGGTGGTTGAGATCTGTCTGCGACGCTTCCGGCCGGGGGTCGCGGGTCGGGGGGCTTGACTTGAAAGCGCGCAGGGTGACAACATGGATTGCTTGCGCGAACAATATATCGAGAGGGGAAGGCATGCGCGCGACACACAGGGTTGTGACCATCGTGGGGGTTCTGGTGGTGACGATGGTCCTCGGCTTCGTCGGGGCCGGCTGCGGCGGCTCCACTACCACCACTGAAGCCAGCACAGCAACAACCGCGGCCGGCAAGACCTACACCATCGGTGTCACCCAGATCGTTACTCATCCGGCGCTCGACTCAGTGGTCGAGGGGTTTGTCGAGGCCCTTGCCGAAGCCGGATTCGTTGAGGGCAAGAACGTCACCTACGACAGGCAGAACGCTCAAGGTGAAATGGCCAACGCCACAAGCATCGCCCAGAAGTTCGTCGGCGACAAGGTGGACTTGATACTCTCCGTCGCCACACCCACCAGCCAGGCAGCAGTCAAGGCCACAACAAGCATCCCGATCGTCTTCGCAGCAGTCACCGACCCGGTCGCGGCAGGCCTTGTCACAAACGCCGAAGCACCCGAGGCCAACGTCACCGGCGTCTCCGATATGCTGCCCATCCAACCCCACCTTGACCTGATCATGCAGTTGGTCCCGCAGGCGAAGACCATCGGTCTCCTCTACAACGCAGGCGAGACGAACTCGGTAACGCTGGTCGAGAAAGAGAAGACAGCCGCGGCCGCCATGGGGCTGGAAGTCGTGGAAGCTACGGCCGCGAGTTCCTCCGAAGTGCTTGCCGCCGCCCAGTCCCTCGTGGGCCGAGTCGACGTCATCTCAGTCCTCACCGACAACACCGTGGTCTCCGCACTGGAAAGCGTGGTCAAGGTCTGTCAAGAGAACAAGATCCCCTTGATCACCGGCGATATCGACAGTGTCCAGCGGGGATCGGTCGCCGCTTACGCTTTCGACTACAAGGACCACGGACGGCAGGCCGGACTCATTGCCGTGCAGGTACTCCAGGGTACTCCGATCTCGAGTATACCCGTCGAGTACGCGCAGAACCTCCAGCTGGCCATAAACGTGGCCGCAGCCGCGGCAATGGGAGTAACGATCCCTGAGGAACTAAAAGCTAAGGCCAATACTACCTTCTAGCGCACTAAGAGCACGATCCACGGCATGAAACGAATGCCACGAGATGGCGGGGCCGTGGGGCCCCGCCATCTGTTTGTGGTTTCCCGGATCCGACCGCGACCGCACGTGGAGTGATGTATCAGTGGAGTCGGTAATAACCAGTGCGCTCGAGCAGGGGCTTCTGTATGGCTTCATGATCCTTGGGGTCTTCATGACCTTTCGAGTCTTGGACTTCCCCGACCTGACGGTAGACGGAAGCCTCCCTCTGGGAGCGGCGGTAACAGCCCTCATCATCACCTCGGGCCACTCTCCCTGGGTGGCCACGATCGCGGGTATCGGTGCAGGCCTGGTGGCGGGCCTTGTGACCGGAGTCCTCCACCTCGTTCTGAAATCGGGAGACAGCAACTCCACCAACTATGGGCCCAAG
The DNA here is from genome assembly GCA_043801935.1 of bacterium. Taxonomy (GTDB): domain Bacteria; phylum Actinomycetota; class Thermoleophilia; order RBG-16-64-13; family RBG-16-64-13; genus JAZDLO01. The sequence continues at coordinate 12,222 of JAZDLO010000021.1, forward strand.
TTGCTTGCGGGCATTCTTGTGATGACCGCCCTCTACTCGATGAACCTACGCATCATGGGGGGCAGCAACATACCCCTCCTTCGCGAGGAGAACGTTTTCGACCAGATCGGCAGTTGGCTGTCGGTGCGCATGACCGGTTGGTGGCTCATACTCGTGCTGGCGGTGTTCATGCTTCTGGTCAAATCTGCACTGGACTGGTTTCTGCATACGGAGCTTGGACTTGCCATGCAGGCCACCGGCGACAACGAACAGATGCTCCGTTCGCTTGGGGTCAACACCAATGTGGTACGCGTACTCGGACTCGGCCTGGCGAATGCGTTTGTCGCCCTCAGCGGCTCGCTCATCGCTCAGTACCAAGGGTTCGCGGACGTGGGCATGGGCATCGGTACGATCGTGGCCGGCCTGGCCGGAGTCATCATCGGCGAGGTGCTGTTCGGAACGAGAAGCATCAGTTGGGTCCTCTTCAGCGTTATCGGCGGCTCGATAGTCTTCCGGCTGCTCATCTCGGTCAGCTTGCGGCTTGGAATCGCTCCCACTGACCTGAAGTTGTTCACTGCCCTTCTTGTGGTGGTGGCCCTGTCTCTGCCCACCGTCAGGCGCAAAGTGATAAGAATGTGAGTACTCAGGCCGGCCTCCTCGTGCAGGACCTCAGGAAGGTCTTCTTCCCCCGTACCGTCAACGAGGTCGTGGCTCTTAGCGATCTCAGCCTTCAGGTCAACCCCGGCGACTTCATCACGATAATCGGGTCGAATGGATCAGGGAAATCGACGCTCTTGAACGCGATCGCCGGTACCGTCCCTGTCACTGCCGGCACCGTCTGGCTCGAGGGCAAGGACATAACCAGCCTCGCCGAGCACACGAGAGCAAAGTCGATCGGAAGGGTCTTTCAGGATCCCCGCGCAGGGACGGCTCCCTCCATGTCTATTCAAGAAAACATGGCCATGGCATATCTCCGGGGCCGCCGAAGGGGTTTGCGGCCTGGTGTGCCCGCCAGGCTCAGACGGCAAATGAAGGAGCAGCTGGTCGAGCTCGCCATGGGTCTGGAGACCCGCCTCACAACCCAGGTGAACAAGCTGTCAGGGGGCCAGCGGCAGGCCATGTCTCTTCTGATGGCCACCGTGGCTGAACCCCGGCTACTGCTTCTGGATGAGCACACCGCTGCACTTGATCCCAAAGTCGCCGCCACGATCATGGATCTCACGGGCAAGATCGTCCAGCAACGCAAGCTGACCACACTGATGGTCACGCACAACATGGAGATCGCGCTTCGGTGGGGCAACCGCCTCATCATGATGCACGCGGGTCGAATCATCCTAGACGTCGCCGGCGTTCAGAAGGAGACGTTGACGATACCGGGTCTCATCCAGAAGTTCCACGAGGTCTCCGGGGAGACGCTCGCAGTGGATAGGATGCTGCTCGAGTAGCCGAGAGAAGGTCGGGTCGAGCCACCCCAGAAGTCAGTCGTTCAGGCTCACGCCGATCTGGTAGGTGCCTGTTCCGTCCTTCGTGGCGTATACGCGGGCCTCATAGGTGCCGGGTCCGGCGATGGTGTAGGTGAGCGCATCTTCATCCGAGTACTCTTCTTCCCATTCCCAGAGGTCGGCGCCGGTTGAGACCTCCACCAGTTTGAGAAGCGGGGTGAAGCCTTCGGCCACCACCTCCACGCGAACACGATCGAACTTCTTGGCCTCGAAGGTGTATGCGTCGTACGGCAGGTTGGCGTGATTGGGGTCCCGGGTGTCGCCGGGGTCGATCGAGCCGCTCTCCTCCACGACCACCTGTCCGCCGGTCTCTTCGGGGCCGGTCTGCCCCCCGCAGCCCGCAAGAACGAAAGCAACTACAAGGACCGCACAAGCCAGCAGGCACACGGCCAAAGCCGTAAGAGGTACAGCCCTAGCCGCCCGTCTCTGAGGGCCACTCGTGCCGTCTCCGAACGTTGATGCTCTCATTCCTACTCCCTCCATGGATGATGGCTCCAGTGTAGGCGAGACTCCTTGGGCTCCGCAAGGCACCCGCGCTGGCTCGACCCCGTACGCGACGCTCCGCCGGCCGGTGGTCGCTATTTCGAGGCCCTGCCGGTGTTCTCTTCGACCCTGAATTCGACGATCCGGCGGATCAGGTCCGCGGGCATAGGCCGGCTAAGGGGGAATCGCACCGAGCCCTTACCGCGTTTGTAGGGCTTGAGTTCTTCCTGGAAGGCCTCGATCCCGCTCGGGATCGGATAGAACCCGATGTGGTTCTCGAAACCTGCGAAGTGCACCAGATGGCGGCCGTTCAGGTCGAAGGTGGGGATCGCGTAGCTTATCGTCTCTGTCGCGTCGGGCGCGGATGCCCTGATGAGTGCTCGCACCTCCTGCAGCGCCTTCTGGGTCTCGGGGGGAAATGCCGCTATGTACTCGTCGATGGAGCTGGCGGTCGACCCATCCGTCATCCTGTGCACCCGCCTGTCGGTTGCGTCCCGGGTCGAACCTCGGCCCTAATCTCCGATAGCTGCATGATAGCTCTGCAGCGACCGCACCCGGCCGCGGGCGGCGCGGCGGGCGGCGATGCCTTTGGCCGCCGCCGTGGCCGCCGCCGTTGTTGTGATGTAGGGCACCTTGTGCCTGATGGCCGCTTTGCGGATGTACGAGTCATCGAACTCGCTCGACTTGCCGGCGGGAGTGTTCACCACCAGTTGGATCTCACCGTTCTTGATGGCGTCCTCGATGTTGGGCCGGCCCTCGTGCAGCTTCAAGATCGGCTCCGCCGCCATGCCGTGCTCGGCGAGGAAGGCGTGGGTGCCCACCGTCGCCCGTATCTTGAAGCCCAGAGCATGGAATTCCTGCGCCGCCTCGAGCACGCGCTCGCGGTCCCGTTCCGCCACGGTGATGAGCACGGTGCCCTCGAGCGGTAGCCTCTGTTGGGCTGCTTCCTCCGCCTTGGCGAAGGCCAGACCGAAGGAGTCGGCCATACCCAGCACCTCGCCGGTGGAGCGCATCTCCGGCCCCAGCAACGGGTCGACCTCGGGGAACATGTTGAAGGGGAACACCGCCTCCTTGACGCCGAAATAGGGGACGGTCTTCGCCCGGAGACCAAGATCGGCCAGCTTGGCCCCCAACATCAACCGCGTGGCCAGGGCGGCCATCTGCAGGTTGCAGACTTTGGACACCAGCGGCACCGTGCGCGAGGCCCGGGGGTTGGCCTCCAAGACGTAGACCACGTCGTCGGAGATCGCATACTGCATGTTCATGAGTCCCACCACGCCCAGCTCGACGGCGATCTTCTTGGTGTACTCGCGGATGATGGCCAGGTGCTTCTCGGCGATGGTGACGGGGGGGATGACGCAGGCAGAGTCGCCGGAGTGCACCCCCGCGTACTCGATATGCTCCATGACGGCGGGCACGAAGGCGTCGGTGCCGTCGGCCAAGGCGTCGGCCTCGCACTCCAAGGCGTTCTCCAGGAACTTATCGATGAGGATGGGCCGTTCGGGAGTGACGTCCACGGCTGCGGCCATGTAGCGGGTGAGCATCTCCTCGTCATGGACGATCTCCATCCCCCGTCCGCCCAGCACGTAGCTGGGACGAAGTATGAGGGGATAACCGATTCGTTCCGCCACTTCCCGGGCCTCGTCCACGGAGGTGGCCATCCCGGCGTCGGGCATGGGGATGCCTAGGCGCTCCATCATGCCCCGGAAACGCTCGCGGTCTTCGGCCAGGTCGATGGTGTCGGGCGAGGTCCCGATGATCGGCACGCCTGCCTGCTCCAGCTCGCGGGCGATATTGAGCGGCGTCTGGCCGCCGAATTGCACGATCACTCCCTGGGGACGTTCTTTCTCGTAGATGGCGAGCACGTCCTCGACCGTGAGCGGCTCGAAGTAGAGCTTGTCGGAGGTGTCGTAGTCGGTGGAGACCGTTTCGGGATTGCAGTTGACCATGATCGATTCGAAGCCGGCTTCGCGGAGAGCGAAGGCCGCATGGACGCAACAATAGTCGAATTCGATGCCTTGGCCGATACGGTTGGGCCCGCCTCCCAGCACCATGATCTTCCGACGGTCGCTCACCGGGACCACGTCGGGGGCGTTGTACGTCGAGTAGTAGTAGGCGGCGTTCTCTACTCCGCTGACGGGGACGGGATGGTAGCCGTGCGCCAGGCCCAGAGCCAGGCGCTGTCCACGGATCTGGGCCTCGGGGATGCCAAGAAGCTTCGCCAGGTAGGCGTCGGCGAAGCCGGCCTTTTTGGCCCGCACCAGTAGCTCGTCGGGGAGCCCGGCTGCGGCGCCCGGGGTACCGACGGCGTCTGCGCCCGCACCCGCGCGCGCTCCGGCGGCGGGCATCCGGAAGGCGAGGATCTCTTCCTCCAGCTCCACCAGTTCCCGCATCTGCTCGATGAACCAGGGCTTGATGTGGGTCCGGGCATAGAGAGCCTCAGTCGTGGCCCCCTTGCGCAGCGCCTCGTACATCATGAAGTGCCGCTCACTGGTGGGCTCGCTCAGCATGGCCAGGAGCTCCTCCAACGAACGGGTGTTGAAGTCCTTGGCGAAGCCAAGCCCGTGACGGCCGGTCTCAAGGGAACGGATAGCTTTTTGCAGCGATTCCTTGTAGTTCTTGCCGATAGACATGACCTCGCCCACCGCCCGCATCTGCGTCCCCAGCCGGTCCTGTGCGTCCCGGAACTTCTCGAACGCCCAGCGTGCGAACTTGACCACCACGTAGTCGCCCGAGGGCGTGTACTTCTCCAGCGTACCGTCGCGCCAGTACGGTATCTCGTCCAGCGTCAGCCCCCCGGCCAAAAGGGAGCTCACCATGGCGATCGGGAAACCGGTGGCCTTCGAAGCCAGAGCGGACGAACGAGAGGTGCGGGGGTTGATCTCGATCACCACCACCCGGCCCGTCTTCGGGTCGTGGGCGAACTGGATGTTGGTGCCGCCGATGACCTCGATGGCCTCCACTATGGCGTAGGAGTAGCGCTGCAGCTTGTCTTGTAGCTCAGGCGCGATGGTGAGCATGGGAGCAGTACAGTAGCTGTCGCCGGTGTGGACCCCCATGGCGTCGACGTTCTCGATAAAGCAGACGGTGATCATCTGGCTCTTGGCGTCACGGACCACCTCCAGCTCGAGCTCCTCCCAGCCGAGCACCGATTCCTCCACCAACACCTGCCCCACGAGGCTCGCCCGGATGCCGCGCTCCACGATCACCTGTAGCTCTTCCCGGTTGTAGACGATGCCGCCGCCGGTGCCTCCCATGGTGTACGCGGGCCGGATGACTACCGGGTAACTCAATTCGGCGGCGACTCTCGCGGCCTCGTCCACCGAGTAGCAGATCTCGCTGCGAGGCATGTCGATGCCTAGACGGGTCATGGTCTCTTTGAACGCGAGGCGATCCTCTCCCCGCTCGATAGCGTCCGGGCCGACGCCGATGATGGTCACGCCGTACTCGGCGAGCACTCCTGAGCGGTGCAGCTCGGAGGAGAGGTTCAGGCCGGATTGACCGCCAAGATTGGGCAGGAGCGCGTCTGGTCTGGCCGCGGCGATGACCTCCGTCAGGGTCTCCAGATTCAGCGGCTCGATGTAGGTCTCGTCGGCCATGACCGGGTCGGTCATGATGGTGGCCGGGTTGGAGTTCACCAGGACGATCTCGTAGCCGAGCCCCCGCAGCGCCTTGCATGCCTGCGTACCGGAGTAGTCGAACTCGCAGGCCTGACCGATCACTATCGGTCCGGAGCCGATGATGAGGACCTTCCGGATATCCGCGCGCTTGGGCATGAGAGCTCCCCTCTAGCGTCGATGGTCTCGCGTCGATGGCATCGAACCGTGCGCGCATGGAGGCGCCGCGTTCCCGAGGCCGATTGTATCGTGGGTGGAAGCGGGGCGATACCGGAATAAGCGCGTGCACTGCACCATGTTCGCATACGGCCTTGGGGTTGATCGGCACTGGTGTAGACTATGGGCTGCTCGTACACGCGTTGCGCTCGACTCCAGGTCTGGCCCCATTGAAGACGCTCGCCGCCGAACTCGCCTACTTCTTCAGAGGCCACGCGAAGAGAAACCTGAAGGTCCTCCTTCTCTACGTGGCCTTCTTGATCGTCCTCGTTCTTGCCTACGCCTTCCTCTTCCGGTACCTCATGTGGAGGCTCGAGGGCCGGGAGTATTCACTGATCACCGGTGTCTACTGGACCGTAACCGCCATGACCACCCTCGGTTTCGGCGACATCACCTTCTATAGCGAGTCGGGTCATGTCTTCTCCATGCTCGTCACCCTGTCTGGAGTGCTCTTCCTCCTCATCATCTTGCCCTTTGGCGCCATCAGCCTCTTCATCGCACCGTGGATGGAGGAGCGTCTGCGCTACCGGCCCCGCCTCAGCCTGCCGGATGACGCTCGAGGGCATGTCATCATCTGCGGGTGGGACCCCGTCACCCGTACGGTGGCGCGCAACCTCCGGGCGACAGGTCTCTCCTACGTGATCGTCGAGAGTGACTATGAGCAGGTGGCCCGGCTTGACGAAGAAGGTGTCCAGGTCGTCTACGGGATCGCCACCGATGCTGTGGTACTGGAGCGAGTGAAGGTGGCACAAGCCCGGGCCCTCGTGGCCAACCTCAGCGACACCGACAACGCCAACCTGGTGCTCACTGTCCGCTCGCTCTGCGAAACACCGGTGGTAGCCGTGGTGACCGAAGCAGAGCGCGTGGATCTCATGGAGGCAGCCGGGGCCAACCAAGCGCTGGCGCTAAGAGATATCCTGGGAGGCTACTTGGCTGTGCGGGCCACTACGCGCGGAGCCATGTCGCACGTCGTCGATTCCCTCGGCGATCTCCTTTTCGCGGAGATACCCGCCCACGGCACACCCTTCACCGGCCTCACTCTGGCGGAAGCCTCGATACGCGAGGCTACGGGTGCCTCGGTCATCGGGATCTGGGAGCGCGGCCGCTTCGCGCTGCCCCGGCCGGAGACTCGGATCACCGCGGGCATGGTCTTGCTGCTCGTCGGCACCCGACCCAGCCTGGAGACCCTCGAGCGCCTGGCGGGCGAGACCGCGGGGGATGATCTGGTCATCGTCATAGGCTATGGGACGGTAGGAAGATCGGCCGCAGGATACCTCGCACGCAACAACGTACCCCACATCCTGGTGGAGAAGGAGTTCGAGCGGATCAAGCCTATCGACGGGTGCGGACTGCCGGATCGGTCACAGGAAGACCTCGCCGGAGCGGGTGCCTCCCTGGTCCGCAAGGTCGTTGAGGGCGATGCCAGCCGGCGGGCAACCCTAGAGGAAGCCCGTATCCAGGAAGCCATGGGCGCCATCGTGACCACAAACGATGACGGTACCAACGTGTTCCTGACCCTGGCCTGCCGTCAGCTCAACCCTCGTATCCGCATAGTCGCGCGCGCCAACCGGGAGGAGAACGTGTCCGAGATCTACGCGGCAGGGGCCGATTTCGTCGTGTCCTACTCCTCCGTGGGAGCCAGCATGCTGACAAATGCTATCGAGGGACGCAAGACCGTCTTCCTCACAGAAGGCGTGCACATCTTCTGGCGCGCCGTGCCCGGTTCCCTCAATGGGCTGACTCTGGCCCGCTCGCACATCCGCGCTCTTACGGGCGCCACCGTGATCGCCGTTCAAGAAGGGGATGCGGAGCCCGAGCTCGCCGTGGGGCCGGAAACCGTGCTGCGAGAGGGCACGACTTTGCTCATGGTCGGTAGCCCCAGCTCCGAGACTGCCCTTTCCGAGCATTTCCGCAGTTGACACGATCCTGCCCCTTCCGGACCTGCGTTCACTGCCCCTGGTATGCTGTCTAGCACTATGCCATCTAGAAAAGGGAGTCTAGAACGCATGAGGAAGCCGTGGAAAGTCCTGACGTTGGCGATCTGCCTGTTGTTCGTTCTGCCTTTGGCGCTCGCAGGCTGTGGAGGTGGAGAGGGCGGCGACGATGCGATCGTCGGCATCTGGACCGATGAGGGTGGAGTCATCGAGTATGAATTCAAGTCCGATGGCGTCCTGGTAGTCAGGTTCATGGGCGAAGAGGAGCAGAGCACGTACTCTGCCAAGGGCGGCAAGCTCTCTTCTCCCGACCCGGAAACCGGTGAGCTAAGCGATATCGACTACAGGGTCGACGGGGACAATCTCATCCTAAGCGCCGACGGCGAAGAGCAGACTTTCGCTAGGAAGAAGTAGCCTGCACCGAGGCCGGGGCAAAAGGCTCATCCGCTCGTCTCACCTGTCTATCTGGATCCAGTCCCAAGATATTCCAATGCGTTCTCGCCTGCCATGCGCCCTGAGTTGACGGCGAAGCTCAGGGAGCCGCCGGTTGTGGACACCTCATAGGTATCACCGAGGAGGCCGCCTGCGCAACAACCGACCGCGTAGAGCCCAGGGATCACCTTGCGGTCCTTGTTCAACGCCTCTGTTCTATGATTGATCCTGATGCCCCCGTTTGTCATGAAGGCTGCCAAAGCGAGCCGTACCGCATAGAAATCTGGTTTTCTTATGGCCTGCAGGTAGGTTCTCTTCTTCCCAAAAACGAAATCATGATTCTCCTCCCAGCACGCGTTGTATTCATCTACCGTGGCCCGCAACGCCTCGTGATCCACGTCGATGCTTTCAGCCAGACCCCTCAGAGAACTGCCCCGAAAGACCTTACCCTCTCTTTCGCCACGTTCTAATTCCCCATCGATATCTACGAGCGTCTGCGAAATGTCCCAGAACTCACCCAACACGTAGTCAACGCCGTGCTCTTTCATGTGTGTCTTCGTGTCTTCATCAAAAATGCAAAACGCGGCGGCATTTGGTTGTCTTGCCAGAGCGTTTCCTGCCAACGGAAACTTCCAACAGATGGATTCATCACAGTATCTTTCCCCCAGCTGATTGACCCACAGGCGAGGTTGATAGCCTGCGACCAATAGCTGGGAGCTGAGCTCTTCCTCCGGAACAAGCACGATGTTTTGCATCACCCCTAGATCGTGAGGCTCTGCGCCAACGTCCCATGCCATCTGAATGGGACCCCCCGTCTGTTTCGACGGAACGACGGGCCGCGTGAAACCGGATTTGCAGTATTTTTCAACCCACTCCTTGTTGTCCTGATAGCCGCCCGAGGCGATGATGATCACTTCGGCCTTGGCACTAATGGTATTTGCGTCCCTGTCTTCTGCTACGACGCCGGCAGCCCGGCCTTCTTCCATTATCAGGCTCTTGACCGGCGTCTCAAGAAATACCCGTATGTTCTCTTGTGCCTGCGCCTTCGCATAGAGGGGATCGACCAGCCCGTTCTTGGCGAACCCCGCAAACTGATGCCATACCCGAGGGGTAAAGGGCGATATTGCAAACAGGCCGCTGAATTCAGCTCCCAAGGATTCAAGCCAATCGATCGTGCCGCCCGATCGTTCCATGAAGGTCTTTACCAGCCGAGCATTCGCAAGCCAGTGGGTTTCTTCCATGTGTACGTTGAAAGCTTCCTCTACGGTAAGGCCGACTTTGTGTATCTTCTGCATCTTGCTTTGGACGGCGAACATCCCCTCGGCATGATTGGTCATGCCTCCACATTCAGGCATTTGCTCGAAGATGAGGACGGAAGCCCCGCCTAGGCTGAGCGTCAGCGCTGCACACAACCCCGAAGCACCGGCCCCGATCACAATGGCGTCGGCCTCCACGTCTCCTGTATGCCCCATGCCGGTCTTCGTGCTCTCCATCTTCTTCCTCCCGTTATAGAGGGTTATCGCTCGACGACCCCGCGATACATATTCTCAAAGAATATCTGCAAGTCACCAGGCCTTCCGACATCCTTCAATATGGACGGATCCCTGTCCCCACTGCGTCCGGAAGATCATATTGGGGTAGAGTCTGCCTGCAAGAACGGGCGCGGAGGTTCAGCGATCGACTGGTTTGACATCCTCAAGTGGGTTCTCATCGTGCTGGCCGCCGGTTTCATCGCCCAGTTTGGAAAGCGGCTCGCCGATCACCTGGTCTCGCGCGCGCGACATCGCTCTGCGACGACCTCGTCCCCGCCGCCTCCCAGCCCGACAGGTGAAGAGACACGGGGGAACGGGTCAGGCCAAGCGAGTTCAGAACCGAGGAGCGCGGACGACCTCCACACAAAGACCGTGGCCAAGATAGCCAAGAAGGCGGCCAAGGCTGAGGTCAAGCGCCGCAAGTAGATCCTCTCTAACCGACGAAAAGTTCCGGACAATAGGATCCGCACCCCGACGAGCTGCTCCGAGGTGCGGATCCTGTCCCTTGCCCCATGCTCGGCTACTCAGAACCGAGCCGCTGATAGTTTTACTGGAACGTCGAATTCGGCATCGCCACCAACGGGGCCTGTGGGGTGAGGTCGGGCGCATCCACGTTGTTGACGATCAATAGGTCAAGGGGCCAGACTTTGGTACTCCAGGGATTCTGGGCGGTGCCTTTTACCCACTGGCCCATCCACATCGGTGTCATCACCACGTTTTCGAAGAGACGCTTGCCAACCACCTTGTCTCCTTGGCCGACGGCCGCACCGAATCCCGTCACCGGCGAGGTGAAGTCGATAGGTCCGGCGATGGTGTCCATGTTGGTGGCGGCGACGTTCTTGATGATCTCTTCCTTGTCGTCCACGTTCACAGTGCGCTTGAAGACGTCAGCAGCCCACTCGCCCAACATGTAGTGCTCGATGGGCTGAGTCCACTGCTGGCTGGTCTCTTGCTCGTAACGGAGCGCCAGTTCCATACATGTCTCCCCGGTAAGGGAAGACTTGTAGGGATTGGTGGGGTGCCACCAGCTCGGGCCGCACATCCCGATAGCTGCTTCGCCGTACGTCTCCATGGTGGTCGGAAAGAGCGTGGGGATGCCGATATCGAGTATCTTCGGAACGTAGGATTGCTGCTGCATCTGGCTGTAGCAGGCGCCCCACTGCGGTGGGAACATGATGCCGGTAAGGATCTCACAGCCACCTTTCTTCCAAACGCCGATCACCTCGGTGTAGTCCTCCGCAGTGGGATCGAAAGCCCCGGGATCGACTACCGTGTAACCCTGCTTCCTCAGTTCATCGCCGTAGAATACGCGGCGATCGTTTCCCTCAATGGTATTCGGCCACACGGCGCCGACTACCTTATTGGTCGGAATGTCGTCGAAGGCCCCAAGGCTGACATCGACCAGCGCCGCATTGCCCCAGAAGGCGAAGTAGGTCCACTTCCACTTCGTATCCGCATTTCCACCCCGCGCCCCCACCCAGGAATCCGCGGGGCTATCGGTCAGGATAGTGGGACACCCAAACTCTTCCCCCTGGGTGCCTGCGGGGGCCGTGGTATCGGTGGTGGATGCGCCCATCAAGATGTCGACCTTGCCATTGTTGATAAGGTCGGCGGCCACCTGCCCGGCCCGGTTGTTATCGGATTGCGTATCCTGGACCAGGACGCTAACGGGATGTTTCAAGCCGTCGCCGCAGACGAGGCCGTCGGCGACAAATTCCTTCCAGAGCTTCACGCACCAGTC
>JAZDLO010000024.1:0-3140 GCA_043801935.1 bacterium
GTAGGGGCCGGGAGCAAGAACGCCGATGTCAACCCACGTGGGAGTTTCCCAGGCGCAGACGATGCGCAGAGACGCACCGCGCAGGGCAGCCTCCCGGGCCGCACAGGCCAAGGCGGCCTTCGCGCACTCCGACCCATCCACACCGACGAGGACGGTTTCCATCGCACTCTCTCCCCTCCTGGGAGCTTGCCCTGGCTCTGCTCACGGTCGACAACTGCCGACATTAGAAGCTATTCCCCACGATGGCAGGGCGTCTAACAGTCTTCCCCATGGGTCCGGCAGAGCGCAGCGGGGGCCTGCGCTTTACCTATCTAGGGCCCTCTGCGGCGCAAGCCCGAGACAAGGCCCCACACCGCGACCAAATGTTCATCGGCTGATACCGGAGCATGCGCGACAGCGGCTGCTCAGAGGGCGCCATGTCTCAAGCGCATGTGGCATGGGGAACACGACCATCCCATAGCGATGCTCTCGTCTTCCCTGGCCGAAGCCGCTTCGGGGTCAGAAGTCAATGCCGGTTCTCGCCAAGATGCCCCGGTCCAGCGGGTGCCTGATCTTTACCATCTCGGTCACCGTGTCCGCGATGTCCACAAGGCCAGCAGGGGCGCCTCGTCCAGTGGCGATCACGTTGACCCCCGTCCCCCGAGACTGAATCGCCTCCACGACTTGGGCCGCGTATCATGCCGGCTTCACGCCACGAGCTCGGCGGCGGCCAGGATGTCCGGCACCACGTCTTCCTTCCCGATCGCCATGATGTGGACGCCGTCGCAGAGCGCGTTCTCCCGAATCTCCTTGATCATTCGTCCGGCGATCTCGATACCCTTGGCTAAGCCGGCGCCCTTGGGGGCGTTCTCGGCCGCGACGGCGTTCGCAAGCTCGTCAATGAGATGCTGGGGCACGAAAATCCCCGGTACGTTGTTGGTCATGTATTGGGCCATCCTGGCCGAGGACAGAAGGACGATCCCTGCCAGTATCTTGACGGGATACTGGCGGGCGAACTCCATGAAATCGGCGAAGTTGTCGAGGTCGTAGATCGCCTGGGTCTGGAAGAACTCGGCCCCGGCCTCCACCTTCTTCTCGAACTTGATCAATTGTGGCTCCAGCGGGTGAGCCTCCGGGGTGACGATCGCGCCGGCGCAGAATTCCACGCCTCCGTCGAGGTCGTTGCCGCCTAGGTCGTGACCCGACTCGAGCAGGCGGATGGCATGCAGGAGCTGCACCGAGTCCAGGTCGAAGACGCCGGCGGCCTCCTTGTGGTCGCCGACCGGGACTGCATCGCCGGTCAGGCACAGGACGTTCTGTATGCCGCGGCTCGAGGCGAAGAGCAAGTCGGCCTCGAGCGCCAAGCGGTTGCGGTCGCGACAGGTCATCTGCAGGATGGGCTCGCCGCCGTGCTCCTTGATCAGGAGACAGCCGCCTAAGGATGGGTAGCGCATGACCGAGCTCTGGTGGTCGGTGACGTTCAGGCCGTCGACCATGTCCTTGAGCAGGTCGATGTGGTGCACCAGGGTATCCAGGTTGGTCCCCTTGGGCGGGGCCACTTCGCTGGTCACGACGAACGTCCCTGAGTCCAGGGCTTCTTTCAGGCGAGACGCCATGCCGGCCTCCTTCCTCAGACTATCCGTGTCACCCGTGGTCGGGGCATCACCTGATGGTTCCTGGGCGGCTGGTACTCGCGCATCACCGGGAGCCGGCCCTGCGCCTTGAGGCGCTCGTAGATCAGCGTGAACGCGCAGTCCATCTCGGCATCGACCTCGCACTTGCCGTCGTTGGTGCCGCCGCACGGGCCGTTCACGAGCCCCTTGTGGCAGGAGACGACGGGGCAGATGCCGGCGGTCTCGCCCAGGACGCAATGACCGCACTGGCCGCAGGCCTCGTGGAAATGGCCCGGGGATTCCTCCACGCCGATGAAGAGGGTGTCGAGCGCGGGCATGACCGGCCGGTTGATGTACAGGTTCATCCGGTGGACACCCAGCGCGCAGGTCATGGCGAGCACGCAGCCGGCATCCTGTATGGTCTGGCGATGCTCCTTCATGCTGACTTCGGTCATCTCGTCGCAGGCCGTCGGTATGACCGTCCAACCGCTGACCCACTTGTCCATCTTCTCGAGGTGATCTTTCATCTCGAGCACTTGGTCGATCCCGCCGGTCTTGGTCACGGTCGAGCACGTTCCGCAGCCGACGACGAAGACCCGGTCCAACCCGGCGAGTTGCCGCTCGATCTCCTCGAGGCTCTTTTGCTTCGTGATAGATTTCATTCTGATCAGCCCCCTAGTCGAGGTCGCAGCGGAGGCAGCGCTTGGCCTCCAGCTCAGCTTCTTGCGCGGCGTAGTTGAGCTCGATCTCGGCGAAGCACGTCCTCCTCAGCGGAGCGGCCACCGTCGGCACCTCGAGCCTCGGCTGCAGCTTCCAGGTTTCCTCGATCTCGCGCTGCTCAGCCTCGACCTCGATCACACGGTCCGCCTTCCGGTCGTAGATCGCGACGCGGGAGCTGTCGCCTCTGAGATACTTGTCGATGGCCATCGCCGAGCGCCTGCCGCCGGCGATGGCGTCGATCACCATGCCGGGGCCGGTAACGAAGTCGCCCCCGGCAAAGACGCCGGGAACGTTAGTCGAGAGGGTGTTGCCGTCAACCACCAAGGTCTCCCAGCGGGTGCGTTCCAGGACGCTGTCCCGCGGGAGGAACGTCAGGTCGGGAGCCTGCCCGACGGCAGCGATGACCGTGTCGGCGTCGACGAAGAACTCCGAGCCGGGAACGGGGATCGGCCGGCGCCGCCCCCCCGGGTCGGGCTCGCCCAAGGTCATGTGCACGCACTCGAGGCCTCTCGTCTTCCAGTCGTGGCTGACGATCCGCGTGGGGCTGACCAGGAAGTCGACGGATACGCCTTCGGCGATGGTCTGGTCGTACTCGACCTCGGACACCGGCATCTCCTCCCGGGATCGCCGGTAGTAGACGTGGACGTCGCGGGAACCCAGGCGCACCGCGGTGCGCGCGGCGTCGAGAGCCACGTTGCCGCCGCCGATGACGGCGGTCCGCTCGCCCACGGACACCTCTCTCCCCAGCTTCACATCGCGCAGGAATCGCAACCCGTAGTGGAAGCCCTCGATCTCCTCCACCTCGCCGGGTATCCCTATGCGCTGGCT
>JAZDLO010000057.1:0-2072 GCA_043801935.1 bacterium
GCGCAGTACAACACCCTAGTGTGGGGATCCGCCAGTCCAGGTAACAACGCCGAGCCGAGTGCAGCCATCGCCATGGGTTCCTTCGCGACCAAGTTCACCCATACGGCTGCCTCCCCGGGTCCTGAAGTCTCGTTCGCCGTCGACGTGACCGAGAGCCAGTACCGCAACGCGCTACCCAAACTTCAGATCGACCCCGACGGCAAGCCCCAGGACCTTCGTCTCGAGGCGCGCTGCACCGGCACCGACCCGAAGATCACATACACCATCAAAAACGACGAGCCCTCATACGCCCTCGGGAGCTAGTCCGGCGTAACGTCGTCCCAACCTTTCCCCTGGCCTTTCGTAGCGGTTCTCCCGTGCTGCTCGCGGGAGGCCGGGGGAATCCAATCCCACGGGAGGATAGAAATGATCGTCAAGCATGACCTAAAGAAGCTCCTCGAAGAGAGCACTATGATCTTCGAGAATGTGCCGGATCTCTCCGGCGACACCAATGGCGCAGACGGTAGCCCCCGGACTTGGACCATCCGTCCACTCACGGTCGATCGCGAACACGCGACCGAGAAGGCGCGGCTGGCCAACACCGCGTATTTGCAAAAGGTGATCGCCGCCAACCAGAGGGGGTGGAAGGCCGTTGAGGAGGGCAAGGTTGCCTCCGAGGATGACGCAGCGACCGAAGATACCGAAGACGTAGATCCTCATGCTGCGGCCGAACAATGGGCCCCCATCGTAGCGGCCATGGTTTGCGAGCCAGAACTTGATGTGGACGAACTCATAGGGAACTTCCACGGTGTCACCCTGCGCTTCGTGGGGGAGACGGCCGAGGCTTTTTTCCGCGAGGGGCCGGAGCTGATGAAGAAGAACAGAGAACAGCGCCGGGCTCAGAAGTAGCGAAGAGAGAACCTCCTACCGAGGAGGAGATAGAGCGAAGTCTGTGCCGCGTTGCCCGCGGCTACGGCGTTCCCCTCGGACGCATCTTGCACGATGAGGTGTCCGAGGAAGTTAAGACGATGAGCGTGCATCTGCCTCAACTCCAGATCGAGGAGGCGGAGTTGCTCGCCCAGATCATCGGTGACCGCCTCGTGCGTTCGGCGATCGACATCCTCAAGATCCTGGGGATTCTCGAAAACCAGTCGGAAACCGACCCCGATCCGGACGCTGATCCCGAAGAAGCCAAAATCATCAGCATGGCCGAGGCCCTGCTGCGCCGTCACTCCAAGAGGAGGTGAAGCCTTGCCAGTAGGTGGTCGCCTAGAGTACGTCATAGACCTGAACGACGCGGCTCTCTATGCCGGTCTGCCCAGGGCGGAAGCCACCATGAGGATGTCCGCGCAGCGGCAGAACGCCATGTTCGCCTCGACCGGCGCTGCGGGCACCCAGGCGGGCAGCCAAATATCCCAAGGCATGGCGGTCGCCAACGCCGGCGTCCAGAAGTCCGGCAAGGACATGCACTCGATGCTAGGGATGATTGCGTGGCGGCTCAAGTACCTCGCCGTCTCCACCACCGTCTACGCCGGTACGGCCGGCATAGGGGCTCTAATCGGGGCCTTTGGATATGCCACCAAGGCGGGCATCGAGTTCAACGCCATGATGGAGCAGTCCACCATCGCCTTCACCGCCATACTCGACTCGGCCTCCGCAGCTTCGGACATGCTCTCCAAACTCTATGCCATGGCGGCCAAGAGCCCGTTCGAGTTCGGTCAGTTCGTCACCGGCACCCAGCGCCTGTTGGCCTATGGGGTGGCCGCCAAGGATGTGGAAAAGACACTCCGGGCCATCGGGGATGCTACGGCCGCTGTGGGCGGCGGTAGCGACGTGTTCAACCGAATGAGTTACTCCATGGGCCAAATGGTGTCCATGGGCAAGATCACCGCCCGGGAGATGCGGGAGATCGCCATGGCCGGGGTTCCTGCCTGGGATGTCCTGGCTAAAGCCATGGGCAAGACTGTAGCCGAACTGCAGAAGATATCGGAGACCACCGGCATCCCCGCCGACGTGGGTATCCCCGCCCTCATCGCCGGTATCGAGGAGCGCTTCGGCGGCATGATGGAGAAGATGGCCAACACCTGGTCGGG
>JAZDLO010000059.1:0-6197 GCA_043801935.1 bacterium
TGCGGCCCGGAGGACGGGCGGTAGTCGCCGACGACCGCCGCGAGACAATGGAAGCAGTCGGCTTCACCCGGGTGTCTGCCGAGCGCCTCCTCGGGGGGTATGTGACCACCGGGTTCAAGGAGTAGCGGCGGGGAGACCCAGTTCCCAGCCTACTGGAACTCGTACCGGAGGTTCGAGTCCCCCCGGGGGTGTCTGATGTCTTTGCCTGCCCGGTTTGCCGGGAACTTAGAGTCAGCCGAGAGATGGGGGACCAGGATTGTCGTGCTCACCAGGTTCAATGTCTTCTTCCGCGCTAGCGGTCCTCGTAGGGCTTCTCATGCTCGCCGTCTCCGGCTGCAGTGCGTTGCCGGCCGTGTCCACCACCGTTGTGGTTGAGTGGGACCGAGACCACCTCACCATCGAGAAACACGTCGAGGATTCAGACATCATCGCGGTGGGAGAGATCGTCGAGATCGACCCGCCCCGATGGAACAGTCCCGATGGAGAGCAATGGAGACCGCGCGAAGAACAGACCTTGGCCGTTCTCTACACCACGTTCTACGTCGAGCCGACGGCCCTTCTCAAAGGGACCTCGGAATGGGGGACACCCATCGCCTTCCGCATACAGAATGGCGTTGTGGGGGGAGACGCCGACCTGTCCGTGGGCGAAAGAGTGGTGGCCTTCGGCGCGTCCGATGGAAGATATGGACCAGGCGCTGTCTATCAGCCTGCAGGCGCCTATTGGCTTACTAACGGGAACAACTCCATCTGGATACAGAAGGGTGGGATAGGTGTCTACCGCAATCAGGGGTACACCAAGGATCCGGGGGAGGCATCACTGAGCTTGGAAGAACTCGAGGCTCGCATCGCCGCGCTCACCTCTTCCAACGAGGAGGTCAGCCCGACGACCACACCGTCGAGTACTCAGCCGACCACCTCCCCTTCTGACGAAGGCACCACGCTCGTTCTCCCCGCTGTTCCCACGCAGGACTCGATCCCGAGCCGACTTGTCCCGAGGCCATCCTCTGTGTAGTTTGTACAGAACCAGAGGCGGCAAACGCGGGACTGTCCGAAGACGAGGCACGCGAACAGGGGCGGTAACGCGAGGGCAACCGGCTGGGTCCACGAAGGTGGGGGCTGAAGCTGCTTCCGGACGCATCCTTCGCGTTCATCTAGTAAGGAGAAGCGATGGCAACCGGAGTCGAGCGTCATAGTGCGCACACTGTTGTCGTAGGAAGTGGACCCGGTGGCGCCAGCGTGGCCCGCGAGTTGGCCGGCCGGGGTCAGGACGTTCTCATACTCGAGCAGGGCGCCTACCACAAGCCTGAGGGCAGCTACGTCACCATGTTCCGCATGGCGGATCGTTTCTTCACGCTTGCCTCGATCGAAGGGACCCAGATGGTCCGGCTGCTCACCGTGGGTGGCAGCACGATCGCCTTCCTGGGCACCGCCTTTGAGCCGCCGGCCTGGCTCAAGGATCGACACGGCATAGATCTGGCGCCGTACGTCGAGGAGATCAAGAGTGAGATGAAGCTGGACCTAATGCCCGAGCGCCTCATCGGGGAGGGGGCGAAGCGGATCATGGAAGCGGCACACGAGGAGGGTTTCGACTGGCGCCCGATGCCGCATTTCATCGACTACGACAAATGCGGCCGCACATGTCGGAAGCTGTTTGCCGGCTCCGCCAAGGGAGCGAAATGGACTGCACGCGCCTATGTTGAGGAAGCGTGTGATCGCGGCGCTCGGCTCAAAACGCGGATGCAGGTCAAGCAGGTGCTGTCGAAGGACGGGCGCGTCACCGGCGTGCGGGGTATGGGCCGGTCGGGACCGTTCGAGATCGAGGCGGAAAGGGTGGTGCTCTCTGCGGGCGGTCTGGGTACCGCGCCCATCATGCAGGCCTCCGGCTTTCCGGAAGCCGGCCAAGGCGTCATCATCGACCCGCTCATCCTGACGTATGGAGTGTACCCCGGCCGGGGTTCCGGCCACGATGTCCCCATGGGCTGCGGCACGACCGACCTGCAGGACGAGGGCATCATCCTGATGGACTGCATCGACCCCTGGCCGCTCTACTTGTTCGGATTGATGATGGGCGGCCCCAAAGCCGTCGCCAGCTTCCGGCATTTCCCGCATACCCTCGGCATCATGGCGAAGATGCGGGACGGTTTCGCCGGCTGGATCAAACCCGATGGCACCGTGTCCAAACCTCTCACTGAAGAGGACCAGAAACTGATCGCCCGCGGCGCGGAGATCTCCGGTCAGATACTGCGCCGAGCCGGTTGCGACCCTGCGTCCATCGTCTCCACTCCCCCCCGGGGCGCCCATCCGGGCGGCACCGTGCGCATCGGTGACCAGATCGACAAGGACCTCCAGGCCCCGATAGCCGGCCTCTACGTATGCGACTCGAGCGTTATCCCGGAACCGTGTGGCATGCCGCCGGTGTTTATGATCTTGGGTCTGGCCAGGCGCCTGGTTGCCGAGCGATTGGCGCCCCAGTCGGACTAGAAAGGGGAACGAGAGCCAGGGTCCCAAACCTCGGCTCGCAAGTCTCTGATGACGGCCTTGGCGAGGCGGTTGTCGCTCCATGTGGCCGCATTCCGCTGAGTGTCTTCTTTGCGCAAAAGCGGCCGAAATCGCCGTTTGACCCCAATTCTGACCCCTCTGGCCAAGGATTGGCCACCATTCCCGGTCGGACGGAGAAAGACCCTCTCTCGAAACGACAGGCCCCAAGTTCGCAGTAGGCTTTTGCCTCTGGCTCAGGCCGCCAAGGCTCGGCGACCGCGTGTTAGACTGGGCCCTCGTCGTGTCGAAAGCCGCTCGTCCCGCAGGGTGCCGTCGATGACGAAGCGAAGATGCATCTTCTTGGCAATGCCTCTCGTTCTGGTGGGGGGTGTTCTTCTCCTCCTGTGCGGCGGTGTGCATGATCGTCCCCGCACGCCCGATTAGTCTGAGGTGGTGGTCAACGTGTTTACTCTGAGGCTTTATCACGACTCCTACGCGCCGAACAGCCGGACTGCGCAGGATCTCGAAGCGCAGCACGGCATCGCGTATGTGTTCAACGGCTCGGCGACGGTCAACGGGGAGACTCTTGAAAAGGACAGCGCGGCGTACTGGAAGGACGTTGCCGCGATCGAGGCGGGCCGGGATGGCGCGTTCCTGTGGCGCTGGGAACTTGTCCGCACGGATGCGCCGAACAACGTCGCGTGTGGCGATGGGGTCGCCTCTCGGCTCCGTATGTCGCGCCGCGTCCGTATGTTCGACCTTGTTCCCACCTCGAAGTGGCTCTTCCGTCTCGATTGCATCTACAACAACCGAGGAAGCACCGGGCTGCACTCGCATCCGGGTTCCGGCATCCGCTGCATGCTGGCCGGACATCTGCGCGTTGAGTCCGAAAAGGGGGAATGCTCGGACAACCGTCTGACCGGCGACTGCTGGTACGAGGAGGGCAGTTATCCCCTGATCTCTACCTCTGATCCCGGGGAAACGGCCGATTTCCTTCGGGGCATGGTGCTTCCTCCGGAGTACGCGCGGTATCCGGACACGGCGGTGTGGATCGAGGGGAAGAAGTCTTGCGAATCTGACTGGAAGAGCTACGCGCAGACAGTGGTGACCCTGCTGTAGGCGGCTGTATGGAGGTCGCCCGAACTGAGCGTGTCCCCCATCTCCCAGGCTTGCCGCAGTCAGGTGTTAGGAGACAGTCGTGAAGCAAACGGAACAAGTCACTATTACGTCGGCCGCCCCGGGAGCCGGGTGTCGGACTCCGTCGTTCAGACCCCGGCGGTGACGGAGATGGACCTCAACCCCATCTTCGCCTACCCCGATGGGCCGTAGCCGTCGATGCCCGCGTGATCCTGGGAGCCTAACGCCATGTCACAAGAGACCGTGCGGCAACTCTCGCAGATATTCAACGCACGATCGGTGGCGCTCGTGGGCGCCAGCGACAAGGAGGGGAGCTTCGGGCGTCTGTTCCTCGAGGGGCTCAGGGACGCCGGTTGCCGCACCATATACCCGGTCAACCCCAAACGCGAGGAGATCCTGGGTATCAAGGCCTTTCCCAGTATCAGTGCGGTCCCCGGCCGGCTCGATGTAGCCATCCTCCTCACCCCGCCCGAGTCGGTGCTGCCGCTAGTCAAGGAGTGCGTCGCGAAGAAGGTCAAGGGCGCGGTCATATTTGCCTCCGGTTTCGGCGAATTGGGCGCGGAGGGTAAGGAACTCGAGCGGGAGATAGGGCGTATCGGCCGCGAGGGCGGGACGCGCATCATCGGACCCAACTGCATCGGGTTCTTCAATCCTGGAGCCGGAGTAATCACCTATCCCCAGGTGCTCATGAAGGGCGTCCCCAGGGAACCGGGCTCCGTGGGCGGCTTCTCCCAAAGCGGCTCGTTCGTGGACTACCTGGTCTGGTTTCTCGCCGCCAAGGGCCTGCGCTTCAGCACTGTGGTCAGCTGCGGCAACGAGTGCGATCTGGCCGCGGAGGATTATCTGGAGTACCTGGGTCAGGATGAAGAGACCAAGACCATCGTTGCCTACATGGAAGGGGCAAAAGACGGCCGGCGCTTCTTCGAAGTGGCCCGGGAGGTGGGCCGCAGGAAGCCGATCATCCTGTGGAAAGGCGGACAGAGCGAGCAGGGGGCCAGGGCGGCCGCTTCACATACCGGGGCCCTTGCCGGATCGGCCGACGTGTGGAACGCCATGTTCAAGCAGACGGGTATCGTCAACGTCTCAAGCGTGGAAGAGGTGGTCGACTGCGCCGTTGCCTTCCACTACCTGCCCCTGCCCAAAGGCAACCGGGTCGCCATCATCAGCGGCCAAGGCGGGACCGGTGTCGGCACCGCCGATAACTGCTGGACTGCTGGGCTGGAACTGCCCCGCCTCTCCGAAAGCACCACCTCGCACCTAAGAGCGGTCCTTCCCCCGGTGGGCACCTCGGTCGGCAACCCCACCGATACCGGGGTGGCCTCGCTGCTCAACCCGGAACTCTACGCGCGGGCGATCGAGATCGTGGCTGCCGATGAAGGCATCGACATGATCCTTGTCATAGCGTCGCCGGTTCAGGCCTGCCTCGAGAATGTGGCTGTGGCGGCCAGGACCATCGGCAAGCCGCTCGCGGTATCCGTCTTTGCGCTGCCGGAGTCAGAACCGGAGATCTACGCCTTCCTCGCCGAGCAAGGCGTGGCCGCCTACCCGGATCCCAAGCGGGCGGTGGATGCGCTTGCGCGGATGGCCGAGTATGCAGAGACGCGTGGGGAGCGACAGGCCCGCGACTGAGAGTGCCCTGACGCAATGACTTGGCGAGTCCGTCGGAGATCTAACGTGGGGTGACGGTCCGACGAGCCGAAAGCAGTCAACCGACGCTTGTAGCTCGCATCACGAAGGCTCTTGGCCGGCACACATGCGGCTGGAACGCCGACAAAGGGCGCGGCCTGTTTGTCGGCCCTCGCATTCGAGTGCCTGTAAAGCTGTCCTTCAGAACGCCGATATGTGAGGCAACGATCAAAAAGGCCGACCATCCCATGAACATCCTCAGGATCGGAGAACCAGATGAGGCATAAGAGATGCTCAGTCTGACCAGCAGACGAACAAAGGGCCACAATGGCTTCAGTCTGATCGAACTCCTGGTGGCGATCGGCATCATCGCTATCCTGGTGGCTATCGCAATCCCGATCTATCTCGGCCAGCGCGAGAAGGCTCAGGATTCGGCTGCCAAGTCCGTGGTCCGCAACGCCATGATCGCCGTTGAATCCGCGTACGTCGACACCCGTGACTTCAGCGCGATCGTGGATGCGGATCTGACGGCGATCGAAGTGTCCATGGCCTTCATCGACGCTGCAAATGCGGCGACGGCCCCGACCGCCGACGCGGAGGCCAACGAGGTGAACTGGCGTGGGACCGGTGCGGCTACCTATGAGGTCGGAAGTCTGTCTCGATCCGGTAAGACATTCGGCGCGGCCGTAGACAAGGACACTTCCGGCGGCAACACGTTCTATGTCGACGGAGCAGTCCACGGCTGGTAGCCGATCGAAGACCGGGCCTCGTGCGGAGGTTCGAGTCCTCCCGATGGCATTCAGTACACAGAATGGACGGTGAACCGGGTCTTGGTCTTCGCCAGAAGACGCCGGCCCATTCTGGGTCTCAGGCGTGGGAGAGCCACCTGTAGGTACTGGGTTGCCACAAATGCAGCTAGACGACGGCCACCTCCTCCGCGGGCTCCGATTCGATGA
>JAZDLO010000106.1:0-8850 GCA_043801935.1 bacterium
GCCAGCGCCATGCCCAGAAGAAACACTAGGGTGCTGACAAGCCCGTAGTTGATGCCCAGGCTGACCGTCATGTCTTTGTTGTCCATGCCCGCCCGGATTATGGCCCCCATCCGGGTCCTGTCCTGCATCCACCAGAGAAGAGCGAGGATCAACACTCCCACCCCGCAGATAAACGCGCGGTAGATGGGGAAGCTCAAGTCCCCCACCTTGAGCACTCCGGTCAGGAACTCCGGCGTCGCCCCCATCTGGGCCCGGGGACCCCAGACCCACAGCGCGACGTTGGCGACCATGATGCTCACACCGATCGTGAGCACCGCCTGTTCCGGCACTTTGCTATAGAGATGCCTCAGGAAGAAGAAATAGAGGAGAAGCCCTGCCAGCCCGATCCCAATGGCCGCGAAGACGATGGCGAACCAGAAGTTGCCCAGCGAGTCGATGATCTGGAGCCCGATGTAGGCGCCGAACATGTAGAGGGCGCCGTGGCTCAGGTTGAGGACCCCCATGACGCCGAAGGTGAGGGAGAAGCCTGCCGCCAGCAAGAACAGGATGAACGCGTAAGAAAGCCCGTTCAGCCCAGTAACAAGTGCCTGGCTCACGATCCTGCCATCACTGTCGAGCGGCCCCGGCGTGACGGAGTTGTTCGGTCACGGGCGCCCTCGCAGATCATCCAGGTCGAGGTCGCGCAGGGTCTCCGGAAGAGGCGCTCCCGTATCCGGATCCCATCCCATAGCCGTAAAGTAGTTCTCTCTGAGGACCGCGAAGGGGATGTCGTGTCCCGCGGCCGGCCCGGCACTTAAGGGCTCGTCGAATCTCTTCGGCAGTCGGAACACGTTCGGATCAAGACCCTCCCTGACGTTGAAAGCCTGGCGCAGCGTCAGGATCCGCTTGCCTTTCTTGATTCCTTCGCTCCAATCCATATCCCATCCGGTCACCGGCCTCAGGAGTTCCACCACCGGTGGGGTATAGAACTGCGCGTACAGGGCGCAGAGCCCCGCCGAGCTCAAGAGTTGGTAGTAGGCGGCGCCCCGCGCGTAGTAGTCGCCTTTCTTTTCGTATTCCCCGAAGAGCTCTTTGGCATCCGACTGGAGCAGCGGGTCGGAGCCCAGGGGGGCCCCTTGCTCGAGCACGGCCATACCCTGGGGACCCATGTGACTGGCCGGCTGGGCATCTGCGATGTAGAAGGTCCCACTGCTGGGCGCCATGCGCGGGTCGTGCATCGGCAACTCGCGGCCACCTACGTGCATGGCATACTGCTCGCTTCCTCTTCCGATCCGCTCGGACGCCGGCTGGGAGCCATCGGCCAAGACCGCCCCGAACCCTTCCCGCTTCGCTACCTGCTCGGTCAGAGCCACAACGGCTGCCGAGTTCCCCCAGGCGAGCTCCAGCCCGTCGGTGTCGCCCCGGTCTATGAGACCGCTCTCGTAGCATTCTATGGCGAAGGCGATGACGCCGCCGACGCCGATGGTGTCCGTGCCGTAGCGATTGCAGATCTCATTCGCCCGGATGACGGCCTGTACGTTATCGTTTCCGCACAACGGCCCTAGGGCGGCCAGGGTCTCGTACTCGGGCCGGTGGAGCTCGTCTTGGCTGGCGAACGGACCTTCGTTCACGCGCACCAGCGCCCCGCAACGGACGGGACACGCGCTGCAGCCGTAGGCCCGCAGCTTGTAGACATCCATCTTGGCGCCGTCGAGGTTGCCGCAGGTAGGCAGGGCCTCGGTACCGGTGCGAGCCCAGTTGTCGGCGGGACAGTCGCCTATGGAAAGAAGAAAGCTCGTGCCTCCGCCCGTACCGGCCTTGGTGAGCCCCCGGTGGAACGGGCTCTCCTTGAGAGCCTGGCCGTACTCCTTCTGTATCTCTTTGAGCCCTTCTTTGTCGGCTACGGCGATGCGCGCCCCTTTCCGGGCCCGCACGGCGATGGCCTTGAGCTTCTTGGAGCCCATGACCGCCCCCACGCCCGAGCGGGCCGCGATCCGGCCCTTCTCGTTCACGATCCCGGCGAGCAGCGAGCGCTGCTCCCCGGAGGGCCCTATGCACGAGATCTTCCAGCTGCCCGGCTCTCCTAACGCCGCCTGCAGAAGGTCATCGGTCTCGTAGGTGTCCTTACCCCACAGATGATCCGCTTCTATCAGCCGGGCTTGACCCCCATCGATGATCAGGCAGACGGGGCGCTGGGCGGCGCCCGTGAAGAAAAGCCCGTCGTATCCGGCGTTCTTCAGCTCTGGCCCCCAGGTGCCGCCAGCATTGGAGTCGGCCCAACTCCCGGTCATCGGTGATTTGGTGGTCACCGTGAACCTGCCTCCGCCGTATACCCCGGTGGCGGTGAGAGGCCCCGTAGTGAACCCCAGCATGTTCTCCGGCCCCAGCGGGTCAATCCCCGGCTTCGTCCGTCCGAGCAAGACTTCCGCTCCGAGTCCCGTCCCTCCGATCGACCGGCGGTAGAAGTCCTCGTCAGGTGTTTCCTCGGCGATCGCGCCGGTGGTCAGGTCGACGAACAGCAGCCTTCCCGCGTAACCATTGGCCATGGTCGAGTACCCCCCTCGTTTTAGCGCCGATCACGAATCGGCTGTCTTCCTTGTCTTAACCTATGACGCCGCTAAGCGCGATCATCCACGATACGAGTAACCCAAGTACGCGGAAAGCGAGGCCGCTGCCGCTTTCACGGCTTCCGCGAAACGGGGCCGTTCGTCCACGCCAAAGCGCCCGGTAGGGGCGACGAGGGCTATCGACGCGATCACTTCGCCCAGCTGGTCACGCACAGGGGCCGCCACGGCACAGGTACCGATGTTCCGCTCTTCGATGTCGAAGGCGACGCCCTCCCGCCTGACAAGCCCCAACTCGGCAGCAAGCGCCCCCGGATCCGTGATCGTGTGCGGCGTCATCTGTGGGTGAGCGAGGGCGACGATCGCTGCTTTCTCGGCCTCGGACTTGAAGGCCGCGAATATCTTCCCATGTGCATTTGCCGTGTCCCCGATGATCCGGCCCTGGGCCACCTCCCTTCTGAACGGACGGGTGGTGTCGACCGTGTCGACGCTGACCGCCACCTCGTCGACCTCCACTGCAAGAGTGGCCGACTCCCCCGTTTCAGCGGCCAGATCGCGTAGGTACGGCCGCGCGATCGTCACAAGTTCCAGATAGGTCTCGGATATGTACGTGGTCGCCAAGAGGGCGGGGCCGAGGTGGTAACGGCTGGTCACCGGGTCGCGGACCAGGTAGCCGGCCGATTCCATGGTCCTGATCATGCGATACGCGGTCATCCTCGGAAGACCGGCCTGCTCCGCGATCTCGTCGAGGGTCCACTCGCGGTTCTCAGCGTCAAAGAGCCCGATCACCGCGAGCCCCTTCGAAAGAGCCCTGACCAGGAACGCACCATCGCCGCCACCCGCCGGCTTCTCCCGTTGCTCTGACCCACCGCGAGGTCTCGCCACGCCCGCCTCCCCCCTTGCTGTCAGCGAATGGCCGGAGCTATCGTGGTCACACGAACGCCATCATCCCACCGTCGGGCGACAGGATGGTCCCGGTGACGAAATCAGACGCAGGCGACGCGAGAAAGACGGCAGGCCCCACGAGATCCGCCACGGTACCCATCCGGCCCATGGGCACGTTGAGCAACATGCGCTCGTAGCGAGCCGCTTCCTTCTTTATCCGCTCCTCGGTCATGGGAGTGATCGTGATGATCGGAGCGATAGCATTGACCAGTACTTTCTTCGAGGCCAGCTCGCAGGCCAGCTGCTTGGTCATCATGTTGATGGCGCCCTTGCTCGAGCAGTAGGCGAGGTTGCCGCCTGTCGCGCCGCGCGCCCCCCGGATCGACGAGAGATTGATGATCTTCCCGCCCCCCTCCTCGACCATATGCGCAGCGAAGTGCTTGCAGCACATCATGACCCCACGGACGTTCACGGCGAACAGTTTGTCCCAATCGTCCATGGGGAATTCGGTCGCCGGCGCCTTGGCGTTGAAACCCTGAGCGTTGACGAGGACATGGACGCGCCCCATGTCTGAGACCGCCTTTGCCGCCAGCTCCTGGACGCTGCTCTCCTGGCCGGTATCGACCGGGTAAGTTCTGACTTTCTGGCCGGTGGCCGCTTCTATCTCCTGGGCCGCCTTCTCCAGATTGACCACGTTGATGTCGGCGAGCGCGACCTGGGCGCCGTAGCGCACGAGCCCTTCCGCGATCCCATGGCCCAGGCCTCCGGCCCCACCAACGACGACGGCGTTCTTTCCTTCGAGCGAAAAAAGATCATCCATGGTCCGGCCTCCTTCGACTTCCGCTATCTCTTCACAATGCCCAGGATCTCCCTGGCTTCGTCCGGGGTCACCGGCTCGATGTTCAACTCCCGGGCGATCCTCGCCGACCGCTCCACCAACTGGGCGTTGCTCTTGGCCAGAACGCCCCTGGAGTAGTAGATGTTGTCTTCGAGTCCGACCCGGATGGCTCCACCCATGATCATGCCCATGGTGGTGATGGGGAGTTGGGCGGCCGAGGTGGCGGTGATATTGAAATAGCAGTCGGCAGGGAGGAACTGAGCCATCGACACGAGGGTCTCCGGTGTGGCTTCGATGGCACCCTGGTACTGCATCCCGAGCACGAAGTTAACGTAGTAGGGGGGCTTGATCAGTTCCTTCTTGATCAGATTGTTCACATCGCGATACATGCTCTGGGAGTAGCACTCCATCTCGGGCTTGATGTCCAGTTCGTTCATCTTGGCCGCCCAGGCCTCGATGTCATTGGTCAGGTTGGAGAAGGGAGTGCCCGCGTACGCCCCGGTCTGACGCATGAGAGTGCCCATGTTGAGCGAGGCCGACTCCGGCTTGGCGTCCAAACAGCGAACGCGCTCCTCGATGGTGAGGTTGGCGCCTCCGCCGGTCGAGAATTGGACGATTATCTCACTGCATTTGCCGCGCACCGCGGCCATGATCTCTTCGAACTTCTCTTTGGTGCCCGTGGGTTTGCCTTGCTCGTCCCGCGCGTGGATGTGCACGATGGCCGCGCCCGCGTTGTAGCACTCGAGGGCGGCCTGCGCGATCTCGTCCGGCTGCTCGGGGACGTTGGGGTTCATTCCTTTGTCGACGAGAGCACCGTTGACGGCGGCGGTGATGATCACCTTGCCTGCTGGCAGTTTCATCGTCCGAGAGCTCCTTCCTACGCACGGGCAGACGCCCGCCTCGATCTAGATGCGTTCGTAGATAAGATCCTTCACGCTGGCGAAGACTTCGATCAGGGCGGCGTCCCGTTCTTTCAGGACCTCTTCCAGTTTCCGGTCGCTGTAGTCGAAGAAACCCTTGCCACTCTTGACTCCCAGTTCGCCTCGCTCGACCCGTTCCACCAAGCTGTGAGGGGCGTTGTCGATGGGCGCCTCGATGAAGGCTTTGTTCTGCAGGTTGCCGTAGCTGAGATCGAGCCCGGTGAAGTCGTACCGCTGGACGAAGCCCAGCACCATCGCCCGGGGGATGATGCTTGCCTTGACAGCCAGGTCGAGCTGATCGGCGGTCATATAGCCGTTGTCGAGGAGGAAGAAGACCTCCCGGCCGATGATCCGTAAGAAACGGTTGATGCAGAAGCCGGGAACGAACTTCTCCATCACGGTCGGGACCCGATCGACCTTCTTGAGCAGATCCACGATGAAGTCCACCGTCTCTTGACTGGTCTCAGGCCCTTTCACGACCTCGACCAGGGGAATGATGTGCGGAGGCGCGAACCAATGGGCGATGACCGTCTGTGCCAACCGTGTGGCCGGCATCGCCTCAAAGATGTTGAGGTATGAGGTATTGCTCGTGAAGACGGCCCCTTCGGGGCAGATCAGATCCAGAGCGTCATACAATTCCTTCTTGGCATCGATCTTCTCGGCGATGGTCTCGATGATGAGATCGGCGTCTCGGCCCGCTTCTTCCACCGACTGGGTGGGCTCGATGCGGGCGAGCACTCCAGCTGTCGCGTCCTCGGCAAGTAGTCCCTGCTCGACGAAAGTTGCCAAGTTCGATCTCGTGACCGACATCGCCTTTTCGAGGGTCTCTGCTTTCCGCGAGTACAGGGCCACCCGATACCCCGCGGTGGCGAACACCTGAGCGAGACCGGGCCCCATGGTGCCCGCGCCAAAGACCCCTATCTTCTTGACGTCGTCGACTTTCACGAATAGCCCCTTGTCCTCGTCCACCACGGGTGGAGACTGCCTGACTTTGACTGGTATCAGTATATCGCTATATAGATGCGTGATTTCGCGGGTGACGTCATCGTAATATAGACGCGAGGCCGATTCAAGGGAGACCGAGTTACCGGGTGCCCCTCCCTTCAAACACCGCCTTCTTGAGCTGCGTTTTCGAAACGGCACACCCGTAGCGCCGATGTCCAACCGGTTTCGCGGAGAAACCAGGCAAGCACGGCTCCCGCGAAGAAGATCCCCGCCGCCAGCAGGTACGAGTAGGTGAGGGTGCCGAAGACGTCCTCCATCGTGCCGGCCACGTAGGGCCCGAGCACCTGTCCCAACCCGAACAAGATGGTGACGAAACCCAGAGAGGCAGAGGCGAGCACGGGACCGAACTGGTCTCCGCACCCGGCCCCGACTATGCCGGCCACCCCCAGTGAGGTCAGCCCGAAGATGGCGGCGGAGATCATCAACCCCGCCGTACCGGGCGACCACGCGAACAGCACCGCCGCGACAGCCTGTATGAAGCACATGAAAGCGATGGCCCGCCCCCGGCCGATGCGGTCAGAGATGCTCCCCCACAGCACCCCGCAGACGAGGCTCGCCAGGCCCACGATCAGAAACAGATTCCCCGCGGACTCACTGCTCAAGCCCAGATCCGATATGAGCCGCTTTTGGAAGAAGGTGAAATAGATCACGTAGGCGAAACCGAACAGCATATAGACCAAGCCCAGGTGCCACGCATACCGAGACCGAACTACGCTTCTGAGATCCAAGGAACCGGCTTTCTTGCGTTTTGGTGGAGCCGTCGTTCGAGCTGTCGCCGAAGCTGCTGCCGGGACCCGTGCCGGGATCCTCCCGGCGTCCGAGGAGGCTGCCACCGTCTCCGAAGACCGGGGCGTCGGGTGCGGCCTGTCCCGCTGGGCGATGATGGTCAGCAAGCCCACCACAAACGTCATAGCGGCGAAGAAATACCACGCCAGCCTCCATCCATCGGCTCCGCCGCTTTCGATGATGCGCGGGACGATCGGCCCCACGATAACCAGGGCGAGCGCGGGGCCGGAAGTCACAACGCCCGACGCCATCCCGCGCCGACGTACATCGAACCAGGCCGACATGAGCCCCACCGAGGGCACGAGGACCATGCCGCCGCCCAGACCGGTCAGCAACCGGGCGGCGGAAGCCGACGAGAGACCCCCGGACAGTCCGGTGAGGAGCATGCCCAAGGCCGTGATGACGAGCCCGATACTCACCACCCTGCGCGGCCCGAAGCGCGAGCCGAGCACGCCCCCGATCCCGACCATGATCACGTATCCACCAAGGTTCCAGGAGGCGAGCGAGCCCGCCGCCGCGCTGCTGATGCGCAGGTCCTCCTGCATGGAGGGCAGGATGGCGCTATAACCGAAGCGACCGAAACCCAGGGCGCCGAATACGGCCAGGAAGCCCATGGCCAGGACGATCCATCTGTATTTGGGACTGTGCGTCAGCCCCACGACGTCCTCCTCTGCTGCGCCGTCGGTCACACGGCGGCCGACGATGCATCCCGCATCGCTCCGGCAGCGGTTCCGGCATGGAAGGCCTTCAGGTTCACGTCCACGGTCTTGGGCGGCACCACCTTGCGGATGACCGCCTCCCACGTCTCGCGACCGAAGGGCAGAGCCTGCGATACCGCTCCCAACATGACCACATTGGCGGCCTTGACCGTTCCAGCCTCCTGAGCCAGGCCGTTCGCATCCACGCGGCGCACGTTCGGATGTGCTTCGGTGATGAGGGTGTCGATATCGGCCGGATAGGTGGCCAGACCGGCCGCTACCGGACTGGGGTTGACGCGCAGGCTGTTGTAGACGAGCAGGCCGTCAGGCTTGAGCCAGTTCACGTAGCGCAAGGCTTCCAGCGCTTCGAAGGCCAGGAGGATATCAGCCGCCCCCTGGACCACCAGAGGCTCCCAGACCTTATCGCCGAAACGGAAGTGGCTGGTCACGCTGCCGCCGCGCTGGCTCATGCCGTGGACTTCGCTCTGCTTCACGTCGTAACCCTCGGCCAAAGCCACTTGGCTGAGCACGTAGCTGGCCAGCACGACTCCTTGGCCACCGACTCCCGAGAGGAGCAGATTCGTGGTCGGACGAGCGGACATCAGGCCCCCTTCCCTTCGGACGGAGTATCCGGTCCGATAGCGCCGTTCGAGACGGGCGCGGGTCGGGCGATGGCTTCCTCCTTGCACAACTGGGAGCAGATCCCGCAACCGTTGCACTGATCGGGGTTTATCTCCACCTTGCGCTCACCCTCGGCGTCGACCACCAGGTTGAGAGCCATGCAGCCGGCCTGCAGGCAACGTTTGCAACCGATACAGAGATCGGCGTCCACCCGATAGATGGGGCGCCGGATCTTGTACTCGAGTATGCACGGAGCCTTGGCGATCACCACCGAGGCCTCGTCCGCCGCCAGTTCCTCGCGCAGCACCCGCTCGACCTCGTCCAAGTCGTAGGGGTCGATGGTGGTCACCCGTTTGATGCCCAAAGCCCGGCAGAGGGCGGGGATGTCCACGGTGCTCGAGGGCTCACCCAGCAGGGTCTTGCCGGTGCCCGGGTTCTGCTGGCCGCCGGTCATGGCCGTGGTGCTGTTGTCGACGATGATGTTGAGCGTGTTGCCGCCGTTGTAGGCCACGTCCATGAGGGAGGTGACCCCGGAGTGGAAGAAGGTGCTATCC
>JAZDLO010000103.1:0-7521 GCA_043801935.1 bacterium
CATCAGCTCGTAGAAGCCATGGCCAACATGAAGGAGAAAGAAGCTCTTTCGCTCGTCGATGAGATGCTGGAGAAGGGCGAGGACCCCAACCAGATCCTGGACCTCACCTCCCAGGCCATGCAGGTAGTGGGGGAACGCTACCAGGAAGGCACCTACTTCCTGCCCGAGCTCATCATGAGCGGGGAGATGTTAAAGAAGATCGGGGAGGTGCTCAAACCCCATCTGGCCGCCCAGCAGGAACAGACCAAGAAACTGGGCCGGGTGGTGTTGGGTACGGTACGGGGCGACATCCACGACATCGGCAAAGACATCGTGGGCTTCATGCTGGAAGTGAACGGCTTCGAGGTCTTCGACCTGGGCATAGACCAGCCGGAGGAGAACTTCGTTGCCGCCGTCAAAGAGCATGTTCCCCAGGTGTTGGCTCTCTCCGGGTTCCTCAGTGTGGCTTTCGACTCCATGAAGTCCACCATCCACGAGGTGGAAGCCGCCGGACTGCGCCCCGGCCTGAAAGTGATCATCGGCGGGGGGCAGATGGACGAGACCGTGCGCAAGTACACCGGGGCCGACGCCTACGGCGATGATGCCATGGCGGCGGTGGCTTTTGCCAAAGAGACCGTGGGGGTGAGCTAGCCATGGCGGAGAAAGCCTGGGCGGACATGACCGCCGATGAGAGACGGGCCTGGCGCATCGAGCGCTGGCGTAACCCGGACGTCGAGTTCGTGAGCCCGGAAGCCGAAGCCGACTACACGGCCCGGGTGGAGCGGCTCCTCGCAGCCGTCAACCTGCAGAAGCCTGACCGGGTACCGGTGAGCCTCATCGGCGGCTTCTGGCCGGCAGTGTGGGGCGGGATCACCCCGCACGAGGCGATGAACGACCCCGCGCGGGCGGCCGAGGTGTGGAAGGACTTCAATCTGGAGTTTCAACTGGACACCCAAGTCAGTCCGCTGTTCGCGGCAGTGTCCGCTCAGATGTTGGAGGACCTGGACTACAGGTCGTATTCCTGGCCCGGCCAGGGGGTGGCCAAGGAAGCGAGCTTCCAGTACAACGAAAAGGAGTGGATGCTCCCGGAGGAGTATGACCACCTGATCTCCGACCCCTCCGACTACATGCTCCGCACCTATCTGCCCCGCACCGTGGGGGCCTTCGCCGGCTTCGGCAGTCTCTCCTCGTTCTGGGACTTCATCGAGATGCCCTTCTCGTCATTCCACATGGGCGGGTGGGGTTCCCCGGAGATGACGGAGGGGCTGGAGAGGTTGGCGGCCGCGTCCCGCTCGGCCGATGAGTGGGCCGATAATATGTTCGGTCTGGTGGATAAGCTGAAAATGGCCGGCTACCCCGGCTACTTCGCGGGCGGGTCCAAAGCTCCCTTCGACATCCTCGGCGATACCATGCGGGGTACCAGGGGATTGATCATGGACATGTTCCGCTACCCCGACAAGGTGCTGGCCGCCTGCGAACGTCTTGTGCCCGTGGCCATCGACTGGGCTCTCAAGCGTCCCGGGGTGCTGGGTACGCCCTTCATCTTCCTGCCTCTGCACAAGGGCGCGGACGGCTTCATGAGCGACGAGCAGTTCCGCACGTTCTACTGGCCGACCCTGAGGGCGGTCATCCTAGGCCTCATCGAGGAGGGCGTCATTCCTTTCATGTTCGCAGAGGGAGGCTACAACACGCGGCTCGAGGCCATCATGGACCTGCCCAAGGGCAAGACGGTCTGGTTGTTCGACCAAACGGATATGGCGCGGGCGAAACAGACCATCGGCCAACTGGCCTGTATCCAGGGCAATGTACCCTTATCCATGATGTACGCCGGAACGCCGGAAGAAACGGCGGCATATTGTCGCGCTCTGATCGACTCGGCAGGTGAGGGGGGCGGATTCATCCTAGACACCGGCGCGGTGGCCGACTCGGGCAACGTAGAGAACCTGCGCGCCATGATTAAGACGGCTGAGGAGTATGGCCGGTACTGATCGCGGCCGGGGCCTTAGCCAAAGAGACAGTGGGGATGGCTTACGAGGGGAGGGGGATCTTGGGGGAAAGGCTCTCGGATGGTTTCAGGGGAGAATCGATTAGTACACACGGAGGGAGGACCACACGATGAGGCAAGATGATGGAGATCCCAAAACCAACGAAGAAGAAGGTCTGATCGCGAGCAAAGCGGTCAGCCGGCGTGAGTTCTTGAAGTACGCCGGTGTCGCCGGGGCCGTGGTCGGCCTTGGCGGCGGTCTGGGCGGACTGATCGCCGCCTGCGGCGGCGAGACCACCACCACAGCCGGCCCGACCACGACCGCGGGCGGCACCGCCACTACGGCCGCCGGTGCGACCACGACGGTCGCGTCGGGCCCGGAACCGCCGGCGGTGGACAAGATCGTCATCGGCGCGGCGCGTCCGATCTCCGGCGTTAACGCGATATTCGAGGAGGCCCACTTCGGCCCCGCCTACAAGCTGTGGGTGCAAGATGTGAACGCAGAGGGCGGCATTACCGTGGCCGGCAAGCCGCTGCCCATCGAGATGAAGGTGTACGACGACCAGAGCGACCTGGACCAGAGCATGCGCCTCATGGCGAAGCTCATGGAGGAGGACAAGGTCGACTTCATATTCGCGCCGTGTAGCACCGCGTTCCTGTTCGCGGCGGCCGGCGTGGCCAACGCGCACGAATATATCCTGATGAGCTCCGAGGGCGGGGCCACCACGCTCGAGACCGAGATGGCCAAAGGGGCGCTGCCCTGGTACTTCCAGGTCCTCAACTACTCCAACCACTATCAGATGCCCGTGATGGCGGAGATCATGGGGGAATTGGGCGCGAAGACCTGCTCGATCGGCTACATCGACGACTTGCACGGCATCGAGTATCAGGCGCAGGCGCAGGTCTTCTTCTCCGGCGCGGGGATCGACATCCTGAGCAACACTCCGATCCCACCCGGCATCAAGGATGTGTCGAGCATCGTGAAGAAGTGGCAGGACGAGAACGCGGACCTTGTCTGCTCCTTCCAGTACCCGCCTGAGAACATCCTGACCATATCGACGATGATGCAGCTCAACCACAATCCCAAAGCCTTCTTGGGCGGCCCTGGTTGCTCCACCCAGGCCATCTTCGACATCTGGCAAGGTGCGGCGGACCAGATCATGTTCGAAGGGGCGTGGACGTACGAGTCGAGCCCTGAGGTCAAGGCCTACTACGACAAGCTCGCCGCCTTCGTGGGCGGCCCAGCGAACGTCGACTTCTGGGGCTCTTTGATCTACAAGGGCCAGCTCGACTTCTTCAAGATGGCCATCGAGGAGGCTGCAACTCTGGAGCAGGCCGTTGTTGCCGATGTCATGCGCACGGCGCGCTACAAGACGCTTCTGAGCATGCCCAACGACACGTTCTTCACCAACCAGATCTTGGACGTCTCCTCCTATGCCGGCCAGATCGGTCAGTGGCAGAACAGTGTCCCGCAGGTCATCGACCCAGGCGACAAGCGCACGGCTGCTCCTATCTATCCCAAGCAGCCTTGGCCTGCGATGCCGTCCTAACAAAGAGCAGATGCAGCTACAGACTCATTACGTGCTGAGCTGATCAGGCCCTCGGGCGCGTCGAGAGGCGCGCCCGAGGGCGACCTTCTGCCGCGGGCTCGGTCATACAGCAGACGAAAAAAGGATCTTGGATGGTAGCACTCAGGGACATCATTATCACGGGGCTGCTACTCGGGGGCATCTTCGCTCTTGTCTCCGTGGGATTGAGCCTGCAATACGGAGTGGCGCGCGTCCTCAACGTGGCGCACGGCGAATTGATCATGGTAGGGGCGTTCGTCACGTTCTGGCTGTTCAGCAGTACTATCCAGCTCAATCCGCTGGTATCCATCTTGATCACAGCTCCCATGATCTTCGTCATAGGTTGGGTCCTCCACTCGACCCTCTTCCGCCGTCTCATGAATACCTCCCCCTCGCTCGAGGTTTTCGAGGGCAAGTCCATGCTGGCGTCATTCGGGCTGCTCTATGTCGTGCAGAACATAGCCCGGATCATCTGGGGCTCTCAGACCTACCAGGTCAACTACCTGAACCGCACCGTCACCGGCGCGCAGATCCCGCTCAACCGTCTAGTCTCCCTGGGGATTGTGATCGTCATAGGTGTAGTCTTCTACTTCTTCCTGGCCCGCACGCGTATGGGCAAGGCCATCCGGGCTTCGGCTCAGGACCCGACCACAGCCGGACTTATGGGTGTCAACATCAACCACGTGCTGGCGATCTGCTTCGGACTGGGTCTGGGCATGGCCGGCATCGCCGGCAGTCTGCTCAGCACCGTCTACGCGATCCAGACGAGCATGGGGCTTCAGTACACAGTCATCGCCATGATCGTGGTGGTGCTGGGGGGCCTGGGCAGCATCACGGGGGCCATGATCGGCGGCGTCGTCCTGGGAATCGTGTCGCAGCTCGTCACCTATTTCCAGCCGACCATGACCTTCATCGCTTACTACGTCATCTTCATCCTGTTGCTGCTGGCAAGGCCCAAAGGGATCATGGGTAAGTAGCTATGAATACCAAGAGCCTCACAACATCAAGATGGATCTCCCTGGCCCTGCTAGCCGTCATTTTCGTGCTGCTCGCTCTGCTTCCCACGATCACCCAGGGATACTGGGTCACGCTGATGACCGATATCCTCAGATTCGCCATTCTGGCCGTCGCCTGGGTGATCTTCTCGGGTCCCACCGGGTACATGTCCCTAGCGACCGCTGCCTTCTTCGGTCTTGGCTTCTACGTCGCGGCCCTCTACAACGGCCCCCTCCCCTTTGCCGCGGTGATCATCATCGCCGGGATCGTGTCTTTCGTGGTGGCGCTGGCAGTCGGTGCTCTGACGCTGCGGCTCAGGGGCGTCTACTTCGCCATCTTCACCTTCGCGCTGGTGTTGCTGGTCCAGAACGTGGTTCTAGAGGTCGAGCGGATAGTGACCGGGACGCGGGGCCGCTTCGTCGAGGTGGAGACCGTGTCGACGGCCTACTACGCCATGTTCATCGTGGCCCTGTTGACGATCATCGCGGCCGTCCTGATAAAGCGGTCGCGTTACGGCCTCGCGCTGCAGAGCATCGGCGAGTACGAGGAAGCCGCCGCCCACAGCGGGATCAACGTCGTCCGGACCAAAGTTCTCACGTTCGGTGTTTCCGCTATCTTCATGGGCATGGCGGGAGCCATCATAGCCACCCGGCGCACGTACATCGATCCGGGGATCGCCTTCAACCTGAACACGTCGTTCCTGCCGGTGCTCATGGCGATGTTCGGCGGCATGGGTAATCTGGTCGGCCCGGTGGTCGGTGCCGCCGTGTTCACCTACATCGGGGAGCTCCTGCTAACCCGGTTCCCGGATCTATACATGCTCCTCTTCGGCGTGGTCCTGATCCTGGCTATCACGTTCATGCCAAACGGGATTCTGGGGTTGGCGCAGCAAGCTTGGCGCAAGATCAGAGGAGGTCGACGTGGCCCTGCTTGAAGGTGAGGGAGTGACTCGGTATTTCGGCGGCCTCGCCGCGGTGTCCGACGTCGACTTCTACGTAGACCAAGGAGAGATTCTCGGGCTCATAGGACCGAACGGGGCCGGCAAGACGACGCTGTTCAACCTCATCTCGGCTGCTCTAAAGCCGAAACCTGGGAAGATCACCTTCAAGGGGCTAGACATCACCCCGCTGCCTGCCCACAAGATCTGCCGGCTCGGCATCGCCCGTACCTTCCAGACGGTCAAGGTCTTCCCGCACGTCTCGGTGGTGAGGAACGTCATGGTGGGTGCGCTGTTCGGCACGGGCCACCACATGAGCTCAGCCGAAGCTGCGAAGAAGGCTGAGGAAGCCCTTGAGTTCGTCGATCTGTCGGAACTCAAAGATGCTCCGGCAGGGGACCTCACGCTGGCCGACCAGAAGCGGCTCGAAGTGGCTAGGGCCCTGGCGAGCGAGCCGGAACTGCTGCTGCTGGACGAGCTTATGGCCGGTCTCACGCGCACCGAGATAGGGGAGGCCATGAGCGACGTGAGCCAATTGAGGGCTCGCGGCATCACGATCATCATGATCGAGCACGTGATGCACGCCATCATGGGTATCTGCGACCGTATCATGGTGCTGGACTACGGACTCAAGATAGCCGAGGGCACGCCGGCCGAAGTCGCCGCCGATCAAAGGGTCATCGAGTGCTACCTGGGGGAGGCGACCGATGCTGGAGATTGAAGGTCTCAGTACTGCTTACGGCAGGGTACAGGTCCTATGGGATATCTCGCTGAAGGTCGAGGAGGGAGAGTTCGTCGCCCTGATCGGGTCCAACGGAGCGGGCAAGACGACTCTGATGAGAACGATCACCGGCGTGATGAGACCCACTTCCGGCACCGTCACGTTCATGGGGAAGAGGATCGACACCCTCAGCCCCAACTCAATAGCCGATCTGGGGCTCTCGCACATCCCCGAAAGCCGCAGGCTGTTCGTCGATATGTCCGTTCGGGAAAATCTGGAGATGGGCGCGTATCTCAGGCGGTCCTGGAAGCAGCGGCGAGAGACCATGGAGGAGGTCTTCGGGCTGTTTCCCCGGCTGAAGGAAAGAGCCAACCAATTGGCCAGGACCCTGAGCGGCGGCGAGCAGCAGATGCTCGCGATGGGGCGAGGCCTGATGTCCCGGCCGAAGATGTTGCTCATCGACGAGCCTTCCAACGGCTTGGCGCCGCGGGTGGTGACCGAGGTCTTCGAGATCCTCAAGTCGCTCCACGCCCAGGGGATCACCATTCTCCTGGTCGAGCAGAACGTGCGTCAGACGCTGAACGTCGGCGACCGCGCCTATGTGCTGGAGAACGGCCACCTCGTTCTAGAGGGCGCCTGCACGCTTCTCCAAGAAAGCGACCAAATCAAAAAGGCGTACCTGGGGTTGTAGCTGCCCTCCGCTGGACGCCCCGGCCGCGTTCGGACGCAAGAGGATCACGAGACCTCGTGATGGTTTCGGGCGAGCACGGACCGACAGAGGGGCAACAACATGGCTCTTCAACCTTACGAAATAGTCTTCACCGAAGCCGTCCCACCCGTTGAAGGGGGATATCCCGGGCTGAGCCCTCGCACAGAGAATAAAGAGGGCATGATCATCGAGTACGATGTCGCGGTGCCAATGCGTGACGGGGTCAAGATCTACATCGATGTGTTTCGTCCGGAAAGTCCCGGCCGGTACCCCCCCATCATCGCGTGGGGCCCGTATGGCAAGCACGGTCGCGTAAAGTATTGGCATATCGGAAACACCGGCCTGAACGACGAGGATTTCAACGAGTTCACCAGGTTCGAGGCGGCCGATCCGCTCTATTGGACTCGCAATGGTTACGCGATCATCAACGCCGACCAACGGGGCAGTTGGGGTTCCGAAGGCGATCTGACCTTCATGAGTCCGCAAGAAGTCGAAGACATTTATGATCTCATCGAATGGGCCGGCACCCAAAGCTGGAGCAATGGGAGGGTCGGTATGCACGGGGTCTCCTACCTCGCCTGGAGCCAGTGGAAGGTCGCGGCGGCCAACCCTCCGCACCTGGCGGCG
>JAZDLO010000190.1:0-35402 GCA_043801935.1 bacterium
GGGGGTCTTTCTGAAGGGCTCCCAGCGGGACAACTATGAGTCAGACGACCTGAGCTGGGGTCCGGCTGCCGAGATAGTCACCGAGCAACGAGTACGCGAACAGGAGGAGGACGTCCGCCTGCTCTACGTGGCGATGACGCGGGCTCGAGAGCGGCTCGTGCTGGTGGGGGCGAAGCCTAGGGGTGACAGAGTAGAGAACTGCCGCATCGGTCGCATCGTCTTGGGCCTCGGACTGGAAGCTCTCCCGTCTGCAGGCGCGACGGTATCGCTCGAAGGCCTGGATGCGGTCGTGACCGGCATTGAGCCTACGGTCGCGGGCGCTGAGGAGGCCCCTGGCCTAGACCCGGAGGCGATCTCCGCCACTGGGGGACCGGCGGCAGACGTCTGCCCCCGATTCTTCGAGAGCACTTCAACGGGCACCGCTCTGAGTCGCATCAGTTTCTCGGCGCTGGCCGCGCACCAACGCTGCCCGAGGCGGTTCTACCTGGAGAGGGTGCTTGGTCTCGATCTGGACGTCGATGCGCCGGCTGCGGGCGACGATCCTGATGCCGACTTGAGCACCACAGCCTTGGCAGACACCGTACTCGACGAGTCCGAGTCACGGGCGGGTCGAGAAGTGGGACTGCTCGTTCACGCCCTTTTGGAGCGGTCGGCGCTCGATCTGGAAAGCCCGGCGCCGGACCGGCTGCGCCTTGAAGCCCTGGGCTTACTGCGCGCCACCGATTGGCGTCCGTGCGAGGCGGATCTGGAGCGTGCGCTCCGTCTCACCCTGGCCTTCTGGCGCTCACGCTTCGCAGGGGAGCGGGCGCTTGCGCGGGCGGTCCGCGAAGCGCCATTCTTCTTCGCTCAGGGTGACATGCTGGTCTCAGGTGTCATGGACCTCATGTGGCAAGAGGAAGGCGTCTGGCACATCGTTGACTATAAGACCAACTCTCTGAGTGAGCAGCCGGTCGTCAAAATGGCATCTCGCTACGAGTTGCAGGCCGCCGTCTACTCTCTGGCTGCGCTCCGTGCAGGAGCGCCGGCTGTGCTCACGGACCTCCTCTTCCTCGAGCGGCCGGAGGAGCCGGTCACGCTCAGATTCGACAGAGGGGACATCCCGCGATTGGAGAAACTCCTCGACGAGGCACTCGGCGAGGTAAGAGAAGGGGCCTTCCTTGCTCGCGCGGGCGAGGACTGCACCCGGTGCTCGGTCGCGGAGGTGTGCGCGCACATGGCCTGCCCCTGAGCCATGGTATAGAATAGGCGACCGTTGAGAGGATGGACATCATGCGGCGGGGTGTAGCGCAGCCTGGTAGCGCGCATCGTTCGGGACGATGAGGTCCCGGGTTCAAATCCCGGCACCCCGACCATAGGTACGGAAGAGCCGCGTTCGCGGCTCGATGTCGTTCTAAGGTCAAGGGGTCAAGAGGTCGCGGGGAGCGGGTCGACTACCTCGGTTCGACTACCGCGGATGGACGAGGATGTCCCGGCCGCAGGCTAGCGCCGTATGTAGAACACGATGAGGACGTGCGTTCCCGCATCATCGGGCAACTGCGCCAGCGTCCCATCGGGCGAACCACCGGCAGGAGCCAAGGTGGAAGTCGTAAAAGCGTAGCCGGAGACGGCGGGTTGCGGAACCCTGTCGGCGGAGAGCACGGGAAGTTCCGCCCGGTGCTCCAGCAAACGTGTGGCGACCCCGGATGCCGTCGCGGGCGGCTCCATGCCCAGACTGACCGTCAGTCTCACAGACGCTCCTATGGAGCGCACCAGGTCGACCAATTGCGCCACATCATCCCGGGGCACGAAGGCGGCGAAGGTCGGGCCGCCCAGCGAAAGGGTAGGGTCAAGCGGCTCCATACCCGTGAATGCGATCATCTGCGAGACCACCGCGTCCACCTGTTCGGGGGAGACTGCGGCCGAGGCGTCAGCGGCAGCGGCATCGCCGGGCAGGGTGGTGGTGGGCTCCACGGGCTCACCATCCCCGGGTGCCTGGGGAGCCAACACCTCGAATGCGACGTAGGCCGGCGCCTGAGCGGCCTTCAGGTTACTGACCATGGTCTTCTTGTCCTGGGTGACGGCTGGGACACCCGAGGCCGATGCCGTGGTGAACGCTGCGGCGGCAGTCGTGGCGGTCGCCGCCGCCATGACTGTCGAAGTGACACCCAGCGACTCAGACTGGCTGGGAACGGCGCCGGCGAGGTTGTCTTGCGAGGCGATGGTGGTGCCAGCCTGGCGGCCTTCAGTGGAGAGGTCGGCGTTGGACCGGACCAGGCCGTAGCCCACGACGGCTCCCAGAAGCGCGGCCACAGCCACAGTGGCGGGTATCCAGGGCCTGACCTTGCGGCGCCAAACCTTCGACCAGCGGGATGGCTCTTCTACCTGCGGGCGCAGGACCGGTTGGGAAGGGAACAGGATCTCGCCGAGTACCCGCTGCTCCAGATCTTCCGGGGGATCGTCGAGGGAGGCCTCTTGGAGGAGCGTGACCACCCGGTGCTGGGTCTGTACGCGGGCGGCGCAATCGGGGCACTCTTGGAGATGAAGTTCGACTGCGACCTTGGTTTCAGAGGCCAACCTGCCGTTGAGGTAGTCCACGACCAACTCGTCCCAGTCGTCCACATGACCGGACGGCGCGCTCGCGGGCGCCCATCCGCGGCCCTCTTGTTCGCTGCCCCTAGACATTATCCGCCTTCCCCTATCGTACCCTGTGGTGTGACGCCGTCTCGCGGCTCAGGGTTCCTGGGTTCCGGCAACCCGTACCCCGCGTCGGCCAGAGCGACCGCCAGCGCCTCGCGCGCGCGGAAGATACGGGACTTGATGGTCCCCTCTTGCACGCCCAGGATCTCCGCGGCCTCGCCGTAGGGAAAGCCGAGCAGGTCGCAGAGCACCACGGCGAAGCGAAAACCCTCGTTAAGCTCCATGAGCGCCTCGCGTAGTGGTTCGGAAAGACCGTCAAGCACCGGGTCGATGCCGCCCCGACCTGAGGCTACGATGGTTCCGGTGCCGGCTGGGCCGGAGATGCCGTCCAAAGCCTCGGCGTCCATTGGCTCCGGTCTCTGCCGGCGCAGATGGTCGTATGCGGCGTTCACCACGATGCGGTGCAGCCAGGTGGTGAAGCGCGACTCGCCTTTGAACGAATCCAAGTTGCGGAAGGCCTTGATGAAGGCCTCTTGGGCCACGTCGGCTGCGTCCCATGGATTTCCCAGAGTGCTCAAGGCCAAGTTGTAGACCCGACGTTCGTGGCGCCGGTAGAGTTCCGTGATGGCGTCCGAATCACCTTCGCGAGCGCGCTGGATCAGATGGGTGTCCGCATCACGTACTTGTTCGCTCGCGCTCAAGCTTTGTTTCGGCTCCCCTGGTCCGTGTCGGCTCACACCCCCAATTCTAACAGCGGGGGGCTATAGTAAGCTCCTTGAAACGAGAAGTCGTCGCAGGAGGTGAGAGGACCCGTGGGAGAGGAAGAGAGACAGGATCCACAGCCGGAAGAAGCGGAGATGATGGAGCGGCTGCAAGAGGAGCTACAGAAACTGACCGTGAGCGATCACCTGCTCTACATGATGCAATCCCTATCGGCACTGGCTACCGGCCGAATGGGTCTGACGGCGGAGACCGTCGAGCGACGCGACCTGGAGCAGGCGCGGCTGGCAATCGACGCCTTCAAGGCTTTGATGGAGGTGGCGGAACGGACGCGGCCGGCCCAGGAGATGGCGGTCCACCGGGGCGCGCTGTCCCAGTTGCAGCTGGCCTATGTCGGGGCCCAAAGGGGGAGCGCCTCCGAGGATGCGCCGGAGGAGCGGCCCGAAGATCCGTTGGAAGAGGCGCCCGAAAGTGCGCCGGAGGAGCGGCCCGAGGGCGGGGACTGACGTCTGCGGCGTCCAGGCGCTGGAACCGGAGTGTGGGCCGCCACCACGGACGAGGGCGGGCACGGGCGGCGATGGGCGCGCGGTGGGCGCCATTCGGGACAGGTCGGTCGTCTCCCGTGATACGCTACTTTCCCTCGACGATCGGAAACCGGCGCAGCCGACAGGGTCGAGGACCGATGGGCTTGACTACGAAGAGGAAGGGCTGATTATGCAGGCTAAGCCGCAGGTGGGAGTGTTCGGCGGCTCCGGGTTCTACTCGTTCCTGGAGGATGTCGAAGAGATCACCGTGGACACCCCCTACGGGCACCCGAGCGACAGTTACTTCGTCGGCGATGTGGACGGCGTTCCCGTGGCCTTCTTGCCCCGGCATGGTCGCCGGCACCAGCTGCCACCCCATATGATCAACTATCGGGCGAACGTGTGGGGCATGAAGGATCTGGGGGTCAAGCGGATCATAGGCCCGTGCGCATCGGGCAGTCTCAAGAAAGAGGTGGGACTGGGGCACTTCGTAGTCTGCGACCAGTTCGTCGACCGGACTTGGGGGAGAGGAGACACGTTCTACGACGGCCCGATTACCACGCACGTCTCGTCGGCCGACCCCTACTGCGCCGACCTGCGGCGGGTCTTGGTCCAAACGGGCCGTGAGCTAGACATCACCGTGCATGACGGAGGTACCGTGGTGGTCATCCAGGGACCTCGATTCTCCACCAGGGCCGAGAGCAAATGGTTCCGCGCCATGGGCTGGGACGTCATCAATATGACGGGCTATCCCGAAGCCTATCTGGCCCGAGAGCTGGAGTTGTGCTACGCGAACATCTCGCTGATCACCGACTATGACGCCGGGGTGGCCGACGATCCCGCGATGCCGGCGGTGAGCCACCACGACGTGGTGGCGGCTTTCAACGCCAACAACGAGCGGCTGCGCGAGCTGCTGTTCAAGGTGATCCCTCGGCTGGCGACCGAGCCTGACTGCGACTGTGGTCAGGCCTTGGCCGGCGCTCGGGGTTAGTCAAGAGGTTCGCCGGCGCGCGGCGTTCACACCGTGCGCGCAGCCGACGTCAGACGGCGGTCGGCGCCGGCGAGGACTCCCCGCCGACCGGGTATTCCACCACCAGTTTGTCCCCGTCTCTGCGGA
Organism: bacterium; assembly: GCA_043801935.1. Classification (GTDB taxonomy): domain Bacteria; phylum Actinomycetota; class Thermoleophilia; order RBG-16-64-13; family RBG-16-64-13; genus JAZDLO01. The sequence goes on from JAZDLO010000190.1 coordinate 4,978, forward strand.
CGTTGGTGTTCTGGATATGCGCCAGCACCGATGATTTGCGGGTGTCGTCGGACTCGCCCGCGAGCTTGACGTCCATCTCGAGCACGCTCCCATAAAGCTGCTCGACGAGCCGTATCGACTCCTCCGGGTTGAGCTGGAGCGGCTTGAGGAGCGAAGCCACCTTGGCCAGGATCCCCTTGAGCGCCCCAAGAGACTCACTTTCCTGGATATCGATCTCGCCCGAGCGGCGCTGTTGTTCCTCTTCCGGCTGGCGGTCGCGCCGGTTACTATCCCGGCGCTCTAGGTCTCGGCGATCGAGGTCCCGGCGTTCTGGGTCGCGGTGGTCGCCGTCGTGTCGTTCTCTCTTAGTCACGGTCGTTTCCTCTCGGTCTGCGCGCGGTAGAACTCCACGGCCCCCGCCACGCCTTCGTTCAGATCCACCGTCCATCTCCACCCCAGCTCTTTCTCGGCCTTGGAAGCGTCCAAGGCGATGTGCTCGACCTCTCCCGGCCGTACGGCGGCGAACACCGGGGCGGTCTGCGAGCCCACGGCCGTGCGGACGGCTTCGAAGACCTCCAGGTCGCTCACCTCGATGCCTCGCCCCAGATTGTAGACGCCACCGAGCGGGCTGTTAAGAGCGACCGTGTTCGCCTCGACGATGTCTGCGACGTTGCAGTAGTCGCGCGTCTTGGTGCCATCTCCGAAGATGACCGGCTGTCGCCCTGTGAGAAGCTGCAGCGCGAAGATGGCCACCACGCCGGCTTCGCCGTTGGGATCCTGTCTGGGACCGTACACGTTAGGGTATCGCAGCACGGTGTATTCCAGGCCGTGATTCTCGCGATAGGCGAAGAGGTAGTGCTCCACCGTATGTTTGCTCACCCCATAGGGGGAGATAGGGTCCACCGGGTGAGACTCGTCCACCGGGAGATAACTGGGCTCTCCGAACAAGGCCCCCCCGGTCCCCGCGTAGATGATCTTTCGCACCCCGTGCGCTCGACAGCATTCGAGCAGGTTCAGCGATCCCAGGATGTTGATGGAGGCGTCGTATCCAGGTTCCCGGACGGACCGGGCCACGTCGATATGGGCGGCGTGATGGAAGACCACTTCCGGCTTCTCGAGATGGAAAACCCCGTGCAGTCCTTCTCCTCGGATGTCGGTCTCATGGAAGGTCGCGTCTCTGGGGAGGTTCTCCCGCTTCCCCGTGACCAGGTTGTCGACGATCGCTACCTGGTGACCCAGGTCGAGCAGGCGATCGCTCACGTGCGAGGCGATGAAGCCGGCTCCCCCTGTGACGAGTATCTTCACCTACGCTCCTTTTGCGGCTATCCGTGGCAGGGCTTTCGTCCCTTGCGGCGCAAAGCGTTTGAAAGACCGGCTCCAGTGTAGTGCACAAACCGCCTCGGGGTCAGGCGGTCGGTCGATACGCTATACTTTCGCGGCCGAAGCCAGAGAAGTGCGGCTGTCGGGACGTGGCGCAGCCTGGTAGCGCACCTGCTTTGGGAGCAGGGGGTCGGAGGTTCAAATCCTCTCGTCCCGACCATGATCCGGGTGGGAGCAGCAGGCTTAGCAGGCGGGCGTAGCTCAGCTGGTAGAGCATCGGCCTTCCAAGCCGTTTGTCGCGGGTTCGAGTCCCGTCGCCCGCTCTCTTGCAGGCCGATCGCCACGGGCGGCCGCGGTAGAACGTGCGCCTGTAGCTCAGCTGGATAGAGCAACGGACTTCTAATCCGTGGGTCGCAGGTTCGAATCCTGCCAGGCGCGCCTCAGATTTGCAGGACTTTCTCTCCGGTCGCACTTCCGTCCGGGCCGAAGTGACTGTAACAAAGGTACCGGAGCCACTATGTAACACGGGTACTGGGACTTGACAAAGGTACCGGAGCCACTATGTAACACGGGTACTGGGACTTGACAAACAAAGGTACCGGAGCCAAGGTGTAACACGGGTGGTGGGACTTGACACCACTATGTAACACGGGTGGTGGGACTTGACAGCTAGGCGTCCCAGTTGACAGGCCGTTTGAAAAGGAGGGTGCAAGAGATCCCTCTGACTCCGTGAGGTGCGTTAGGCGTTCTTGCCCCCTCAGCCCAGAAGTCGTTGGGTAGGACACCCGCAAGCTCCCATCCCTCGCGTCCAAGCTCCTGTAGTCCTTGATCCAGCGGCTGCTTGTCTGTTTGGTTGGTTCCGAGCTGCCATGGGCTATAGGTCCAGCTAGAGCTGAACAACTCTTGTTCCTGCGTTCCCGTGCGATCTAGCGGGAAGCACTTGTACTCCCATTTGGTCATCATGCCCTCCGAATCTAGGCGTTAACGATTTGCAGGTGTCTGGCGGCCTTGGTCTTTGCGTCCGCCAGGTTCCGTACGTGGCCGTGTTGGTCTCCCGGCAAGACATGCTGGTAGACGGTCATGGTGAAGGCCGGGGTACTGTGCACGAGCCTCTCTTGCACCACTTTCACAGGTACGCCCGCAGCGACCAGCAGCTGGACGTGCACAAAGATACGATTGCGGGTGACGTGCGTAGCACACTACTCTTCGGTTCTGGCGCGCTCAACATCGGAGCCGACGGGAGCAAGCGGGACGCCTGCGGACGGATCTTTGGCCGCTTGAGCCTTTTGTGCCGAGTCGGCCAACTCATCCCAGAGCTTCACATCCGCCCGGCCCCTCGGGAGGGGTAGGGGAGCTGGGGATGCGTTCTGCTTCTCCCAATCACGCAAGATGGCCTGAGCGTCCTCCTGAGTGGTGGATTGACTGGTCGTGCTCGCCGGATGAGGATTCTGGCTCTGTGCCGATCTGGCTCTCCGGACGACCAGAAGGACAGCAGCAAAAGTCGCGAGAACGACGACACAGATACCGGTCAACGCATAGGGACTTTGAAAAATCCGCCCCGATCCGACAAGGCTTGTGACCGTGGTCGCTCCCCCTACCGGACCGGGGTCGCTCCAGGTAGTGGCACCGGCCTGGGCGGCAGGGAGCGTTACGGATGGACTGGCAGTGGCCCCGGCGCTACTCGGCTGCGTCAGCAACCGGAGGTTGTGCAGCACTTGTGCGCATTCGCCTCGGGACGCGCTCTGGAAGAAGTCGAAGCTCGGTCCCATCCCCTGAAGACCGTCCAGGAGACCGGCGTAGGCCGCCTTTCTTGCCCAGCTGTAGTGATCGGGTGAGAAGTTGCCAAACGGCGGGCTGTACGCGGCGGGGGGATCGGGAAGGTCGGTGGCTCGAGCCGCAAGAGTGATGAGCTGGGCCCGCGACAGGTCATCGAAGGGCCCGAATGTGGTGGGGGTGCTTGCCTCGGTGAGGCCCCGCTCGTAGCAGACCGCCACATAGTTGTTCGGATAGAAAGGATCGGCGGGATCGCGGTTGTCGGGAACGTCGGTGAAGGGATGGGTGTCCGCACCCGAGACCGGAAAACCCAGGGTCTTCACGATCATCTTCGCGAACTGTTGTCGGTTGACCGACGTATCGGACCGGAATGTGCCATCGGCAAAGCCGCTTATCACCCCGCGAGAAGCCAAGTCGGAGATCGCAGTGGCATATGGGTGGTTGGCGGTGACGTCGCTGAAACTGAGAGCGTGAGCGGTGGTCGCCAGGGCGGCGAGGATCCCGGCGACGAGCATCGCAAGGAGAGCGAATCTGGGGGCAACAAGCCACCCCGTAGCCCGCCCGCCTGCGCAAGAGCGTGTGTTTGCGCGAGATCTCATTTCCTTTGGCCTTCCCCAGACGCCTACCACACGCGATGAAACGGTACCACTTCTTCCGGCTGCTCGGGCGGGGCAGACGACGACCGAAGCGGGCGGCTGGATGCCACCCTGGGGCATCGTGTCTTCGACAGCGTGTGACCAAGATTGTATTGCCTCGCCACCCGAGGCGGAGGTGCGTGCCTTATGAAAGCCAAGAAACCGATCCTCGTGCTTGCGCTCACCCTCACCCTGCTTGCCCTGGCTCTGGTGTTGCCAGGAGCAGCCTCTGCTAAGGTCGATACTCCAGACCGCCACTACGCCGTATCGGGAGAATGGTCCTGGTGGGGGGAACCCGATAGTCTCGTCGTGGACAAGGTCATCGGCGGCAACACCTTCTTCCATGGACACGAACATGGGTGGTTTACCGTTACGTTCGCCTCAACCGAGCCAACGTTTGAGCCCTACGTTGGAAAGGTATCCAAGGACGGCTCTATGTGGGCGATCATAACGATTAGCTTCACGGGCACCGTCGGCGGCGTGCCCGGCACAGCGGTCATCAGGCTCACCGTGAACGCGGTTCCCGGAGAGACCATGGGCGGTCGGTGGGTGATCGTTAGCGGCTCAGGAGGGCTGAGACACCTGCACGGTATGGGGACCTGGCTAGACAAAACCCCCGCGGATCTCTGACTGGCCTCGCCGACTACTCGGGGGAATACTGGCTCCACTAGAGGCGACACAGCGGTCTATCTAACTTGACGGAGGTCCTTCGGGGCCTCCGTTCTTGTATGTGGCTTACGCCCCCGATCGGCCGCTACCAAGCATTGCCGGCGGGGGTTCACCTGCTGTCTCACAGGTGAATCCGTTATACTGCTAGGCGTTTGCTAGACGGCCGGCCGTAATGGGGTGACAGGGCGCGGCAGGTACGCTTGCTAGAGATTCATAAAGTCCCTGCATAGCGCGCATTTTCGGCATGGGCCGTCAGAGCATGACAGGGCCTCGGGCGGACTTCTAATCCGTGGGTCGGAGGTTCGAACCCTCTCAGGCGCGCCTTCTGACCGGTGCAAAGCGGTGCAAGGGCGCCGGGTTTGGAGAACGTGGTGAACGTAGCTCAGGTGGTAGAGCACTGGGTTGTGGCCCCAGCGGTCGCGGGTTCAAGTCCCGTCGTTCACCCCTTAGGCATAGGCGGGTGTGGCGGAATGGCAGACGCGCATGATTTAGGATCATGTGTCTTTGACGTGGAGGTTCGAGTCCTCTCACCCGCACTCAACCGACTCGAGGCATACTCAGAGAAAGGATGAATGTGAAGACGACCCTCAGCGAGCGCGAAGGAAACGCGGTCAAACTTGCGGTCGAGGTTTCCGGCGATGATCTGCAGGAAGCCTTCAATACTCGGCTGACGCAGTTGTCGAAAGAGGTACGCATACCCGGCTTTCGCCAAGGTAAGGTGCCGGCGGCCATGGTCCGGCAGCGAGTGGGCGACGAGGCCATCCTGGCCGATGCCATCGAGGAGGCCATGTCCGGCTGGTTCGCTTCAGCGGCCATAGAACTCGGTCTCGATCCCGTCGATCGGCCCCAGATAGAACTTGAGGGCGACGCTCCTGAGCTGGGGAAGCCATTGGGCTTCACTGCCAGCGTCACGGTGATGCCCGAAGTAGTCTTGGGCGAGTACAAGGGAGTAGAGGCTCCGAAGGAACAAGCTGACGTGGAAGATCAAGAGGTCGATGCCCAAATGGACCGGCTGCGTAACGAGTTCGCAGAGTTGCGTCCGGTGACGGGCCGCGCCGTGCAGGAGGGGGATTTCGTCACGGCCGACTTTCGGGCGGCCCTGGATGGAACGCCGGTGGAGGGTCTTGAGGCGAGCGACTTCGCGTTCGAGGTGGGCGGCGGCCGCATCTTCCCCGAGATCGAAGAGCACGTGGCAGGTATGAACGTGGGCGACGAGCGCTCGTTCCCCCTGGTGCTTCCTGAGGGCTCCACCGATGGCGACTTGGGTGGCAAGACGGTGGAGTTCACCCTCACCCTCAAAGAGACAAAGGAGAAAGTACTTCCACATCTCTCCGATAAGTGGGCCTCCGAGGTCAGCGAGTTCGGGACTCTGCTCGAGCTGCGGGTTGAGATCCGGAAGAAGCTCCAGGCGGCCAGAACGTACGCGGTCGGACAGCAATTCCGCTCGTTGGCAGTCAAGGCGGTGACCGATAACGCCACGCTCGATCTTCCGGACGTGGTGGTGGGCGAGCAGGCCGAGGAGATGGTGGCCGACTTCAAGCAGTCCCTGGAATCACAGGGCGGTTCTCTGGAAGCGTATCTGGAGGCGACGGCGACGACGGTCGAGCAGATGACCGAGGATATGAAGCCGCGAGCGGCCAACAATGTGAAAACGGGTTTGGTGCTGGACGCGGTCGCGAAGGCTGAGGGTATCGAAGCCCGCGATGACGAAGTCAGCGCTGCGGTCGCTCAGATGGCCGCGGCCGGTCGGGTGGACGCGAAGGAGTTCGAGGCCCGTCTTCGCAAGAGCGGCAGGATAGAGACCTTCAAATGGCAGATCGTGCGGGACAAAGCCGCCGACTTCATCGTCGCAAACGCCGTGGCGGTCGCTCCGCAAGCTGAGGAGCCGGCGGCTGAGGAGCCGGCGGCCGCTCCGCAAGCTGATGAGCCGGTATCTGAGGAGCCGGCGGCCGAGACTACCACGGAAGAATCCTGAGTCTAGCCGGAAAGGATGGCGCAGTGAGTCCACTTATACCCATGGTGGTCGAGCAGACCAGTCGAGGCGAGCGGGCGTTCGACATCTTCTCACGTCTGCTCAACGAGCGGATCATCTTCCTCGGTACGCCCATCAACGACCAGGTGGCGAACCTGGTGGTGGCCCAGTTCTTGCACCTGGAGTCAGAGGATCCCGATAAGGACATCTCTCTGTATGTGAACAGCCCGGGGGGCAACGTCTATGCGGGCCTGGCCGTTTACGACACCATGCAGTTCATCAAACCGGATGTGTCTACCATCTGCGTCGGCGTCGCCATGTCGATGGGTGCGCTCCTGTTGGCCGGCGGGGCGAAAGGTAAACGCTATGCTCTCCCGAATTCGAAGATACTGATCCATCAGGTATCGGGAGGGTTCGAAGGGCCGGCCACCGACATCGAGATCCACGCTCGGGAAGCGCTCAGCCTGCGTAAGCGACTGGACGAGATCTTGGCGGAGCATACCGGCCAGGATCTGGAGAAGGTCGAGCGAGACACGGAGCGGGACTATTTCATGACGGCCGAGGATTCGCTCGCATACGGGATCATCGACAAGATCATCGATCACAGGTAGGGGGTCGACTGGTGCCGAAACCGCCGGGAGGATCCGAGCAGCTGCTGTGCAGCTTTTGTGGCAAGAGCCAGCGTCAGGTGAAGAAGCTGATCGCCGGTCCGGGTGTGTACATCTGTGACGAGTGCATAGATCTCTGCAACGAGATCATCGACGAGGAGCTTGCTCCTCCAGCCTCCCTCGACCTGGACAACCTGCCTAAGCCCAAACACATCTACTCCGTGCTGTCCGATTACGTCATCGGGCAAGAAGAGGCCAAGCGCGCCCTGGCCGTGGCCGTCTACAATCACTACAAGCGCGTACATATGGGCTCGTTGGAAGAGGGCGATGTGGAACTGCAGAAGTCCAACATCCTCCTTCTCGGACCCACCGGCTGCGGCAAGACCTTATTGGCTCAGACCTTGGCCCGCATCCTCAATGTGCCCTTCGCCATCGCCGACGCCACCGCTCTCACCGAGGCCGGATACGTGGGCGAGGACGTCGAGAACATCCTCCTCAAGCTCATCCAGGCGGCCGACTTCGATGTCAAGAAAGCCGAGACCGGCATCATCTACATCGACGAGGTCGACAAGATAGCCCGCAAGGCCGACAACCCCTCCATAACCCGGGACGTGTCCGGGGAAGGGGTGCAGCAGGCGTTACTCAAGATCTTGGAGGGGACGACGGCCAGCGTGCCGCCCCAGGGCGGGCGCAAGCACCCGCACCAAGAATTCCTCACCATCGACACAACCAACATCCTCTTCATCTGTGGCGGCGCCTTCGCCGATCTGGAGAAGATCATCGAACGGAGGATCGGTAAGAAGGGCGTGGGCTTCGGGGCCGAGATAGAGAGTAGGAACCAGCGTGACGTGGGCGAACTGTTCGCCAAGGTGCTGCCCGAGGATCTCCTAGGGTTCGGGCTCATCCCGGAGTTCATCGGCCGCCTTCCGGTCATCTGCAACGTGCACCAACTCCGTCAGGAGGACTTGGTCGCCATCCTCACCGAGCCGAAGAACGCTCTGTCCAAGCAGTACCACAAGTTCTTCGCCTACGACGGGGTGGATCTTATCTTCGCCAAAGACGCGCTCGAAGCCATCGCCGAGCAGGCGCTCAAGCTGGAGACGGGAGCGCGGGGATTGCGCTCCATCATCGAGTCGGCGCTCACCAATGTCATGTTCGAGCTCCCCAGCCGGCGCGATGTGACCAAGTGCGTGGTCACCAGGGAGGTCATAGACAAGCGGATCGACCCCACCTTGGTGACGAGCACGGTGCGCGAGGAGCTGGAGCTGGACCAAGAATCCGCATAATCGGGACGAAAAATGGTTGAAACGCAGCGGGCGGTCCCGCTTCTGACCACGCGCGACCTCGTTCTCTTCCCTGGGATGCTGGCGCCGATCTTCGTGGAGCGGGACAAGGGCGTCCGCGCTCTCGAGCAGACTCATCAGTCCGGGGGCATCCTGGTCATGGCCGCGCAGAAGTCGGCGGTGACCGACGACCCCGATCCCGAGGACATCCATCCGGTGGGCACGCTGGCCAAAGTGGTGCAGTTTTCTCGACTATCCGACGGCACCTTGAAAGCCCTTATCGAGGGCAGGCAGCGGGTGCTCATCGATACCTTCGACTCGGTGTCGCCGTTCTTCACCGTGCGCTACAGCCCCGTGTCGAGCAAGCCGGCGGCCAAGATGCCGCGCCTGCGGGCGCTCATGGATTCTGTGGCGCGCGAGTTCGCCAGCTATGTGGGCCAGACTCCGCAACTACCAGAGGAGGCCGAGACCGCGCTGGAGGTGGTGACCGACCCCGAGGAAATGGTGAACGTGGTGGCCTCCAACCTGATGATCGGACCCGATCGAAAGCAAGAGCTGCTGGAAGGCGAAGAGCCTGAAGCCCGGCTACTCCTGTTGCTCGAGACCCTGATCCAGGAAAACGAGTTCATAGCTCTCGAGAACGAGATATCCGAGCGGGTGCACGACAACTTCGAGCGGCAGCAGCGGCGGGTGTTCCTGCACGAACGTCTCAAGGTCTTGCAGGAGGAACTGGGTGAAGAAGGCGAGGAAGACAGCGAGCGGGGCACCTATCTCAAGCAGTTGGCGGAGAAGAAGCTGCCGGAGGCCGCAGCGGCCGCGCTCACCAAAGAGATAAAACGTCTCACCGATCTGCCCCCACTGTCGGCTGAAGTGGCCGTGGCCAAGACCTACCTAGATATCGCTCTGGGTCTCCCCTGGGGTGTGCAATCCGGCTCGGCCGCCCCTGACGTGGTCGCGGTCGCGCAGGTGCTCGACGACACCCACTACGGGCTGAAGAGCGTCAAGGACCGCATCATCGAGTACCTAGCCGTCGCCTCCTTGCGTGGCGGCACGCCACCCAACGCCATCCTATGCCTGGTGGGGCCGCCGGGAGTAGGCAAGACCTCAGTGGCCATGGCCACCGCGAAGGGCTTGGACCGTTCGCTCCAGCGCATAAGCCTGGGCGGAGTGCGGGATGAGGGCGAGATCCGGGGACACCGCCGAACCTACGTGGGGGCGATGCCCGGCCGCATCATCGATGCATTGAAGCGGGCCGGGGTGGACGATCCCGTGGTCGTGCTCGACGAGATCGACAAGATGGAGTCCGACTGGCGTGGCGACCCGGCGGCCGCTCTCATGGAGGTCCTGGACCCGGTGCAGAACCGCACCTTCCGGGACAATTATCTGGAGCTCGAATACGACCTGTCGCACGTGTTCTTCATCGCCACGGCGAACTACGAGGAAGACATCCCTGAGACCCTTCACGATCGCTTGGAGATAATCCGCCTCCCAGGCTACACCGACAGGGAGAAGTTGGAGATCGCTCATCGCCACCTAGTGCCGAAGATAGCGGAAGAGAGCGGGCTGGGTGATCTGGGCAACGTGTTCACGCCGGCCGCGCTGCGCACCGTCGTCCGCGACTACACCCGGGAGGCGGGAGTACGCGAGATGGCGCGGCTGATCGGCAAGGTCTACCGTCGCTTGGCGAGGATGAAAGTGGAGGGCAAGCCCGTCCCTCGCCGGGTCGGACCCCGCGGTCTGGACCGTTTCGTGGGGCCGGCTCCGTTTCTGGCGGCCCGCCTGGGTACCGAGCCACAGGTGGGGATCAGCTTGGGCCTCGCCTATACGGGGGCCGGGGGCGACGTGTTACGCATCGAGTGCGTGGTTACTCCCGGGAAGGGCGACTTCCATCTCACCGGCCAATTGGGCGAGATCATGCAGGAGAGCGTGACCGCGGCCTGGGGCTACTTGAAGACCTCTCTGGCCCGCGATCCTGTGCTGTCCCGCCTCTGGGCGGAGTCTCCGGGGCGCGCTTATCTCGTGGAGAACTACCAGCCACCCGATAACGGGGACGAAGCGGCCGTGGCCGCTTCGTCCCCGCAACAGAGAGGCGCAGCGACCGCGTGGGAGCCGGCCGACAGCCCGGCCCCGATGGGCCGGGTGATCGAGATCGGTGCGCGTGAACCGGGGTTCCGCCCCGATGACCCTGCGGGCCGCAGCGGTCGGGGACCGGGCGGCCGCGTGCCGGAGGGGCAGGCCGCCGAAAGCGATCCCGTGCAACCCTCGGATCACGAGATGCTGTCGGCTCTCGAGGTGCGCATGCACTTCCCCGAGGGGGCCGTCCCTAAAGAGGGACCGTCCGCGGGCATCGCAGTGGCCACGGCTTTGCTCTCCGCTCTCCTGCAGGAGCCGGCATTGCCCAAGGTGGCCCTCTCGGGAGAGATCACGCTCACCGGGCAGGTATTGCCGGTCGGGGGCCTCAAGGAGAAGCTGCTGGCGGCCCTGCGAGAAGGCGTGGAGACGGTGGTCCTGCCTTCGGCTGTCATGCCGCAGGTGCACGAGCTGTCCGCCGAACTCAAGAAGGGCCTCGATATCGTGTATGTGGACAACTTCGTCGACGTGCTCCCTTACGCCCTGCTCGGCCTGAAAGACCCAGAGGGAGCGACCGGACGTGACTGAGGTGACCATGGCCGCGCGCTACGCGGCGCATGAGGTCGAAGAACGGCTCATGAAGCGCTGGCTGGACCGCTCGGCCTTTCATGCGGCCGCCGACGATCCCCGTCCGGCCTACACCATCGCCATCCCTCCGCCCAACGTCACCGGATCGCTGCACATGGGTCACGCCCTCAACGACACGATCCAGGACATCCTCATCCGCTACCAGCATCTGCGCGGCTACAACACTCTGTGGGTGGTGGGCACCGACCATGCCGGCATCGCCACCCAGAACAAGGTGGAGGGGCAACTGGCGGGCGAGGGGCTGCGCAAGGAAGATATCGGCCGGGAGGCTTTCGAGAAGCGGGTATGGGAATGGCGGCGCGAGCACGGGTCGACCATCATCCACCAGCTCAAGCGTCTGGGCTGCGCATGCGACTACGAATCGGAACGTTTTACCATGGACGCGGCCTACCAGCGGGCGGTGGTCAAGGTCTTCGTGTCGCTCTACGAGAAGGGCGATATCTATCGGGATGTCTACCTGGTCAACTGGTGCGTGCGCTGCGGATCGGCCATCTCCGATCTGGAGGTCGAGCATGAGGACCGGGCCGCCAAGTTGTACTACGTCAAATACCCCATCGCCGGGTCCAACGAGACTCTCACCGTGGCCACCACGCGCCCCGAGACGATCTTGGGCGACACCGCGGTGGCTGTGAATCCCAAGGACCCGCGGTACGGCCGGTTCGTGGGAGGGGCGGCCGTCGTACCTCTTGTGGGCCGGGAAGTACCCATCATCGCCGACGAGCATGTGGACATCGGCTTCGGCACCGGCGCGCTCAAGATCACCCCCGGTCATGACCCGAACGACTGGGAGATAGGGTTGCGCCACGGCCTGCCGAGCGTGTCGGTCATAGGCCTCGATGGGCGCATGAGCGCCGAGGCCGGCGAGTTCACCGGTCTCACCACCGACGAAGCCCGAGAGGCGGTCATCGCGCGGCTCGAGGAGAAGGGCCTCTTCGTTAGGGCTCAGGACCACAACCACGCGGTCAGCACCTGCTACCGCTGCGGCACCACCATCGAGCCGCTTCTTTCCCTGCAGTGGTTCATGGACATGAAGCGTCTGGTGCAGCCTGCCATCGCCGCCGTGGAAGAAGGGCGCGTGCGGTTCGTACCCGGGCGCTGGGGCGAGGTCTACCTCGACTGGATGCGCAGCATCCGGCCCTGGTGCATCAGCCGCCAGCTGTGGTGGGGGCACCGAATCCCGGCCTACTTCTGCGAGCAGTGCGACCATCTCATGGTGGCGGCCGCGACGCCGGCCGCGTGCGAGAAGTGTGGTGGACCGATGCGGCATGAGGAGGACGTGCTGGACACGTGGTTCAGCTCTGCCCTGTGGCCGTTCGCCACGCTCGGTTGGCCCGAAGAGACTCCCCAGCTGCAGACCTTCTACCCGACCACTGTCCTGTCCACCGCGCGCGACATCATCTACTTGTGGGTGGCGCGGATGATCATGATGGGGTTGGAATTCAGGGGAGAGGTACCCTTCGGGGACGTCATCATCCATCCCACCGTGCTCGCGACGGATGGCCGGCGCATGAGCAAGAGCCTGGGTACCGGTGTCGATCCTCTCGACCTCATCGCCGACTACGGGGCCGACGCCACTCGTTTCGGTCTTGCCTACATGAGCTCGGTGCAGGATGTGCGTTTCAGCGCCGAGCGCATCGAGATGGGCCGGAACTTCGCGAACAAGATCTGGAACGCTTCCCGATTGGTGCTGCAGGGCGCCCATCCTGGGGCTGAGGCTCGGGTGGAGTTGGTCACGCCCGCCGACCGGTGGATCTTCAGCCGCCTGACGGCGGTGATCGAGGAGGTCGCAGGCCTCTACGAGAGCTACGAGTTCGACGACGTAGCCCGGGTGCTCTATCGCTTCGTCTGGAACGAGCTGTGCGACTGGTATCTGGAAGTGGCCAAGACCCGCCTCTACAGCGATGACGAGGCCGAGCGCCTCCAGGTGAGCGGCAACCTGCTCTTTCTTCTGGAACAGGTGATGACGCTCCTGCACCCGCTCATGCCCTTCGTGACGGAAGAGGTTTTCGGATATCTGCCGCAGGTGGTATCCGGGCAGCGTCCGTTCAGCTTGTTCGACGCCCGCTACCCCGAAGTGCGATCCGACTGGGCTGATCCCCGGGCAGAGACGGCGATGGAGGCCTTCACCGCCGTGGTCGCCGGTCTACGGTCGGCGCGGGAGGAGCTGGGCTTGGCCCGGGACGTCGTGGGAAGGGTGTTGGTGCTCGAGCTTCAGCCGGGAGCGGCTTCGGCCCTCGCGGGGCTCCGGGATGCCTTCCGGCAACTCTCCGGCTGCGAGCTTGTCGATGTCGTCTCCAAGGCGGAGGCGCCCCCGGGGCGTTTCGCATCCGTCGAGGCGCCGGGGGTCAAAGCTCTGCTGGACCTGGAGGGCTTGGTGGACGTGGACCGGGAGCGCGAACGCCTCCTTGCCAAGGCCCAGAAAGCGCGTTCCGAGGCCGCCAAGGCTCGGGCCAAGCTTGACAACGAGGGTTTCGTGGCCAAGGCACCCGAAGCGGTGGTCGCGGAGGAGCGAGGCCGCCTTAGCGGGGCCGAAGCCGTCTTGGAAGGGGTGCGCCGGCAGTACGAGGAACGCATCGGTGGAGCGCTACCTGTGACCGAGGGGAAGCGGCGATGAGCGCCCGGGCCTGCAGCCCGGAGGAAGTGTGGGCCTACGTCAACGGTCTGGAGCGGTTGGGCGTGCGCCTGGGCCTGGCGCGCGTCAGCAAGCTGGTGGAGGCTCTGGGTTCCCCGCAGGAGGCATACCGGACTATCCACGTGGTGGGAACGAACGGCAAGAGTTCGACCACCCGGTTCATCTCCTCTTTGTTGGAGACCCAGGGTCTCAAAGTGGGCGCCTACGTGTCGCCGCACCTTGTCAGTTTGGCCGAACGACAGATGGTCGACTCCATTCCCTCGACTGAGGAGGAGTTCTGCGACCTAGTGGCCCGTATCCGTCCGGTGGCCGAGAAACTCGAGCGTACCTTCCCCTCCGGGGAATCCCTCACCCAGTTCGAGGTGCTTACGGCCGCGGCCTTTCTCTATTTCAAGGAGCGCGGCTGCGACGTGGCCGTCATAGAAGCCGGCCTGGGCGGTCGGCTGGACGCCACGGCGGTGATCGCGTCCGAGGTGCAGGTGCTCACTAGCATCGGCAGGGAGCACACCGAGCTTCTCGGCGACACGCCCTCGGCCATTCTCAGGGAGAAGGCGGCAGTGATCCCTTCAAAGGGGCAGGTGGCGGTCGGGTCGCTCGATCCTGAGTTGAAAGCCGAGCTCAAGGAGATCTGCGCGGGCCGGGAAGCCGCCTGCTACTTCTTAGGCGACGAGTTGGTGATCCTGGCCGATCCTCGTGCGGAGTCCTTTGATGTCTTCGGTCTATACGGCTGCTACACCGATCTGCGCCTCAAGGTGCTGGGGAGCTATCAGCGCGCCAATGCCGCCGTGGCCGTGGCCGCCGTGGAGCTGCTAAACGGCGCAGAGTTGGACGGCGGATCGGTCCGGGCAGCCCTTGCGTCTACGGAGATCCCGGGGCGGCTGGAGATCATCAGCACCCAACCTCTCTGCATCTTCGACGGCTCGCATAATCCACCCGGTATGGAGGAGACCATGCGCTCCCTCGACCAGATCCTTGAGCGACGCCGGCTCATCGCGGTGATCTCGATCCTCAGGGACAAGGAGGCATTGGAGATGATGCGCCACCTGGCTCCTCGCTGCGACATCATCTTTGCCACTCAGAGCTCCAGCCCCCGGGCGTTGACAGCAGACGAGTTGGCAGAGATCGTATCCCAGCTCGGCAAGGGCCCGGAAGTCTTCGTCGACCCGAATCCGCATTCCGCCATGGTGAGCGCCTACCGGCTGGCCACCTCCAACCAGGTGGTGCTGGTGACCGGATCGCTCGCGCTCATATCCGATCTCAAGAGGGGGCTCAGCTAGGCCGTGGCCGCCCAAGCGCGTGGGAGAAGGACGGGCTCATCGGTGCTCATCACGCTTCTCGTGCTGCTGATTATCGTCGTGGTATTCTTTACCGTCGGTTATGTCCTCGCGCGGGTCTTGATCTAGGAGTAGAAGTTTGACAACCTCTTCGAGACCATCAACAAGATCATCGGCTCCCCATTGTGGATGCTTGCTCTCTACGTTTTCGCCTTCTGTATAGCGGTCCTGTGGCTGGCGCTCGTCTTCTGGACCTACAAGGACGCCCGCAAGCGCATCGACGACCCCATCATCGTGGGGGTGGCTGTGCTCACTTCGCTCATCCTCCCTTTCATGGGCACGGTGGTCTACGCTATCTTGCGGCCGGCGGAGTACTTGGCCGAGGTGCGGGAGAGGGAGCTGGAGATGCGGGCCATGGAGCAGGAGTTACAGACTCTCCGAGCCTGCCCCTCGTGCGGCGAACTGATCCGGCCCGACTACCTGGCCTGCCCCAGTTGCCGGCGACCCTTGCGTTCGGCCTGCCCTTCCTGCGACAGGGTGTTGGAGCCGGGCTGGAAACTATGTCCCTATTGCGCTCACGATCTGAAGGCTAAGCGGGTCCCGCCCCCGATGGACGAACCCCCTGAACTCATGGAAGCTCGATAACTGCGCCGCACCGGCGGGGGCCGCCGCCGTCTGTCGAACGTGGGCTCAGCTGAGCCCTCTACATGGATCGCGCGTGGAGCGCGCTCAAATGCAGGGAGGATGACGTGGTAGAACGTACGCTGGTGCTCGTCAAACCGAGCGGGGTGGTTCGCGGGCTCGTTGGGGAAGTCATCAGCAGGATGGAGCGGCGAGGCTTGACCATCAAGGTCGCCCGTATGCTCGTGGTGACTCCGGACATGGCCGCCAGGCACTATGCCGAGCACAAGGGCAAGGATTTCTACGATCTTCTGGTGGCCCACATAACCTCGGCCCCGGTCTTCGCCATGGTCGTGGAGGGTCCCTCCGCCGTGGAAGTGGTTCGAGGAATGATGGGAGCCACGAACCCACTCGAGGCTGCTCCCGGGACGGTGCGGGGTGACTTCGGGCTCGACATGCGGCGCAATGTGGTCCACAGCGCCGACAGCCTGACGAGCGCCGAGCGCGAGATCGCCATCTTTTTCCCCGAGGGCGGAGAGCTGGCTTCCTGATGCGATCCAGACAACGCTGAGCCACACTCACCATCTGCTAGGGGCCCGACTGTGGATCGAAGGCCTCCTTTCCCAGCTGATTTCCAGCTTGTAGTGGCCTCGCAGTCACCTCGCCGGCACTCCCTGCTGGGCGCTATCGGGGTCCCGTTCACCGTGGTGCCTTCGGCGGCTGAGGAGGTGCTCGAAGGCGGGCCGGCGTCCGCACTCGCGGAGAGGAACGCCGTGGCGAAGGTGCGGGGCTCGTTCCTGCCTGCGGACGTGCCTTCAGGAGCCTTTGTTCTGGGGACCGACACGCTGGTGACTCTGGACGACAGGCTGATGGGTAAGCCCAGCTCGGCTGCGGAGGCGACACACATGCTGACGTCTCTCTCCGGGCGGACACACCAGGTGGTCTCGGGTGTCGCATTGGCGAGGACCGCCGCGTCTCAGGGAGCCGCGGGGCCCGGCGGCACCATGACCACAGGGGAGATCCGGGTGGCGAGCGCCGTGACCGACGTGACCTTTCTGCCGTTGCGGCCGGCCGACGTCGAGGCCTACATCGCTTCGGCGGAATGGGAGGGCAAGGCGGGGGCCTACGCCATCCAGGGGCTGGCCGGATCCTTTGTCTCTGAGGTCTGGGGCGAGTACAGCAATGTAGTGGGCCTTCCCCTGTGCTTGCTGGCCCGCATGCTCAGGGAGGCCGGCTTCGATCTGCTGCGGCGTGTGTGGTTGTGAAGGCGCTGTGAAAGGCCCTCGCTGTGCCTGCGCGCCAATGGGTATAATACCCGGACGTCGCCGCCCGAGGGGCGCGTCTCAATGAGCGCCCGCATGGAGGATGCGCTATAGGCTTTACGGAGTTCATCACCGGCTTTGCCGGACGAGATATGGCGGTGGATCTGGGTACCGCCACGACGCTCGTATACGTGCGTGGACGGGGTATCGTCCTCTCCGAACCCTCTGTCGTCGCCATCGATACTCGATCAGGAGAAGTCCTGGCCGTGGGCACGGATGCTAAGCGCATGCTGGGGCGAACGCCGGGCACCATCACCGCCATCAGGCCGCTCAAGGACGGTGTCATCGCCGACTTCGACGTCACGGAGCAGATGCTGCGCCACTTCATCCAGCGCGTCCACCAGAATCGCTGGGCCCATCCTCGAGTGGTGGTGTGCGTGCCCTCCGGCGTCACCGGAGTGGAGCGGCGGGCCGTCGAGGAAGCCACCATCAGCGCAGGAGCTCGATCCGCCTACCTCATCGAGGAGCCCATGGCTGCGGCTATAGGGGCGGGTCTGCCCGTTGCCGAGCCCACCGGCAGCATGATCGTCGATATCGGGGGCGGGACGAGTGAGGTGGCGGTCATCTCCTTGGCCGGCATAGTGGTGGCCCAGTCGACCCGCATAGGGGGCGACGAGCTCGATGAGGCCATCATCGCTTACATCAAGAAGGAATATAAGCTCATGATCGGTAGCCAGACCGCCGAGGAGCTGAAGCTTGAGATCGGTTCCGCTTACCCCTTGGAGCAGGAGGAACAGGCTGAGATCCGCGGCCGTGACCTGGTGACCGGGCTGCCCAAGACCTTGGTCATTTCCTCGGAGGAAGTACGCGAGGCTATCGCAGAGCCGGTCGCCGCCATGATCGACGCCATCAAGTCCACTCTCGACAAGACCCCTCCGGAGCTGGCTTCCGACATCATGGACCGGGGCATCATGCTTGCCGGCGGCGGGTCGCTGCTGCGCGGCATGTGCGAACGCGTGCGCGAAGAGACCCAAATGCCGGTCAATCTGGCCGAATCGCCCCTAACCTGCGTGGCGGTAGGCTCGGGCCGTTCCCTGGAGGAATTCGACACGCTACACCGGATGTCACAGAGGGCGAGACGACGCCGCTACTAGGTAGCGGAGGTCAATATGCCGCGTAACAAGGTAGTCTGGCGACGGCTCGTGTTCGTCGTGTTGATCATCGCATCGCTTGCCCTGCTCACGGTTTCTTTTCGCGAATCGGAGTCCGGTCCCGTGCACGCCGTGCAGCAGGCCGGGGTGAGCGTCCTCTCTCCGCTTCAATCCTGGGGCTCGCGGGTGGCGGAACCCTTCCAGAACGGCTATAGGTGGATGCTGACGATCTGGTCGGCGCACAAGGAGGCCGAGCGTCTGGCGGAAGAACTACAACTGCTTCAGGGCGAGGCGGTCAAGCTCAAAGAGCAGGCCGAGGAGAATCAGCGCCTGAAGAGCTTGCTTGATTTCCGAGAAAAGGGGACCTTTCCAGAGGGCACACAGTTCGAAGTGGCTCGGGTCACGGGCAAGTCTCCCACTCGATGGGAGGCCTGGATCCAGATAGACAAAGGCTCGGCCGACGGGGTGCGGATCGACCAGGCGGTAGTAGGGGCGACGCCCATCGGCGGGGAATCGCTTGCGGGCAAAGGGCTGGTGGGCAAGGTCATCGCCGTCACCGCCCACACGGCTCAGGTGCAGCTGATCACCGACTCCGAGTCGAGCGTGGCCGCCAAGATCCAGGGGTCGCGGGCGGAAGGCATCGTGGAAGGCTCGGTGTCGGGCAAGTTGATCATGGACTTCGTGGACCGCGACATCAGCGTCGATCTGAAGCTGGTTATTGTCACCTCCGGATTCGGCGGTGTCTACCCGCCGGCCGTCCCGATCGGCATCGTAGCCAGCGTGGGAGAGGAAGATGTCAACATCTACAAGGAGATCGAGGTCCAGGCGTTCGTCGACTTCCGAGTGCTCGAAGAAGTCATGGTGTTGATCGTTCCCCCCACCACGACCACGACTACGCCCACGAGCACGACGACCTCCGCGGCTACCTCCACCAGCACGTCGACGACCACGACCATCACGAGCACGGGGCAGTAGGGCATGGGTCGCAAGCAATTGATGATAGTGGGCAAGGTAGCGCTCATCCTCGTCATCGCGGTCGGGTTGCAGACCTTGTTGGTGTCGCGGGTCAGCGTCCTGGGGGTGACCGCCGACCTCTTTCTCATCCTCACCGTGGTGGTGGCCGTCAGTCGGGGATCCATGGAAGGAGCCATCTTTGGTTTCTTCGCCGGATTGATCGCCGACGTCGCCTTTTTCCAGCCGCTGGGGGTACGGGCGCTCATATACGTCCTGGTGGGCTATTTCGTGGGCATGTTCGTCGCCCGCTTCGAGACCGTGAGCCCCTGGGGGGTGCTCTTCCTGGCGGGAAGCTCATCCTTTCTGGCCCAGTTCGTCTTTGGCCTCTTCCAGTACATCATGGGGCCGAGAGCCGCCTTTCTCACCATGGTCGGCACCCAGATGATCCCGGGCGCCGTTCTCGATGCCCTGGTAGCCGTTCCGGTCTATGTGTTACTGGTCCGCCTGCACTTGGTCCCGGCTCCGCCGATCGAGCAGGCACTGGGAAGGAGCGCACCGGAATGATCCTTCATCCGGTCAAGAAGAAGCGACCACCTGAGGACGACTCATTCGTGGGCATGAGGGTCGGCGTGCTTCTCCTCATAGCCCTGGCCCTCTTCGGAGTGCTTTCGTTCCGTCTTTGGTTCCTTCAGATCCTCTCGGGCGATGAATATGTCACCTACGCTCGGAACAACCGTCTGCGCGAAGTGGTGGTCGAAGCGCCTCGGGGGGTCATCTACGACCGCAACGGCCAGATCATGGTGGAGAACCGGGCGGGGCTGAGTGTCGGCCTGTTGCCCATGGACATGCGCGACCCGGAAACAGACCCGGCGGGGTTCCAGACCGAGATCTCCGGATTAGCCCGGATGCTCGAAGTACCGGAAGCCGAACTGCTGAAAGCCTACGCGCAGGCTAAGAAGGACCCCTATGTGACCTACACGATCACGGAAGACGTGCCCGAGAACCCGGTGGTGGACTACCTGAAGGAGCACAGCCTCGAATATCCGGGCGTCGAGGTCGAGAAATCATTCCTGCGGAGCTACCCGTTCAAGGCCCTGGCCACCCATCTGCTGGGGTACGTGGCGGAGATATCACAGACCGATCTGGATCAAAAGCAATTCGACACGCTCCGAGGCGGGGCTCACATCGGCAAGGACGGGGTGGAGCGCACGTACGATTCCTTCCTGCGGGGGAAAGACGGGTGGAAGACGGTAGAGGTGGACGCCGCCGGCCGCCCGAAGAAGTTCCTCGAGGATGTGGCCGCGAAACCGGGTAACAACCTGGTCTTGACGATCGACAGCCAACTGCAGGAGGCGGCTGAGAACGCCATCGTGGAGGGGATCCAGCGTGCCCATCAGGATGGCTTCACCAACGCATCCAGCGGCGTGGTGGTGGCCCTCGATCCGCGCAACGGCGAGGTGCTGGCTCTGGCCTCATACCCGGACTATGATCCTTCGCTCTGGGTAGGCGGCATGAGTTCCGACAAGTACGCTGAGCTCAACGCTCCGGAGGCTCACAATCCTCTTTTCGATCGGGCGATCAACGGCCTGTATCCGGCCGGCTCTACGTTCAAGCCTTTCGTGGCCGCCGCGGCTCTCAACGCGGGTCTCGTCACGCCCGATACGATCTTCTCGTGCAACGGGAAATTCACTGCCGCCCAACAGACATGGAAGTGTTGGAAGACCGAGGGGCACGGTGACCTCAATTTGATCGCCGCCATCGCGCAATCATGCGACGTCTACTTCTACAACCTGGGCAGCTTGCTTTATCAGCAGACCTCGCCGGTACTCCAAAACGGGGTCCGGCAGTTCGGTTTTGACAGACCGACAGGCATCGACTTGCCCGGGGAGACGACCAACACTCGGGTACCGGACAAGGACTGGAAGCGGGAGAACGGCAAGACCGAGATCGACAAGCTTTGGAAGCCGGGCGACGAGATCAACTTGGCCATCGGACAGGGCGACCTCTTGGTCACTCCCATGCAGATGGCCGTCGGCCTATCCGCGATCGCCAACGGCGGCACTGTGTGGGTGCCTCATCTGGGCCTTCAGATCACCGACGCCTCCCGCAATGTCATCCACCAGTTCGAGAATGAGAAGCGCCCAGATGTGGGGATGAGCGCGGGCACCCTCAGCGCAGTCAGGAGAGGCATGAGACTGGTGACCTCCGACCACTCCGGGACCGCGTACGCCGCATTCGCGGGTTTCCCCGTGAGCGTAGCAGGCAAGACCGGCACTTCTGAGAAGAAACCAGACGACGACTACGCCCTTTTCATGGGATACGCCCCCGCTGACGGCAACAAGGAGCCCGAGATCGTGGTGGTCGCACTGATAGAGCAAGGCGGGCACGGCAGCTCGGTCGCTGCGCCGGTGGTCCGGCGAGTGATGGAGGCCTACTTCCATACCGAGTCCGGGGGACCGCAGATCGTCCCGGTGACAGAATAGCGGGTGCATCGGTGAATCAGCGCATCAACGTGCTCCAGAACGCAGGCGAACGCCGGCAGCCACTGGGCTTCTCACTAGGCACCTATCTGCGCAGCATGGATTGGATACTGCTTGCTGCCACATTGGCTCTTGTGGTCTACGGGCTGCTCATACTCTATTCAGCCACCCATGCCGATACCAATATCTCGAGCCCGCTCTTCTACGTTCGTTCACAGGCCGTGGGCCTGGTGTTGGGGTTCGTGTTTCTGATCATGCTCAGCGTCGCCAACTACGAGAGGATCGCTCGCTGGCAGGTGTACCTCTACGGAGCTACCTTGTTGATCCTCGTCCTGACCCTTGCCATCGGCACGGGAAATGAGACGGTGGGGGCCGATCGTTGGATCCAGCTCCCTTACTTCCGGCTCCAGACCTCGGAATTGGCTAAGTTCATGCTCATCCTCTCGCTGGGCGCGGTCCTTGCCGAGGGGGTCGAGCTCCGGCATCGACTGCGCTTTGTCATCCTGTGTGTGGTGTACGTGATGGTACCCGGTGTCCTCGTCTTCTTGCAGCCTGACCTGGGGACCGCACTGGTGTTCGTAGGCATCCTGGTGGTCATGTTGGTCGTCTGGGGTATCCGCCTCCCACACTTGGGGGTCTTAGCCGGAGCGGGGGCAATCGCGACCGTGCTGGTGCTGCGAATACTGCCGAGCGCCTTCGGCGTCAACCTGCTCAAGGATTATCAGGTGAGCCGGCTCAGCTTGTTCCTCGACCCAGAACGTGACCCCACTGGGGTGGGGTATCAGTTGATCCAGAGCAAGATCGCCGTGGGGAGCGGCATGTTCACCGGGAAGGGTTACATGAGCGGTACCCAGACCCACCTGAATTTCCTGCCTGCCCACCACACGGACTTCATCTTTGCCGTCATCGGAGAGGAACTGGGGTTCATGGGGGCGATACTCCTACTCGGTCTGTTCGCGGTGGTCATCTGGCGGGCATTCAGGATCGCTCGCCTGTCGCGCCATCTGTACGGTACCCTGGTAGCCGCCGGCGTGGCCGGCGTGCTCGTGTTCCAGGTGTTTGTGAATGTGGGCATGACCATCGGGATCATGCCCGTCACCGGGATACCGCTGCCCTTTGTGAGTTTCGGTAGCAGCTCCCTGGTAGTATTCTTGATGGCCATCGGGCTGCTGGAGAGCGTGCACGTGCATTCTGTGGCCGGCTCGACCAAATGAGGACCGGGACTTCGGAGCGATCGGGAGGCTTTGAGTGGCCAAGTTACCGCTGAATCTATCCAAGGCCCTGGATGCTTGGAAAGAGGCGTCCGCGAAGGCCGACCGGTCCGCCAGCGTGGTGCTGGCCGGCGATGAGCGGCTCGTAGAGCTTGCTCAGCACCAATTCTCAGTCGGGGGGACGGTACCGGCAACCTGGGTCGGTCCTCTGGAGGAGTTGCCAGGGGTGTCTTCGGTGGCCGGCGAGGTGTTGGTGGTGTTGGTGGCGGCCGAGAGGGAGGCTGAGGTTCTCGCTGTTCTCGGGTCGGCACGCCCCAAGGGTGGAGCCGTCGTCGCCGTGGACGAGGGCTCAGGGGCGACGGGAAAGATCACCTATCCGGGTAAAGGCCTGACCCGGGTGTCGTTCTCAGACTCGCCCGCCGGCTGGCGTCAGGTCTTCAGCTCCTGCGCCGGCGCAGCCGGCGATCACACGGTGGCTTTGGGACGCCGCTATCCCGCCGTCAGGGCCGCGGCGGCGCGGCGGGTCATCGATCGCACCGCGGGGCAGAACGCGCTCATCGGCCTGTTGTTCGTCCTGCCGGGCGCCGATATGCCGGCGATGACCCTCAATCAGATCAAGATGATCCTATCCATAGCCAGCATCTACGGGGAACAGATCGACCTCGAGCGGGCTGTGGAACTCGCCGGGGTCGTAGGAATGGGCTTTGGTTTTCGAGCCCTGTCCCGTCTGTTGGTGCGGTCGACGCCGGGCCTTGGCTGGGTATTGAAGGCTGTGACAGGCTACACGGCGACTCTGGCCGTCGGTCTGGGGGCCGTCCACTACTTCGAGAAAGGGGCTCCCGCCTCCACCAGCCGGGTGGTGGCTCTCGCAAAAACCCTGAAGTCTTGAGTCAGACCACGGTCCAGCTCCGTTTTGAGAACATCCTTTCGAGGATCCAGCAGCCCGCTCGACTGATAGGTAATGAATTTGGATCCGGTCCCGGTTTCAGCGGGCGGGCGGACGAGCTCCGCGTGGTGCTGGGCTTTCCCGATGTCTACGAGATAGGCATCTCCAATCAGGCCATTCAGATCTTGTATCACCTTGCGGCCGGGGTGGAGGGCGTGGCCGTCGAGCGTACCTACCTCCCCTGGGTGGACGCCATCGCCGAGATGCGCCGAGAGGGTGTCCCCCTTCTGACCCTAGAGACATGGAGCCCGCTGGTCGAGGCCGATCTCCTGGGGCTTACGCTCCAGCACGAATTCAACTACACGAACGTTCTTGAACTGCTCGATCTGGCGGGAGTCCCGCTACATGCATCCGAGCGGACGGAGGAGCATCCTCTCGTGCTGGGGGGCGGACCGGCCACGGCTGATTTCCTTCCGCTCAGCCGGTTTCTGGACGCCGTGGCCGTGGGCGACGGCGAAGAGTTGTTCCCGGAGATCCTTCAGGTCATGGTGGGGGCCAAGCGGGAGGGCGTCTCGCGGCTCGAGACAAAGCGGAGACTCAGCCTCGTCAGCGGGATCTACGTGCCCGGGCTGAGCGACGCAGTGACTCGTAGGGTCCTGCCCCGTCTGGAGGGCGCACCCTACCCCGGATCGTGCCTTGTGCCGTTGACCGCCGGGGTGCACGATCGCGCCTGGGTGGAGGTTATGCGCGGTTGCACACGGGGCTGCCGCTTCTGCCAGGCGGGTATGTGGTACCGACCGGTGCGGGAGCGTTCGCCGGAGGAAGTAACGACCATGGCCGAAGCTCAGCTGGCGGCCAGTGGCCATCAAGAACTGGCTTTCGCCTCGCTCTCCACGACGGACTACTCGTGCCTCGAAGGGTTGCTGGCCGAGACCGTGCGGACGCATCCCGAGCTGCGGATCTCCCTGCCGTCGCTGCGAGTGGACAGCGCCGCGATCCGGCTGGCTCACCTGGTGTCACCTACCGGCCCTTCTTTGACCTTGGCACCCGAGGCGGGGAGCGCGCGCATGCGCGCCATAATCAACAAGAATGTCTCGGAGGCGGATGTTCTGGCGGCGGCGGAGGAAGCCTTCCACTCGGGACGGACGACGCTCAAGCTGTATTTCATGATCGGGCTGCCTCTGGAGACGGACGCCGACGTAGCCGCCATCGCAGACCTGTGCCTGCGCCTGCGCGATCTGGGCCGACGGAAACTTGGCTCCCAGGCCGGACGCGTTCAGTTGAACGTCAGCGTCAACAACTTCGTACCCAAACCCTTCACCCCCTTCCAGTGGGCCGGCATGGCCGACCGGGAGACCCTCCTCCGGCGCCAAGATCTGCTGCGTCGCCACTTGCGCAAGTCCGGGGTACGTCTTGCCCTGCATGATGTGGACAAAAGCTATCTGGAAGCCGCTCTCGCCCGGGGGGGTGACGACATGGGTGGGGCGCTGGAGGAGGCGTGGATGCATGGAGCCCGGTTTGACTCCTGGACCGAGCATTTCCGCGGTGAGGCATGGAGCCGGGCACTCGCGTCCGCCGGCACCTCGGCCGAGGCGCTCGCCACCGCGACGATCCCGCGCGAACTGCCGCTGCCTTGGGATGTCATCCACGGCGTGGTCGGCCGTGACTTCCTTTGGGCCGAGTGGGAACGGGCGCTGAGCGGCGAGAGCACGGCCGACTGCCGGTGGGAGGAGTGCAGTGACTGCGGCGTCTGCGTGGCAGCACTCGGCAACGACCTGGCTGATACCTTCGGTGGGGCGCCACGAACGCCAGACTCGGGCGCGGTGGTCGCCGGCCCAGGCGCGCACCCGCTCCCGGCCAGGTCTGCCACGCTCGGTCGAGAGGCACCGCGATTGCGCTACCTGCTCACCTTCGCGGTGACCGGGAGAGGCAGGTTCATCGGCCATCTCGATCGAGCAGAGATACTCCGGCGGGCGGTGCGAAAGGCGGGTGGGCGGTTGGCGCTTTCCGCGGGCATGCGACCCAAACCCCTACTGAGCCTTGCCCTCCCCCTCGCCGTGGGGGTCGAGGGTCTGCGCGAGTTGTGCGGTTTCGAACTGGCCGAGGAGCCGTCCGCGTCGTTCGTCGCCCGGCTTGCGACCGCGCTGCCTGCCGACATGCTCTTGCTGGCCGTGGAACCTTATGAAGCTACGCGATCGGTGCCCGCGCGAGTCGTCCGGGTGGCATACGATGTCCAGGTGCGGGCCGCGACTCAGGGAAGACCGGCCGCCGCGGGACCGGACAGGCAGCTCATCGAGGCGGTCGAGCGTTTCGCCGATGCACCTGAACTGATGGTCGAGGAGGAGCGGGACGGGAGGGTCCGTCGCATCGACGTCAAACGCTATGTGGACCACCTCCGAGTGGAGGCCGGGGCCGGCGGGGTTGATACGCTATCGTTCGAGGCCGCCGTGACACCCGCCGGCACCGCCCGCCCGGAGCGGGTCGTCAAAGCGCTGATTGCACTCGCCAGCCTGGAACTTGAGATCAAAAGGATCACGCGGACGCGCATCGAGCTTTCATGAAGCAACTTCTCATCTCCCGCGACAGTCTTGAGACCCGGGTGGCCCTGATCGAGGAGGGCCGGCTGGCCGAGTTGTATCTGGAGCGTCCCGGTTTTCTGTCTTTGGTGGGCAACATCTACAAGGGCCGGGTCGAGAACGTGCTTGCGGGCATGGACGCGGCTTTTGTCGATATCGGTCTGGAGCGGAACGGCTTTCTTTACGTCGATGAAGTATCTACACCCGAGATCGGCGCGGGGCAGAGCCGCAAGATCACCAACCTGTTGCAGGGGGGCAATGAGCTGCTCGTGCAGGTGACCCGCGATGCCATGGGCGGCAAAGGCCCTCGCCTGACCACTCAGTTGGGGCTCGCCGGCCGCTACCTGGTCTACATGCCCGAATCGGCGACGTCAGGGGTGTCTCGTCGGCTGGATGATGAGGAGCGTGAACGGCTGCGTTCGATCTGCCGGGAGCTGAGGCCTGCCGTCGGAGGCTTGATCATCCGCACCGCGGCGGAAGCGGCGGACGAAGAGGCTATCGCCCGCGATCTGCGCTTCTTGCAGCGTGTGTGGGGAGGGGTGGAGCGGCGTGCCGCCGTGTCGCACGCCCCGTCATTGGTGTACACGGAGTCTGAGCTGGCAGTGCGGGCTGTTCGCGATCTCATGGGCTCGGATTTCGGTAACGTGCTTGTGGATGAGGAGAGGCTCCACCGGCGTCTGGTGAACTACCTCCGCGCCGTCGCCCCGGAACTGGCGGGCCGGGTGGATCGCTACGAGGGTTCGGTTTCTCTCTTCGAGCGATTCGGTGTCGAAGGGGAGACGAAGAAGGCTCTCGCCCGGCGAGTGGGACTGCCCTCAGGCGGACACATCGTGATAGACCACACAGAGGCGATGACCGTCATCGACGTCAACACAGGGCGTTATGTGGGAAAGCGATTCCTCGAAGACACCACCCTCAAGACGAACCTGGAAGCCTGCCGGGAGATCGTCCGTCAGCTGAGGCTGCGGGACATAGGGGGGATCATCGTCATCGACTTCATCGACATGACCGCCCGGGTCAATAGGGAGGCGGTACTGGCCGCTCTTGAGGCCGAGTTGGCTCGGGACCGCACCAAGACGTATGTGGTCGAGATATCTCCCCTGGGGCTGGTGGAGATGACCCGGCAGAACATCACTCGTGGATTGCGCGAAGTGATGACCCGGTCGTGCTCGTCATGTAGGGGAGAAGGTCGAGTGATCTCCGAGGAATCAGCGCTGATCGAGGTGGAGCGCCGGCTGCGGAGCATGGCCTTCTCATCAGTCCTCCCCGGTCTGCGCGTCGAGGTCCATCCCTGGGTGGCCGCGCACCTGCTCGGAGGACCGGGCGCCCGGCTTCGGGAGCTCGAGACCATGACGGGCCATCGCTTGTTCGTGCAGGCGGCGGACGAGAGCGTGCCCCTGGATCACCTCGCCGTCGTTCCCGACTGAAAGGGGGCCGGGGCCGGATCGGCGCGTCGTGGGGAGTCGCCTGCGGGCGGTCTCCGGACAGTGGCACCGTGCCGGCAACCTTGCTATACTGCCTTGCTTACGGCCGCGGCATGCGCGGCCAATTCAGGTAGGTAAAAACGTGCGAGGAGTCGGGATGTTCGCCATCGTCGAGGTCGGCGGTAAGCAATACCGGGTAGAAGAAGGGCGGGAGGTCGTGGTCGACCGCCTGGCCGCCGCCGAAGGGGCGACCGTTCAGTTGCGTTCGCTTCTCGTCGCCGACGGTAGTGAGGTCACGCTGGCGGGCGGGGGCAAGGAAGCCACGGTGACGGCCCGCGTGGTCGAGCATTTCCGGGGACCTAAGATCACCATCTCAAGGTTCAAGCCGAAACGGGGCTGGCGCAAGAAGACCGGCTTCCGCTCAGGGCTCACCCGCCTTGAGGTGCAGAAGATCGCGTAGGAAGGATAGGGCATGGCTCACAAAAAAGGTGGCGGCAGCTCCAGGAACGGCCGCGATTCCAACGCCCAGCGGCTGGGCGTCAAGGCGTTTGCCGGTGAGACGGTCAAAGCAGGCGCCATCCTTGTCCGCCAGCGGGGAACCCGCTTCCGTCCAGGCGTCAACGTGGGCATCGGCTCCGACGACACCCTCTTCGCCAAGGCCGGCGGCCTCGTGGTTTTCACCGCGGGCAAGGTGGGACGCGTCATCAGCATCGTCGCCGAGTAGCGGCCGGTAATCAGACCGCGGCCGGGCTCGCCTCTTCTCGGGGCCGTCCATGTTTTTCGATCAGGCAAAGATCCATGTGGCGGCCGGGAACGGCGGGAACGGCTGCGTTTCTTTCCGCAGGGAGAAACACGTTCCCCGGGGCGGGCCGGACGGGGGTGACGGGGGCCGGGGCGGCGACGTCGTGGTGCTCCCTGACCCTCAGCAGCGCGACCTGCATCCCTTCACCTTCAAGGTGCACTTCAAGGCCGGCGCCGGTCAGGCGGGCCAAGGCGCCCGCAAACATGGAGCCAACGGGGAGACGGTCTACGTCCGGGTGCCACTGGGCACGCAGGTCTGGGCCGACGACGAACTGATCGCCGATATCGTGTACCCCGGCCAAGAGGTACTTGTTGCCCGGGGCGGCGCCGGTGGGCGGGGCAACTCCCGCTTTGTCAATTCGGTACGGCAGGCGCCTAAATTCGCTGAATTGGGCGAGGAGGGCGAAGGCCTGTGGTTGCGGTTGTCGCTCAAGCTTGTGGCCGACGCTGGGTTGGCGGGGCTACCGAACGCGGGCAAGTCTTCGCTTCTTCGCCGGCTCTCAAACGCCAAGCCCAAAGTGGCTGCCTATCCGTTCACCACCGTCGAACCCATGCTCGGCGTGGTCGATTGGTCGGGCGAAAAGGACATGTTCACTCTTGCCGACGTTCCCGGACTTCTGGAAGGGGCCAGCGACGGTGTAGGCTTGGGTCACGAGTTCCTAGCACACCTGGAGCGGTGCCAGCTTGTTCTGCACGTGGTCGATCTGACCGGCTACTACGGGATTGAAGCTCTGGACGGATTCCGGACCATCTTGTCGGAGTTGGATGCCCACGCCTCGGGCCTGGGCGAGAAGCCCCAGGTGATCCTCTTGAACAAGACGGATGCGGTCTCCGCAACGGTGGTCGAGGAGCAGGTCGCGTTGTTCGGCGCCGAACTGGAGCGCCTGCGGCGCAGTGGTCATTCGGCGTTCTTGTACCGGGTGGAGGGCGATCTGCCGCCGGTCGAACGGCTCGTATGGCCGGTGTCTGCGGTGACCGGGGCGGGATTGAGCGCTCTCCTGCGGTGGGTGGGGCCGGTGCTACACGAGTTATTGGCCCCAGGCCAGGCGGAACTCGCGGTCGCCGCTGGGTCGGCGTCCATGACTTCGACTGAGTCAGGTCTCGAGACCGCGGCCCAGATGCGGTCCACGGTGGAGCCGGGCAGTCACATCACCTATCGGCCGCTTGGCAATGCGGAAAGAACGTTCGTCGTCCATCGGGAGAAGGGCGTCTTCGTGGTGCAAGGGCAGGCGGTCCGCCGCTTGGTGAGCAGGTTCGACCTGACCAACGAAGAAGCTATCCGGTATCTTGGAGAGAAACTCGACCGGCTGGGGGTGTATGCTGCGCTGCGGGCGCAGGGGGCTCAACCGGGGGACGACGTGGAGATAGAAGGCTACGCCTTCGAGTTCCAGTAGAGGTGCGCTGGTGGCGGGTAAACGTCTAGGCAAGACGGTAGTAGTCAAGATCGGTTCGAGCACACTCACCGATGAGCGGGGCGCTCTCCGCCTCGGTCCGGTGGCCGGGCTGGTGGCCGAGGTCTGCGAGCTGCAAGCGCAGGGGAACCGGATGCTGCTGGTCTCGTCGGGCGCCGTCTCCTCAGGGATGGGAGTGCTTCGGCGGAGAAGCCGCCCGGTCGAAGTGGTCGATCTGCAGGCCGCCGCCGCCGTGGGGCAGGGGCGTCTCTTCCACATCTACACCGAGCTGTTCGCGCACGACGAAGTAGTGACCGCTCAGGTCCTGCTCACGGCTTTCGATGTAGCCGCGCGCGCCCAATACCTGAACGCGCGCAATACCCTCAGGCGCCTGCTCGAGTGGAACGTGGTGCCGATCATCAACGAGAACGACACCACCTCGACCGATGAGCTCTGCTTCGGTGACAATGATGCTCTTGCCGCGCAGGTGGCACTATTGGTCAAAGCCGATCTGCTGGTCCTCCTGACCGATACGGAGGGGCTTTACACCGCGGATCCACGGGAGGACAGCGGCGCCCGTCTCATCACTACGGTGGATGACATGAGTGAGTTGGAGTGCATACGGATCGGGGCGTTTGGACCGTTGGGCTCCGGGGGCATGGGCAGCAAAGTCAACAGTGCCCGGATAGCCACGAGCGGCGGGGTGGAGACGGTCATCGCCCGAGGGACCCGGCCCGATGTGTTGAAGGCCTGTTTGGCCGGTGAACAGGTGGGCACCCGCTTTTCCGCGCGCGCTCTGGGGCTG
>JAZDLO010000218.1:0-2272 GCA_043801935.1 bacterium
GTCCAGCTGAGTGAGGGTCGGGAGCCAGGCGGACGGGACCAGCGTGGCGAACCACGTGGGGTAGCCATCGAGCGAGACGCTGGGCCGGCGGGGACGGCGGACGCGCGGCGCCGAGGCCGGAGGCGCGGAGGGAGGAGGGACGGCGGGAACGGGGCGGGAACGACGGGGACGGCGAGACCGGGGAGCGGGAGGCGCAGCAGCGACAGCGGCATCGGTCACGACGGCAATCCTGGCGGCAGGTGAGGCCCGTGGTCGGCGGCAACCAGCCTACGGGCGAATCCCGAGAGTCCGCGAGTAACGTACCCAGTTGCCCCGCGATCGGCAATGGGGGGAGTGAGATTTTCGGTAGTGTCCTAATTTGCCCCGTCCCCGGGTCCGCAGTACCCTTGGCGCATGGCAGACACGGGGAAGGACCCTCACCACTTCGTGTTCGATCTTGATCGCGCTATCGACGATCAGGTAGCGGAGGCTCTGGACCACAGCCCGGTGGTTGCCCTAGAGAAGGGCGTTGGGCCACCGGAGAGCGGCGTGTACGCCCTCTACCATGCCGGCGGCCTAGTGTACGTAGGCAAGGCCTCGAAGGGAACGACCAAGAGCCACAGGACGCTACGCGACAGGCTGAACGAGCACGTACTCAAGATATCGAGACGCAGGCACATCACCCTCGCAGAGGTATCCTGCCGGTACCTGACTTTCGACAGCGAGTGGTGGGTGTCTGCTGCCGAGTTCGCGCTGGTGAATCGGTATGATCCGGAGTGGAACTACAGCGGGTTCGGTAGCAAGACGCCCGGTAGGGGGAGACCGGGCACGGAGCGCGTCAGTCCGTGGGATCAGGAGTTCCCGGAAGCAGAGTGAGCGCGGCCATTCGTGCCGTTGGGTCGCTCGCAGTCAGTACCGTTCCGGCAGATGATCCAGAAGCAGTGACGCTTGCGGGCGTGGTGCGCCAGCTTCCACCTGTTCGACATCATGGGACCCCGACGGATCTTGACGATCACATCGCAGACGGTGAAACCCGCCTCCACCGCCATGCGCATGAAATCGCAGTGCGCCCACTTGGACCGGTGGTTGTTTACCATGTCTGTGATCTTGGCTAGGAGAAGGCCCTCGGGCTTCAGGACACGCTTGGCCTGCTTCAGGAACGGTGGGTACAGGTAGCTTAGCGTCCAGCCCTGCGCCTTCCCGCACTCTACGGTCGCCCCGAAATCCACGTCGAACTTCTTCCTGCTCTTGTCTCGCCCCTGCGGTCCCACGTGTGGCGGGTCGTACACCACCACCCCGTAGCTGTAGGATTCGACACCAGGCATTTCACGGTTGTCGGCAACGATATCCGGATGGCACTTGGGGTCGATGTCCATCGACACGACCCGGCACGTCGTGCCCCGCCAGATGCGGCCGGTGTTGTAGGTCGCGTCCAGGATCGGCGCGGGCTCGATGGTCGGGTAGAAGGAGAGCATGGCCTCGATCAGTTCGCCGTCTGTGCCCTCCCACACGCTGCTCAGGGGCTCGTACGTCACTGCGCCGCGTGTCGCCACCTACGCGCCCTCCTTGTAGCCGCTGACGATGGCCGCCCGGACGGCGTCTTGCGCCGAATACACAGGGCCGGCGTGCAGCACGGCATGGAAGCGGCGTCGGTCGCTGCCTGGAACCGCTTCGCTCCAGGCATAGGCGACCGACGCCGTCTCGTGCCCGTGCAAGTCAAAGATGTGGACAATGCCCTCCCACGCCGTCTGATTCTGGAACTGCTCGTGGACCAGCTCGGTCCGGCTGAAGCTGGCCCGGCAACTATGGAGACCTTCTACGGCCTGCCGCAGGGCGTCTACGGGGAGCTCTTCCATGGAGTCGTCAGGCCTTCGCCGTCTCGTCTTTGTGCCAGCTATCCATGGCCGCCTGCACGTCCAGATCAGCCGCGGCTCCACGGGTCAACTGCTTCCGGAAGAGCCTGAGCTGCACGCCGATAGCCTCGAGGAGCAGCTCGTAGTCGTCCCTGCTGAGCGGTTTGGGGAGTCGCAAAATCGCTTCTCCCGCGTCCAGAGGGATGTGGAAATCGTGGATCTCTGTGTCTGCGGCGTGTTGTGGAATTGGCATTGCCTTGGGCTCTTCTAGGACTGGAAACGGGAGTTTGGGTAGGTCCGCAGCCTTGTCTCCGGTGTTGGAGTTCGCGGATCCTCCTTCTCGATCCGCCTCTAATATAACACCTTTCCCAAGGCCCGCAAATTCGACCGTCGCTGTGAAATTGGCAACAAATTCCTCGATACCAGCGGGGTTGAACTCC
>JAZDLO010000237.1:0-2161 GCA_043801935.1 bacterium
CTGATTCCATCGGATTGTGTGCCTGACCCAGATCTGAGCTTCTCGAGCACGGGGTGAGCCGGTGGGCGGAGGTGGCCCGAGCTGCTGGACGCCGTCATCAGGAAGTCCGGCGGCCGTGGTGAAAGTGCCCGACGAGGAAGGCCCCGCGTTCATCCGGCGCGCCGACACACCCCTACACCGCCACTCGAGCATCAGCCGCGGCGCCAACGGTCCGGCTGCGAGGGGTCAGTCGGCTCGGCGGTGACCGCCGAGCGACGAGGCGATCAGGAAGTTGTGCAGCCAGTTGCTGTGGTACTCGAACCCGTTGAGGTCGGCAAAGGGTGAGCGCCTCCGCTCATCTTTCCGGCGCAACCGCGCGCCGTAGGGGTGGAAGTTCCACAGCATCGCCATGGCTCGCACCGCCATCCTGGCGCTGGCCAGGTCGCCGTGGAAGTACCGCATGGCGTACAGCATTCGGTCCTGGTGGTTCATCAGCCGGTCCACGGCGTTGGAGGTGCGGTAGGGGGCTACGAAGTCGTAGGCCAGGGCGAAGAACTCACGCTTGCCGCAGAGCTTGTAGACGGCCTCGCGCATCCTTCCGGCGGGCAGGGTGGCACTCGCCCACTCTCTCAGCCGGCGGAGCCGCTGGGAGAAGCTGGCCTTGGTCTCGGCCTTGAATGCCTCCCAGACCTTGGTGAGCGCGTCGAAACGCAGCCGCTCGTCGCCGCTCTTTCGGCAGTCGCGGATCTTGATCGCCGAGTGGAGGTAGCACAGCAGGACCACGATCGAAGAGAACAGCCCCCACCAGGCGTTCCAGGTGGCCTCCCAGCCGTCGGTACAGACCGTGGCCGGGCGGTATTCAGGGTCGAGCTCGCGGGCCTCGGCGGCGAAGTCGCCGTAACCCTTCCCGAGGTCCAAGGCAGAGGCCGAGGCCACGGCCGAGGCGCCGAGGATGCAGCCGGCGGCGGCGGTGGTGGGCACGTAGACCTTCTCCCCCTTGAGCCGGGTGTGCTTCTCGTCGGCGACGAGGTGGTCGGGCAGCTTGTCCCTGCTCTTGACCGTGGACCCCACGATCGAGGGCCGCCCCGTGGCCATGGTGGCGCGGTACCAGAAGGCGGGGTCCTTGCCGAAGACGTGGGCCAGGGCGTCGAAAGGCACCCCCCACTGCCGCAGGAAGAGCCCCTTCTCGATTTCGTCGGTGTATCCGATCATGTAGGGCATCACGAAAGACGGCCGGATCTGGAATGTGTCACGGGTAGCCTCGAGCTTGATCCGTCGCAGGTCGATCTCCAGCTTCTTCGAGTGGTAGGTGCCCTTGAAGATGAACCCCAGCTCGAACCCGCGGGGGAAGAGCTCGGCGTGCTGCTGGAAAACGGACTCGAGGTGCTCCCGGCAGCAGGAGGTCTCGTCGAGGCACCTGCGATAATGTTCTTCACTCTCGAAGGAGATGCAGATAGTCTTCGTGCCTCGAGATGGCTCCTTGTCCCGGTCTTTTGTGATTGGTTCGGGCATGGAGCCATTTCAACAATATCAACACATTACAGGACACCCCCCTTTCGTAAGTGATCGAAATGATCCGGCTTTTTTGGCGCCGACACCCGGGCCTCCGCTCATCACGCGCCGTCGAGAGGGTCCTTGTCACCTCGCGGGCGGCGTAGGGAGCACGGTCCGCCCACCAGCGACAGGGATACTCGCCCGGAGATCCTCCCGCTTGCCCATCCCGTCCCTTGACCGAGCGTAACTTGCTGAAATTACACAAGAATCCTCACCAGGCACAAAATCCGACGGAATCAGTTAAAAACATCAACGATTTCAGCAGAAGTATCGAACGATTAGAAAATATCACCGACGTATTCAGTGTCGGAGATTTTTTGAGCTCAGAAGAACTGTTCTCTGCAAGGAAAACCCGAGACATCGCTCTCCTGAACAAAATAGATCAAGGCGTGAAATCGGCTCCCGCAGGTCACTATCTTATCTCTGCTGATCATAAGACGGTCGGAGTCGTGATAAACGCGCAATATGACGACAGCGTTGATTATGAAGAAATCGCCGCGATAAAAAGGACAATCGGAGAGATCACTCGTTTGCAAGAGGAGTTTTCACCTAAGCTCGGGCGTCCCATCCTCATGGGAGACGTGGTGGTTGACGACATGGTCTCCCGTGCTATCGGTGAGGACATATT
>JAZDLO010000248.1:0-6313 GCA_043801935.1 bacterium
ACCGACTGCAGGTATGCCTTCGCCTCGGGCTCATGCGCTTTCGCGTAAAAGACGGTGGTGCGGTATTCCCATCTCATCTGTCGCTCCCTCGGTCGGTGCTGCCGTGCGCACACTGTACAACCGAGGTTCCTCGTTTGCGACGGTCACCCCATCCGTCAAGAGCTCCGATCGGTCGCTACCATAAGAAAAGCCCGTCTTAACCGGGCTTTTCGTCTTCTTCGTCCACTCCGCTACTCGCCGCCTATCGCAGCTATACGGCTTCAATGGTCGAGGGAGGCTTGGGCGCGATATTGTAGGTGACGCTGACGACGCCGGGCACCGCGCGGACAATCTCCTGCGCCAGTTGCTCAAGGATCTCGAACGGGAGCCGGGTAGGCGTGGCCGTGCGGGCGTCAACGCTGTCCCAGCAGCGCACTTCAATCTGCTGGCCGAAATCGCGCCGGCCGTCGCGCATACCCGTCACCCGGTCTTCATGCAAGATGGCGAGGTATTGAAAGGCGCCGTAGCCCGAGAGCAGCCGCTCAACCACCTGCGTGGCCTGCCGAACCGTCTCGATGCGCTCCGGTGTCGCCTCGCCGACAACCCGGGCGGCAAGCGCCGGCCCCGGAAAGGGGATGCGCTGGTACAGTTCGCCGGGCAGCCCAAGCGCCTGCCCCAGCTTTCTCACCCCGTCCTTGCGCAGTTGAATAAGCGGCTCCAGGATGCGGTAGCCAAACGTCGCCTGCGGGTCAATCCCCAACTGCTCGAAAACATTGTGCTGCCGCTTGATCCCGGCAACGGTCTCATCCACGTCGGTCAAGATCGTCCCCTGGAGCAAATACTTCGCCGCACTCTCCCGGACGAGACGGCCAAAGACGTGGCGGTAGAAGGTTTGCGTAATGGCCTCGCGCTTCGCTTCCGGGTCCGTCACGCTCTTGAGCGCGGCAAGAAACTCCGCGCGCGCGTCAACCACTTCCACCGTAACGCCAAGGGCGCGGAAGAAGCCGGTGACCTGCTCGGCTTCTTCCGCGCGCATAAGGCCGTTTTCGATGAAGACCGTCCTCAGGCGCTCGCCCAAAGCGCGATGCCCCAGGAGCGTAACCGTAGACGAATCGACGCCGCCGGAGAGGGCGTTGATGGCCCACCCCACCCCCACGGTACGCTTGATCTCTTCTACCTTCTCGTTGACAAAACTCTCCGGGTTAAGCTCTTGCGCAGTGATCTCCTTGATCATGTAACCCCTCTTCTTCAATTGATGTTCTAATGCTAGTGCCCCCAAGGTCTCGAACTGAGGCTCACGGAGCACGAATGACGCCTTTCGGGGTTCGGCCACCTTCCGCGAGGCACCCATCCCCCTCCGCCCCTAGCCGATGACCAGCGACCGTGTGGCGAACTGCGGGTCGCTTGTTGCGTTGAGGCCCAGCTTTCGCAGGCCAGCCTCGTCGCCCGCCGTCGGCAGGTGGGTCGTGTGGAACTCGCACCCCGAGAGCTGCGTCAGGCGCTCCACGGCCGCCCACGCGGCGGGGTTGGTGGTGGCGCTGATGCCGAGGGCGATCAGCATCTCATCGAGGTCGAGGCTCACCGACTTCATTCGCAGGATGTTCTTCTTCATCCCGGCAATCGACTCCATCACGTTCAGCGTCAGGAGCGGCATGTCGTCCGGGATGCGCGACAGGTGCTTCACGGCGTTCAGCACGACGGCGGAAGCGGCGTGCATCAGCGTGGAGTTCTTACCCGTGACGATGTGGCCGTCCGGCAGGGCGATGGCAGCGCCGCAGAAGACGCCGTCGTTGCCTTTGCCCCTCGCTTCGGCCTCGGCGGCCGCCTCGCGCGCGGGGCCGACCACGACCCGCTGCTCCTCGTCGAGGCCCAGCTCGCTCATGATCAGCTGCGCGCGGTCGGTGTCCTCGCGGTCCACCAGCCCCACCGCGTACTCGCAGGCGTAGCGGAAGTGGCGACGGATCACCTCCTGCTCGGCCGCCGTGCGCACCACCGCGTCGTCCACGATAGCGAACCCCGCACGGTTTACCCCCATGTCGGTCGGTGACCGGTAGAACGTGTCGCCGCCGATGCGCTCCAGTATCCGCGCAAGCAACGGGAATGCCTCGATGTCGCGGTTGTAATTGACGGCTTGCTCGCCGTAGGCCGCCAGGTGGAACGGGTCGATCTGGTTGACGTCGTGCAACTCCACCGTGGCCGCCTCGTAGGCGACATTGACCGGGTGTTTGAGCGGCAGGTTCCAGATCGGGAATGTCTCGAACTTGGCGTAGCCGGCACAGTTCCCGCGGAGGTGCTCGTGGTAGACCTGCGACAGGCAGGTGGCCAGCTTGCCGCTGCCCGGGCCGGGGCCCGCCACGACGACGACCGGCCGCTTGGTCGGGATATAGTCGTTGGCGCCGTAGCCCTCGTTGCTCACGATGCGATCGACGTCGGTGGGATACCCGCTGGTGTAGCGGTGCGCGTAGACGGGGATACCGCGGCGCTCGAGCCGCGCCTTGAAGACGCACGCCGAGGGCTGGTGCTCGAAGCGCGTGATGACCACCGCCCGCACCAGCAGGCCCCAGTCGCGCAGGTCGTCGATCAGCTTCAGCGCGTCCACGTCGTAAGGGATCCCGAAGTCGGCGCGTACCTTGCGCCGCTCGATCGCCCCCGCGTAGATGCAGATGACGATCTCGGCCTGGTCCTTCAGCTTCTGCAGCAGGCGGATCTTGACGTTCGAGTCGTAGCCGGGGTGAACGCGCGCGGCGTGGAAGTCGTAAGCGATCTTCCCGCCGAACTCGAGGTAGAGCTTGCCGCCGATGCGGCCTGAGCGCTCGACGATCGAACGGCTCTGCTCATCGAGGTACTTCTCGTTGTCGAAACCCACGCTGCTCGTCACGGCGCCCCTTCCGGGCCGACCCGGAGTCGGGTCGCCAGGGAGAGGATAGCTGATTGCGTCGGTTTCGCAAGCACCTACTCCGCCTCGACTTGCTTGCGGTCGAGTTGGTGGGTCATTCCGGATCATGGGGCGTCTCGGTCCGGTTGTCGCGCGCGACGGGCTGCAAACGTGGGTCGAGTGTCAGCCCTGGCTACTGCCGCGGAGCAGACCCCATCACATCCCTGACGGCCTCTATGAGTCTGGCTTTGTCGGGTATGGCGTATTGTTCCATCGGTGGGCTGAACGGGACAGGCACATCCAGTCCACAGACTCTGGCCGGAGCAGCCTTGAGTCTGCCGAAGGCGGCTTTGTCGGCAGTCACCAGAGTGACGATCTCGGCAGCAGCGCCGCAGGTTTGACAAGCTTCGTCCATCACGACGAGTCGGCCGGTCTTCTTCACCGATTCGAGTATGGTCTCGCTGTCCAGGGGCACGAGCGTCCTGGGGTCGATCACCTCCAGGGATATGCCCTCCCTTGTCATGTCTTCCGCTGCCTCCAGGGCGTCATAGACCATCTTCGCTAAAGCGACCACGGTCACATCCGTTCCCTCTCTCCTTATGCTGGCCCGGCCGAAGGGTACGAAATACTCGTCTTCCGGCACTTCGCCCTTGACGCCGCCCAAGAGTATGTGCTCGAAAGACACTACCGGGTTGTTGTCTCTCAAAGCGGTCTTCAAGAGCCCCTTGGCATCGTAGGGTGTTGCCGGCAGGATGATCTTCAGTCCCGGCGAGTTCATATACATGGGGTAGGGGGTGACGGAGTGCTCGGCGGCGGCAGAGATCCCGGCGCCCACCGTCATGCGGTACAGGATGGGGAAGCTGGCTTGACCACCGAACATGTAGGTGATCTTGGCCGCATGATTCATCATTTGGTCCATGGCTACGAAGCCGAACGTCGCCATGCGTATGTTGGCTACGGTCCTGAATCCCGATCCGGCCAGGCCTATGGCTGCGCCCACGAAAGAGTTCTCCGCGATCGGAGTGACTCTTATCCTATCGGCGCCGAATTCCCGCTGTAGCTCAGCCGGCAGATCGGTCGACAGGTGGACCGTACGGGGATCCCGACGAAACTCCTCTTGGATGGCTTCCAGAATCGCCTGTTCGTATGTGATCTCTCTCATGTCGAGTACACGTCCTCCAAGGCATCCCGCGGTTCGGGATAGGGGCTCTCGATCGCGTATTCGTGGGCTTCTTCGACCTGCGCGAGTATTTCCTCGTTGATGCGCTCGACATCCGAGCGGGTCAGTACGTTCTGCGCGAGCAGTCTGGCCTCGAACGCCGCCACCGGACACTTATCAGCCCAGGCTTCGATCTCCTCCGGGGGGCGTAGGTCCTCGAGCCAATCAGAGAGAAAATGCTTGTGCCAGCGATACGTCTCGCATTCCAGAAAATAGGGACCCTCTCCCTTTCTGAGCATGCTCATGGCTTCTTCAGCCGCCCGATAGACGGCTTCGACATCGTTGCCATGGATCGCCTTGTTCGGGATGTGATAGGCCTCCGGCATCCTAGTGATGTTCCCCGCGGCCAGAGAGTGGGCGGCCGGAGCATTCACCGCGTAGTGGTTGTTCTCACACACGAAGAGCAGAGGCAATCTCCAGAGGGCCGCGAGGTTGAGCGCCTCATGGAATTCTCCCTCCTGGCAGGCGCCGTCGCCGAAGAACACGGCGGCGACGTTTCCCTTTCCTTCGAGTTGAGCGGCCATAGCTGCTCCTGTGGCGATCGGCAGCCCGGCTCCGACGATCCCGTCCGCTCCCAACATTCCGATGCTGAAATCCGCGATATGCATGGACCCGCCTTTGCCTTTGCAGTAGCCGGTCCTCTTGCCGTAGATCTCGGCCATCATCTTCTTCATGTCCGCGCCTTTGGCTATGCAATGACCATGTCCGCGGTGATGGCTGACGATGCGGTCCTCTCTGCTCAGGTGCTTGCATATCCCAGTAGCGATGGCTTCCTGGCCGATGTAGGAGTGGATGAAGCCGAAGATCTTGCCGGAATAGAATTCCGCCGCCACTCGCTCCTCAAAGCGCCGGATGGTGAGCAGGGTCGTGTATAGGTCGATCAGCGTCTGCTTGTCCAGGGCCAAGAGAACCTCCTACTCAGGACTTGGTGCCGGCCTCGGCAGCTCCCGGTGGCGCGTGCTGCTTCATCGGTGCTGCAGGCCGTACTGCATGCCCCCGTCGATCATGTACATCCCTCCGGTACAGAAGCTACCTGCGTCCGAAGCCAGGTAGAGCATCAGTTCGGCCACTTCGACAGGGTCGACGTACCGCTTTAGCAGGGTAGCATCCTGGAGCCAGGCTCGTCCTTGCGCGGGATCGTCCGGGCATAGGTCGGCCTCTATGGCGCGGAGCATCGGGGTGTCGACCAGTCCGGGATTGACGGTGTTCACGCGGATCTTGTAGGGAGCGAGTTCCACCGCGGCGACCTTCATCACCCCGGTGAGGGCGTGCTTGCTGGCGGCGTACGCGATGCTGCCGGGGTTTCCCACCACGGCGCCCACCGACGAGGTGATGACGATGGAGCCTCCGCCGCGCCGGATCATGTGGGGGATGGCCCATTTGATCGTGATCACCACCCCGGTCACATTGACCTCCATCACCCGGTTGAAGGCATCGATCGGGCAATCCTGGATATGCGCGTGCAGCCCGAAGATACCCGCGTTGGGCAGGAGGATGTCGATCCCGCCGAACTCGGCCCCGGCCCGGGCCATGGCGGCCGCGACCTGAGCCTCCTCCGTCACGTCGGCCACGAAAGGCACGACCTTCCCGGTCAGGGACCGTACCGCCCCCTCCAGGGCCTCGGCGTCACGGTCGATGGCCATCACCTCCGCGCCTTCCCGGGCGAACAGCGTGACGGCGGCGCGTCCGATCCCGGAAGCAGCACCGGTCACGACCGCGGCCTTGCCAAGCAGTCTGGACAACGTTTCCCTTCTGGGTCGCGGGCTACGTTCCGGAGACGACCGACATCTCGAACTCGGGGTGGTGCCCCAGTTGCTTCTTGATGAAGCAGAGGTCGGTCGCGCGGATGATGGCGTCCCTGTATTTCTCGGGGAAGTCCTCGGGCACCCTGATCTCCATGGACACTCTCTCCAGCAGGTGGGAGTCCTCGCCCCTCACGGCTCTGATGCGGAGGCCGCCGTCGGCGATCGGCATGCCCCGCTCCTGCAAGAAGCTGAGGATCTGGAACCCCGTGCAGGTCGCCAATGAGCAGAGGAGGAGATCGAACGGACCATAGGCTTCGGGGTCACCTCCCCGGTCCGGCGGTGGACCGATCTCCACCAGGAGATCCTTGCTGCGGGCTTGGATCCGGGTACTGCTGGGGAAGCTGACCTCGACGTCCATCGATCCGTTCCTTTCTGGGATACCGCCGCTGGCGCGGGACTGCGATTCCGGGATCCCGCCGGTGACGGCCTCTCCAG
>JAZDLO010000047.1:0-3212 GCA_043801935.1 bacterium
CGCCAGACAGTATAAGAGCGCCTACAAACTAGCCCGAGCCGCCAAACAGAGCGGCGACCCGGTGGAGCTGGAAATGGAGTTCTGATGGGGAGTGAGAGAGTGGGCGAGAACGCTGCGAACTATCACGCGGGACACATGGAAACGGAAGCGCCGTTTACCCGCTATCCGGGTAATCCCATCATGACAGCGGGGGACATCCCTTACCCGGCCAACTCGGTCTTCAACGCCGGGGCGACCAAGGTGGGGGGCGATACCCTCCTCCTCATGCGGGTCGAAGACAGGCGCGGACTATCCCACCTGACTGCCGCCCGCAGCAGGGGTGGGCTTACGGACTGGCGAGTCGACCCGCGCCCCACTCTGCCTGCCGACCCGGCGGGCCATCCCGAGGAAGTCTGGGGCATCGAGGATCCGCGCATCTGCCGCATCGATGACGAGGCGCGCTACATCATCACCTACACGGCCTACTCCCACGGCGGGCCGTTGGTGTCTCTCGCCACCACCGAGGACTTCGAGCACTTTGAGCGCTGGGGACCGGTGATGCCACCTGACGACAAAGACGCGGCGCTTTTTCCGGTGCGTTTTGGCGGCCGGTACGCCATGCTCCACCGCCCGGGCCCCACCATGGCGGGCATCGGCTCCCACATCTGGCTTTCCTTCTCCCCCGACCTGAAACACTGGGGAGACCACCAGATACTCATCCGCTCCCGCCGCGGCGGCTGGTGGGATGCCGACAAGATCGGCTTGGCTCCCCCTCCGCTACGCACGGACGAGGGGTGGCTCATCATGTATCATGGGGTGCGTGTCACCATCTCCGGGGGGGTCTACCGCCTCGGGCTTGCCCTGCTCGATCTGGAAGATCCCAGCAAGGTACTACTGCGCGGT
Organism: bacterium; assembly: GCA_043801935.1. GTDB lineage: Bacteria > Actinomycetota > Thermoleophilia > RBG-16-64-13 > RBG-16-64-13 > JAZDLO01. Next base: position 883 of record JAZDLO010000047.1, read on the forward strand.
GACGAGTGGGTCTTCGCCCCCGTTGAGAGCTACGAGCGCCAAGGCGACGTGCACGATGTGGTCTTTCCCTGTGGGTGGATCGCCCAGGGGGACGACGTACGGCTCTACTACGGGGCGGCTGATACCACCATCGCCGTGGCTACGGCCAAGGTCTCAGAGCTACTCCTTTGGCTTCACCAACACTCGCAGGTGTCCCCGTGAGGGACCCCTGAAACTAGGCAGTTATGCGCATAGCCATGCTTTCTCCCATCGCCTGGAGAACCCCCCCACGAGACTATGGGCCCTGGGAACAAGTGGTCTCGCTGCTTACCGAAGGGCTGGTGGGGCGGGGGATAGACGTGACCCTCTTCGCCACGGCCGATTCTTTGACCGGGGCGCACCTGCGCGCCGTTATCCCCCGTGGTTACGAGGAAGACCGCACGATCGATGCCAAGGTCGCGGAGTGCCTGCACGTCGCGGAAGTCTTCGAACACGCGGATGAGTTTGATCTCATTCATAATCATTTCGACTTCCTTCCCCTGGCGTGGTCGAGGCTCACACCTACGCCGGTGGTGACGACGATCCACGGCTTTTCGTCTGACCGCATACTCCCCGTGTACCGGAAGTACGACCAAAGCGTCTACTACGTCTCCATCAGCCACGCCGACCGGTCGCCCGCACTCGACTACGTCGCCAACGTGTATCACGGCATCGATCTGAAAGGGTTCACCTTCCGCGCGGAGTCCGGCGATTACCTGCTCTTCTTCAGCCGCATCCATAACGACAAGGGAGCCCATGAGGCCATCGAGATCGCGAGGCGCGCGGGTCGGCGGCTGGTGATGGCTGGAATAGTCCAGGACAAGGAGTACTACCGCCAGAAGATCGAACCCTATCTGGACGGGAAAAACGTAGCCTACGTGGGCAGCGTGGGAGGATCAGCGCGAGACGAGCTTCTGGGCGGTGCGTACGCGCTGCTCCACCCGATCAATTTCGCAGAACCTTTCGGACTTTCGGTGGTGGAAGCAATGGCGTGCGGAACCCCGGTGATCGCCTTCGCCAAGGGTAGCATGCCGGAGGTCGTGGCCGACGGTCAGACCGGCTTCTTGGTGAATTCTGTGGACGAAGCCGTGGCCGCAGTGCAAAGGGTGCCGGAGCTAGACAGGGCGGCGTGTCGCCAGCATGTGAAGGAACGGTTCTCTGCGGATCGAATGGTGGATGGTTACCTTGAGGTGTACCGGGGGGTGCTCGAGCGGTCGCAGAGAGAAGATCACCGGCCCTGGGGTTTCTATCGGGTGCTGGAGGACACGCCCGGGTACAAAGTAAAGCGCATTCACATTCATCCTGGGATGCGTCTCAGCCTTCAGCGCCATCAGCGCCGCTTGGAGCATTGGACAGTGGTCGAGGGCGAAGCGCTGGTGACCGTAGATGACGAACATCGGTCTCTCCGGCCTGGAGACTCAGTTGACATCGCTCGGGGCACGCTCCATAGGATCGGCAACTCAGGGACAGAGCCGCTGGTGTTCATCGAGGTACAGCGCGGCGAATATTTCGGCGAGGACGACATCGAGCGGGTTGAGGACGACTTTGGGCGCGTTTAGGACTCTGCTCTCGAGCCCCGAATGGGAGAGGTAAATGATCCGGCGCTACGAGCACAACCCTATTCTTACGAAAGCCGACGTGCCCTATCCGGTGGCCACCGTGCACAATCCCGGAGCAGTCAAGCACGAAGGCCGCTACTTGCTGCTTTTCCGCTCACACATGCTTAACGGGCGTTCGATTATCGGGCTTGCGGAAAGCGGCGACGGCTTTCATTTTGAGGTGAGACCGAAGCCCTTTCTCCTGCCGGCGAGCGAGGGGGTGTTCGCTGAGTACGAAGAGTGGGGTGTGGAGGACATGCGAGTGTGCCCTACCGGCGGTGAGTACCTGCTCACCTACTCTGCCTATTCTCGTCACGGGGTGAGGGTGGCGCTCGCCCGGACTCGCGACTTTGAACAAGTGGAGCGCATCGCCCTCATCACCCAGGCAGACTCTCGTAATGTAGTGCTCTTCCCAGAGCTTTTCGAGAATCGCTACGTCCGACTCGACCGGCCCCACTCAGTGATCGATCCATGGGGCATATGGATCAGCTACTCGCCCGACCTTCTTCACTGGGGCGACTCACGGGTGGTGATGAAGCCGGAGCGCTACCACTGGGACGAGATGAAAATCGGGCCCGGAGCTACCCCGATTAGAACGGCGAGAGGTTGGCTTCATATCTATCATGGAGCTTTCCCCACCATGGGTGGCGCCGTCTATCGGCTCGGAGCGGCTCTCCATGATCTGAAAGATCCTTCCCGGGTGCTCGGCGTAGC
>JAZDLO010000062.1:0-18202 GCA_043801935.1 bacterium
TTTGGAAAGGTCGCCGATCTCTTTGGGCGACGACTCATCTACCTGCTTGGCCTGACGATCTTCGCGCTCAGCTCGTTCGCGTTGGTATTCGCCGACTCGTACCTCCCGTTGGTCGGCTTCCGCGCCGCCCAGGGCTTGGGCGGCGCGATGATGTTCGCCGGTTCCCTAGCCATGGTCACGCTTGCATTCCCCCCCGAACGGCGGGGCAGAGCTATGGGCATCAACGTGGCCATCGTCTACCTGGGCCAGACCATGGGACCTTTCGTGGGCGGAGTCATCGTCTACAACCTCGGCTGGCGAAGCCTCTTCCTGGTCGCCGGGTGTTACGGATTGCTCAACCTCGGCCTGGACTTCTGGCTCCTCCGTCGTACGGAGTGGAAGGAGGAGGGAGCGGCAGGCTTCGACTGGCCCGGCTTCCTGGCGTACGCCGTCTCGCTGTCGGCCTTTCTCCTGGGGCTTTCCTGGCTGCCACAGCTGCAAGGCGTGATCCTCTTCGTGGCAGGTATTGCCGGACTGAGCCTTTTCGTGTGGTGGGAGACGAGGGCGCGGACCCCGGTGGTCGAGGTCCGATTGTTCCGTCACAACCGAGTATTCGCCTTCTCCAACTTGGCGGCGCTCATCAGCTACGCAGCTCTGTGGGCCATGAGTTTCCTGATGAGCCTCTACCTGCAGTTCATCAAGGGTCTGAACGCGCAGACAGCAGGGCTGGTGCTCATCGCGGGAGTGGCGGTCCAAGCCTCGGTCTCGCCCTTGGCCGGGCGGCTATCGGATCGCTTCCAGCCCCGGTGGGTCGCCTCGGGCGGGATGGCGCTGTGCGTGATCGGCCTGCTCTCGTTCAGCTTCCTGCAGACCGGTACCCCCTACTGGCGCATCGTCGCGACCCTCTGCGTGCTCGGTCTCGGCTACGCGTTCTTTTCCACGCCCAACCAGAGCTCCATCATGGGGAGCGTGGAGCGGCGCTACGTAGGGGTCGCCTCGGCGAGCTTGGGGACCATGAGGATGATCGGCCAGGCCATCAGCATCGGCGTGGCCACTCTGGTGCTGGCCGTCATCGTGGGGCGGCACGACATCCTACCGGCAGACTACCCCCATCTGCTGACTGCGGTGCGAATCACGTTCGCCCTGCTCACGGCCTTCTCTGTCGCCGGAGTAGCGGCGTCCTTGGCAAGAGGCAGCCTCGACGCGCCTACCACCGCGGTGAAAGAAACGGGTCCCGCCCCTGAGCTCTAGAAGCTACTCGAGCCTACTCGCTGCCTGGGTGATCTCCTCCGCGGTCTGGCCCCCCTCAACGAACGCGGCGATCCGGCTTCTGGAGTCGACATACACCGCGGTCGGCACACCCTGGACCCGATAGGCGTTCGCCACCAAGTTCTCACTATCGAGAAGCACGGGGAGCCCGCTTTCCGCCGAGATGACTTCGCGCACGCTCTCTTTGCTGTCCCCGTAGACCGCCACTATCAGCAACCCCACCTCATCTTTGTTGTCTCGATAGAACCTATCGAGCGCCGGGACTTCTTCCCGGCAAGGGCCTCAGCCGCTACTCCAGAAGACGAGCACCAGGGGCCGGCCGGCGTACGCCTCAAGAGAGACCGGCGCCCCATTGAGGGTGTCCCCGCTGAAGCTGGGAGCAGACGGGCGAGCGGCCACCTCGGCGGACTCGGTGGTGGTCGTCGTGGTCATCGTCGTCGAGGTGGCGGTAGCTACGACCGTGGTCGTCGTCGTGACGGTGACCGACGTCGTGACAATGGCCGACGAGGACGTGAGCGCGACTGTGGACACCGTCGAAGCCGCCGTCGATCCGAAGTCAGACGGACCGCCGCACGCAGCCAGGCCGGCGGCGGTCATCGCGATCAAGGCTACGCCGGCTACCACCCGCAGCCCCATCGAGATCCGGCGCGAGTCGGCGGTCGCGCTGATATCCCGATAGACATCATCCTTCTCGATCATGAGACTCCCTCCTATGTCCGTCTGCCGCAACCGGCGCGTCGCCCCCGTTTCGGTCTCCTCCTCCAGCAGTCCCGTCGCCCTGCGCGGCGCCGCTACTTCCCCTGTGACCCCATCCATGGTAAGTCCAGGGAGTCATGTTTACGAGAGGCCGGCTCGCCTCCTCACGCCTCGATGAGTCGGTCTCTTGCCGCTTCGTATCCCAAGACCAGCCCGACTACTGTCGCGAGGATCAAGAAGGCGATGGGCACAAACCAACCCCCGGTCGCCGAATGCAGAATGCCCATGACCAGCGGACCGGTCGCCGCGATGAGGTAGCCACCGGACTGGGCCATGCTCGACAGCCGAGCGGCCACGTGCCCGTCGGCTGAGCGGAGCACGATCATAAGCAGCGCCAGGCCGAACTGCGCCCCCTGGCCGATGCCCAAGATCGCCATCCAGAAGAAAGCTAGGCCGGTGCCGCCGAGGAGGAGGCCTAAGAAACCTACCAACGTCACCACGGCGCTGACGATCACGGCCGCCCGTTGATCGCGCAGCCGACCGGCAAGAAGAGGGGCGATCAGGCTGCCGACCATGCCGACGAAATTCATGACCAACAGGAGATAGCCGGCGGTGACCGGATCCACCCCGCGAGACTGGTAGATCCCAGGCAGCCATGACAGCGGCCCATAGAACACGAGCGAGCCGATGCCCATGTAGGCCATCACCTGCCACGCGAGCCGCCGGCGCCAGATGGGGGTCGCCGGCGCCGGAAGCCCACTCGGTCCGTGAAAGCCAGTGGACAGTTGGGCGTTCCACACCGTGCGCGCGGGCTCACCGGTTGCGGCCGCGCGAGGTCGCCCCGCGCGGAGTTGTGGCGCCCACACCATCAGCGCGATGACCCCCGGAAGCGCCCAGAATCCCAGGGCCACGTTCACAGAACCGTTTGCAGCGTGGAGCACCGGGACGGTGAGGCCTGCGGCGAGGGCCGGACCGAGCGTCGCGGAGGCCACGTAGGCGGATGTCATCGCTCCAGGTCGATCGGGAAAACGCCGCTTGACGAGACTGGGCATAAGCACGTTGAGCACCGCAATAGAAAGCCCGATGACGACCGTCGCTGGGAAGAGGGTCCAGCCGAGAAAGACCGCCCGGACGACGATCGCCGCCACGAGGATGGCGATAAAGATGAAGATCGCTTTTTCCTCGCCGAAGATCCGGCGGACCCGCGGGCCCGCGAACGCCCCCACCCCGAAGCAGAGGACCGGGATGGTCACCAGGAGCGACTCAGCCGAGGAACCCAGCCCTAGCTCTCCAAGTACGGGAGGAACGCTGGCAACAGCAGGGCGCAGGTTGAAGGCGACCAGGATCAAGCCGAGCACCGAGAGGACGAAAGCGGTCCGGGGGGCGGGATGAAAGCTCCTACTCCGACGGACTTGACCGCTCACTCACCCTCCCGTCTCGGGACGAACACGCGCAACTCAGACTCCGGCCCATCATACGCGGGACCCGGGTCTGAGCGGTCTGCGTTGCTGGGGGGCAGGTGGAGCTTAGAACCCTGCTACCAGATGGTCATCGAATCGAGGAACATCTGGCGGAAGTCGGCGGCGGTCGCCGGACGGGGCGAGAGCTTCGTGACCCGGTGCTGCGGCAGTACGCCCTCGACCAACGCGTCGATGTCGCCGGTCGTATAGCCGACCGCCAGCAACCCGTTGGGCATACCCACCTTCTTCATCATGTCGATGACCGCCTGAGCGAGGACCTCGCCCGCGTCCTCCGGTCCGGCGTCGGTGATGTCGGCGCCGATCAGCTTGGCGGCGTAGAGGACCATCTCCGGATTTCCCGGGGCCATGAAGCGGAAGGCCGCGGGAGCGGTGAGGACAACGGCCATCCCGTGAGGGATGAGCGCGTGGTCCTGGGGATAGCCTTCGGGCCTGTAGTCGCGCACCATTCCGGCGATGGGATACGACATGCCGTGCGGCAGCGAGACCCCGGCCGAGCCAAAACCGACGCCGGCGGCGGTGGAGGCGAGGATCATCTGAGTACGAGCCTCGTCGTCCGAAGGGTCCTCCATGGCACGGACCATGTATTTGGAACCTATCTCGGCCGCTTTCGCAGCCCAGATGTTGCTGATCGGATTCGCCCCCTGGTACGCAGGGCGGAGCCGGACGTGCTCGGGGGCCGGGCGCCGGTCGAACGGCAAGGCCGTCAGCGACTCCAGCGCGTGGGAGAAGACGTCCAGGGCCGTGCAGGCCACCGCCATCTTGGGGAGGGTGCGGGTGTTGTTGGGATCGACGATCCCCAGCCGGGGCCGCAGGGCCCGATGGGCGATACCGGTCTTCGCGTGCATCTCCGAGAAGTCAAAGATGGCCACGCCGGTCGTCTCGCTGCCGGTACCGGCCGTGGTGGGGATGGCGATCATGGGCATCAGACGGTCCGGGACCGGCGTGCCCTTGCCGATGGGCGCGTTCACATACTCAAGGAAATCGGCCGGACAGGTGGCGTAGAGATTGGCCGCCTTCGTCGTATCCATGGTCGACCCGCCGCCGATGGCCACGTAGCCGTCGAACTTGCCCTCGGTCGCGAACGCGATGGCCTCTTTGAACGACACATCATTGGGCTCGATCCGCACCCGATCGAACACCACCGCGTCGATACCCTCGCCGCGCAACGCCTCCAGCGCGATGGCGACGGTCTCGCTGTGACCCAGATTCGGGTCGATCACCACCATGACTCGCCGCGCTCCCAGCTCCTTCATGTCGAAGCCGACTTCTCGCGTCGCCCCGGCCCCGAACTTGATACTGGAAGCATCCATGGTGAATACGGTCTCAGAGATCATCAAAGCCTCCGTTCGGCCATCCAGTTTGGGCCAAGTATTACACGAGGGACCAGACGATGCGACGCCGACATGCCGCGTGGTCCCGTCAGCACCCTTCATCGAGCCTGTCGAGCAGCTTCAGGGCGAATACCACAAAGGAGCCCACCATGACGGCGGCGCCGGCGATGACGATGCCCGATCCGAAGGAATAAGCCTGCCCCATGTAGCCCAGACCGATGGGAAGCAGACCGCCGCCCACGATGAAGGCGGCGGGCGGAGCCAAGCCGATCGCCAGACTGCGCAGGTTGGGCTGCACGATACGCGAGAGAGCAGAAAAGGCCGGGGGAAAGAAACAGGCGGCCACGGCGGGTATCACGAAGACGCTGGCCGTGAGCCAGCCTCCCGACACACTGCCCATCGTGATGATGGCCGCCCCCGTTACGATCAAGGCGAGGAAGATAGCGCGCCGTTCACCGATACGATCGGTGAGCCAGCCGGCGAAAAAAGTGGTGACCAACGGCGAGATGCTGGCCAGACCCAGCAGAGTGTTGGCAGAAGCCGGTGTGAACCCGCGTTGCTGAGTGAGATACAGCGGGATCATCGTGTACAGACCAGCCTGGGCCCCCATCCCCAGCGAGAAGAGGAACACCATTACCCAGAAAGACCGCTGGCGCAAGATGACCCCGAACAAAGGAAGACTGGGAGGAGTGCCGGGGAAACCCCCACAATCGCCCCATATGAGAAAGGCGATACCAGCGACGCCTACGAACGCGCCCAGCACGACCAGAGCCACCTGCCACGACAGCGCGACCAGCAGACCCACCGCCAAGAAAGGAGCGACGGCGTAGCTCAGCCTGGGGCCTAGCTGCTGCACCGAAAGCGCTTTGCCCCAGTCCTCTCGACTGACCATGGCCGCTACGGTCGCCGTCACTGAAGGCTGGTTGAGGCCGGCGCACGCCCCCAGGACGATCATGGCAACCTGGATGAACCATACCGAGTGAGCGAAGTAGCAGGCGATCAAAGTAGCGGCCGTGACGAGCACCGAGAGGATGAGAGTGCCCCGATGGTCGATGCGAGAGGAGAGGAAGCCCGAGAGCAAGGACCCACCCAACACGCCCAAGGAGCCAAGGAAGAAGATGGTCCCCGCCTCGCCGGGAGTCAGGCCCACATCGGAGCCGATGCTGGGCAACAACGGCGAGAAGATGAAACGACTGACGAAGGTCGTAAAGAAGAGCAGGGTGACGAAAAGCACCCTGCCGTAGACGTCTGCGAACCGGCGAGGGACCGGGCAATACTTGTCCACTGGCATGTCTCCTGCCCGCTGCTTGCTGAACCCTACTGCTCCCCCAGCAGGTCGCGGAGCAAGAGGGCACGTTCACTCTGGGCGGCAGAGCTCAGAGAGCCGTTCGCCCCTAACGCCTGTAATCCGCCATGGCTTAACGTCCTAGTCCTTGACCTTGAGCCCCAGACCGGCCGAACGAAGACCGTTGTCGGTCTCTTCGTCTCGCCAGTCATTAGACTCCATCGCTCTTCGTGGTCCTCCTTCACTCTCCGTCCTTGCGCGAACGGCCGAAGCGGCCGACGCCCGTCATCCCCCAAGAGGCGGGACGACTACAACCGGGCACGATGCGTGGTCGGCGACATGCCGGCTCACAGACCCGAGGAAGATACTGGCAAGACCTCCATGCCCCTTTCTTCCGACCACGATGAGTACGGCACCTTGCGCTTCCTCGATCAGAACGTCGCCCGCGCGACCGCTTAGCACCAGTCCCTCGCACGACACCGTAGGTTGTAGTTCATTCGCCCGCGCGACCGCTTCGGCTACGACGATACTCGCCTCATCTCTCAGGCCCTCGAACACCTCCGGAGCTGTGACGATCTCCGGCTGGACCAGAACAGGCACGTCCCACACCGAGATGACACGCAGATTGGCGCCGCGCAAGGCAGACTCCTCAACAGCGAACTCCAAGGCCACTCCCGCGGCTTCCGATCCGTCCACACCCACCACGATGGTCTCCATCCCGCCTCCTCGTCCAAAACCGTCCGCTTCAGACGGTTGTGCCCACCGTGGCTGGGTACGTAACTTCCATCGAGGGCAGAGCAGTCGGGCGCCTACTGCCTACCCAGTAGGTTGTAGAGCAGCTGGGCGCATTCGCCCCGGGTGGAGGGGGCGAAAAAGTCGTAGGAGGGACCCACAGCCTGCAGCCCTTCCAACAGTCCCGCATACGCGGCCTTGCGGGCGTTCAGAAAGTGCTCGTCCGGGAAGAACTGTCCCTCCACGAATGCCGGCGCGTAGCCGGCCGGTGGGTCGAGAAGGCCCGCCGCCCTCGCCACCATCGTGATGAGCTGTTGATGCGTGATGCTCTCGTAAGGCCCGAAGGCTGTCGGCGTTTTGCCACGGGTGATGCCGTGGGCGGCACAGACGGCCACGTACTTGTCCGGATAGAAAGGATCGTCATCCTGGCCGCCGACAACGTCGGTGAAGGGGCAATACTCCGTTCCGGTGACGGCCAGACCGAGAGTCTTGACGATCATCTTGGCGAACTGCTGGCGGCTTACCGGTTCATCAGGGCGGAAGGTGTGGTCGGCAAAGCCCTTGATGATGGCGCGCTCCGCCAACTCGTGGATGGCGGTTGCGTAGGCAGAGCCTTCCACGTCCGAGAAGACCGGCGGTCCCGAAGGGTCGCCGTTGCCGGAGATGCTGAGCTGGTAGGCGAAGTTCCCGAAGCTGTAGCCGAGGAGGATGTTTCCAGCCTCCACCCAGATGTAGTGGACGCCGCTCTCCGTCGGCGTGTACCGGATCTCGGCGGTCTGCCGGGAAGCGGCGTCATTGCTGTTCTTGGCAGGCACCAGGCCTTCCAACACGTGCCCATAGCGGTCGGCCAAGGAGGGCGTCCCCGGACCGAGCAGATGCAGGGAGGCCTGCGCGGAGGAGCTGTTGTGGTACGGAGTCAGGGGTGCGAGTCGAATGGTCACCGGCTTGCCCGCCGTGAGGGCCACGGCGTAGACGTCATCCGGGTCGGCGAGAGTGGAGACGACTCCGGTCAAGCTGCCCGATCCAACGGACAGGCCCGGGATATCATCGGTGTCGGGCGCTAGGGTCAGCGCCGCTCGGGAAGTGCGGGTGACCGACAGTGTGTAGCCGAGTGTACCTCCTTCCCACTCGATCCAAAGGTAGAAAGTGCCGGACTTCGCCGGGATGTAGTCGAAATCGGCCCAGTAGCGGGTGGGGTTACCACCGCTCAGGTTGTAGGTGATCTCGTCATACCTGTCGGGGGCGCCGAGCGACGAGGCTCCCGGGACAAGCAGGTGGAACGACCCCGTGGGGCCGTTGGTCATGCCTGGGTCGCACCGGAAGTGGACTTCCTGGCCTTCGATGAGATCGACCGCGTAGACGTCCGCTGGATCGCCCGGCCCCAGGGCTCCCGAGACTGTCGTGCCGATCGCCAGCGAGACCCCGGGGATATCGTCGTCGGCCGCGGCAAACGCCGGTCCGGCACTAGTCAGCAGGACGGCGACCGTGGCCGCCGCCGCCAACAACGCCAGACGCCGCATCACGCACCGCATCACGCCCCCTTGTGGGCCCGCAAGGCCCGGCTTTCGCGTGTTTCTGATGATACGAGTATAGGACTCCGGCGCCGAGGTCGCCAACCTCGTGAGCGCCGGAGCACCTCGCGCACTCTGGTCAACCCGGCCGGGGTCGACTACGATGAAGGCGGCTCCGCCGGGAGAAACACGTCAATGGACCGCGAAGATGCTCGATAGCTACCCGTGCCCCATCTGCACCCGCGACGACTGCTCCCAGGTGGAAACCTTCGTCTACTTAGAGACGGACGGCCTGGGGAGCGGAGCTTTGCCGCTCGCGCTCGTCTGGCGGAGGCTCAAGACGGTCGGCCGCATCCTGGTCCTGGCCCGGCCTAGAAGGCGACCCGTCACTTGTCGCTCCCTCACCGCCTACCAACGCCTGAGGAGAAAAGTCCTGTTCCAGGTGTGGTTCCCGGCCCGGGAGAGCGTCACCTTGAACACAGCCTACTGCACTACCTGCGGATTCATGGCCTATTCGCCCCGGCCAACGGAGGAAGATGTGGTGGCCAAGTACGAGTATCTCAAGCAGTACGAGCCCGATGTGGGCGGCCAGGCGGGCTATGACTCCCGTGCGTTGCAGTCCGATCTTGCGAGGGCCGGCAGGGTATACGAGCGGTGCGTAGCGCACTTCGGGTCCGGGAAGCTCAAGGTGCTGGATTACGGAGGCGGCAATGGCAAGCTCCTGAAGCCCTTCGTCGCCACGGGGCATGCGTGCTTCATCATCGATTACAACGACAACCCGGTGCCCGGCGTGACCAAGATCGGTGACGACATGAGCACCTTTGCTACCGACGACACCTTCGACCTCATCATATGCAGCCACGTCCTGGAGCACGTGAGCGATCTCTCCGGCCTAGTCTCCTTCTTGCGCCGCCGTCTTGACCCGAACGGACTGCTCTATGCCGAGGTGCCTCAGGAGATATGGGCGGGGTTGAGGCTGGAGGCCGACCCGGTGACGCACATCAACTTCTTCACCCGGAGCTCTTTGGCGGGCCTTTTTCTCCTCAATGGCTTCGACCTAGTCGAAAGCAGGCAGCAGAGCGCAGATTACGGCAAGACCCCGTTGGAAGTGATCTGGGTCCTCGCCCGCGGTGGCGCCGACCCGGCGGGTGGCGATCCAGACGAGCGGCGAGCCGGGCTTGCGCTCGACGTCGGACCGCTCCTATACCCGACCAGAAGGGCGAGTCTCCGCAAGATGTACCAGATGTCGGTCGCGCCAAAGTTCAGGCGTCTGGGCCGAATCCCCGGATCTCGGCCGAGTGCCGGCTAGGGCTGCGGGAGCCCTCAGACGCGCACGCGCTCGAGCAGACGAGCGCTCCCCGCGGCTGACAGGCCCAGACCACCGAGCTCGGCGCGTAGCTGCTCCTCCGAACCGCACCCGTAGAGATACGCGTTCACCCGAGTCGCAGCCGTCGAATCCACCATCTCCCACAGATCGGGGTACATCCTGCGGAATTCCCTCGAGAGACCACTATCGCCTTGCAGCGCGTACTTCTGGTGATAATCCTCGGCCAGGAAGAAATCGGATGCAGGGATGATCTCCGTCACGATGGTCCGCTCCGTGCGCGCCTGCACCCGAGCCATGACCACGCGGGCGGTCCTCTCCTGCTCGGGGTCATGGTAGAAGATCGCAGACATGTATTGCCGCTTCGGCGCGTGATAGGCGGCACTATGGGCGGCAAAGAACGCCTCCACTAAGGTCTCGTAGGACACAACCGAAGGATCGAGATCCAATTGCACCGTTTCGGTGTGGTCGCCCATGGAGGAGTAGGTGGGGTTCTTCGTGGTCCCCCCGGTATAGCCTACCCGTGTGCGAACGACTCCTGAGAGGCAGCCTAACTGCGCCTCGGCGCCCCAGAATCAGCCAAAAGCGAATGATGCCGTCTCGAAATCGCTCGGAGCCTGCAGATCCACGGGAGGCAGTTGCAGAAGCGTCGAGACCTCACCGCCGTTCGAGGCTCCCTGCCTCAACACCTCTCGATCCCCCATATCATCCCACCCTTCTAGTCACACCGGTTTGGCGCAGTTGGCACAGAATCTCATGCCTTCGTGCAGAGGACTCCCGCACTGCGAGCAGAAAGGCGGCGTGGCCTTGGCTTCTTGACCGGCGGTCTGCGTAGCCGCCTCTGTCGTGGCAGCTCCGGCGGTCGCCGCTCCCGTCGAAGCTGCGCCACCCGAGGCTTGTTCACTCGCGGCTTCTCCGCTGGTCGCAGGTCCGCCCTCAACCGGGCCCGCCGTCGCTTCTATCCGACCGCCTCCGCGCCTGCCTCTCCCGATCATGAACGCGAGCCCGGCCAGCGCCGCCACCGCCACTACTGCCAGCACGGCGATGAGCGCGATCCAGCCACCGGACAGACCATCACCTTTCACGCTCGCACGGGTGTCACTGGCGGCGCCACCCGTGGCTTCACCCCCGTCGGAGGTGCTTTCACCTTCGCTCCCGACCGTTTCTCCCGATCCACCGACCGCAGTGTCGCTGCTGCCACCGGTTGAGGTCGTCTCGCCCTCGGTTCCACCGCCGCCCGTGGCCAGACCCAGAGCCTCAAGGCACTCTGTCGACCACCAGAACGGCCGCACCGCCACTCCCGCCGTATTGACCACCTCGTCTCCGATATCGCCGATGACGACGTCCTTGATCGTGTCGATGACCACCGCGTGCCTGATCGGACCGCCCGTCAGGTATGCCTTCGTGCCGTCCGACCGGACGGCGATCTCACGTGGTCAGTAGGCCTCCAGCGGTATTCTCTTGACGATCTCCTCGCCCGCCGTATCGATCACGGCGCAGAAGAACTCCTCCGCAGTCGGCAGCGAAGGAACGGTCTGCCCCTCCGCCATGCTTTCAAGGACGCCGTTATCCGCGCTACAGACCACATACGCTTTGGTCCCATTGGGCAGGAACCCGATGCCGACCGAATATGACGGCTGGGTACTGACGTCCCACAGATCGTCGAGGCTGAGGGCATCCACGACCCGTACCCGTTTCTCGTACGTCTCGCTGAAGAACACCTGGGAATCGTCCGGCTTGACCGCGATGCCCGCCACGATCCCGGTGGGTATCTCCCCGAGTATCTGCCAGGTCTCAAGGTCGATGCATACCAGACGACACTCTTTGCTCGTCATGATCACCTTCACCCAGTCAAGAAAGGTGCGGGGAGCGAGCTTGTCGAAGGTATCGCAGGCCACATAGGCACGCTTTCCATCGAAGCTCACAGCCAACGAACCCCCCGCGAGATTGGGCAAGGTGCGCACCACCTGGTTGGTGACGGCGTCCACCACCTGCAACCCGGCGCTCGAGCATACGAGAACCAACGAGCCATCGGGAGTGCAGGCCACCCCGCTCGCGGACGAGCGCATCATCACATATGGGAACGTGCCTCCTTCGCTTTGGAAGGCCCCCACCATCCAGGTGAAGTCACGGGCTTCCACCCCCGGCAGCGGGATCTTGAGGAGCTCCTGCCTGGTCTCGGCGTCGAAGACGTGCAGCACCGCCTCGTAGGCGTCGGTCACGTAGAAGCGGCTGCCGCCCGGAGACACGGCCACTCCCTGCGGCGACGTGCCCCCCGTAGGCCGAGCGACCAATGCGTCTGTCGCCGAATCGATGAAGGCGGCCACTCCCGTGTAGCCGTTCAGGTTCTTCTGCAACTTCGCGATGTCGTAGTCGGTCTCGGCCACGTAGGCGAAAGGCGGAAGCGCGAGCCGCCGTTCGATCTCCCGGCTATCGACCGCCGAGGTGCTTTCGGCGGCCGCGACGCTGGACACGCCCATGATGCCGGCCGCCGCCCCTGCCAGCACCAAGCCGAGAAGTAGGAAGACGAGCCGACTGCCGAGACGAGGTCTCACGACGTTCCCCTTTCCGCACGCGCTTTCCGCACGCGAATAGCGCATCCGTGTAGGTCGCGGGGCGCAGAGCCAGTCGCAGACTGGCTCTGCGCCCCAGTCTATCGCCGTCTCTCGACCAGGTAAAGCGGCGTTGTCCCTGTCTATCGAGCGGCATCGCTCGCAGCCCCGGCGGTACCGTTGCGGCCCCTTCGGTCCGCCTTGCGAGAGTGATCGGAGCACCGACCCTGAGGACGGTGCCGAGAGCAGGGAACGCCTACATCGAGGCGATGCTTATGATGTTGCCCTCCGTGTCATTGAACCACGCCACTTTGTTGCCTTCGAACTCTGCGACTCCGTTAACGGTCTTCAGGCCGATTTCCGGGATGTCATAGTCTTCGAACACCACACCTTTGCTGCGAAGTTCAGCGACGACAGAGTCGACTTTGTCCGCGGACACCGTGAAGTTCAGCGTGGTGTTCTGGGGAGCCGGTAGGTCGGGGCGCTCGTAGATCGACACCACCGTGCCGCCACCCGCCCCGAACGCGCCTTCGCGGGTGGGGCCGGGTGTTTCACGAGGCTCCGCGAGTCCCAATACCTCGGTATAGAACTTCTTCGCACGATCGTAGTCTTCGGCGCGGAGGACTCCGCTTACCGTCGTGTCTCCGAGACCGGCCATACTAATCACCCCATTCTTGTCGCGATATGCGAGCCAGGAACCTCCTGGACCCTATGGTGTATGAGGTACCCGCGATCGCCGAGCGGCAAAACCCCCGGGGGTACCCCTCCCTTCCACCACCGGCTGCCCCGCGGGTCGAAAGACTTCAAGCGGTCGGAATCCGCTTCTCAGGCAGTCGCCGCCGGTAGGGCGGAGCCAGTGCGGCGATCAAAGCGAGGGCCGGGCCGACGATATACCCTGCCAAGAGACCCAGCCCGGCCAACCCAAGTACGAGCAGCAACGCTCTCGTCCGAGTGCTCGAGACTGGTTCGACGCTCCATCCCAGCCATATCAGTAACCCTCCGACGATCGCGGGAGCTGCGATGAAAAAGGCGGTCACGCCCATCGCCGGGTCAAAGCCGCTTCTCCCGGCCGCCCGGAGCATCTGAGTGAGCACGATGGCGCACGTAGTGAGACAGATAAGACCAGCCGCTACGGGCAGCCACCCGGACACGCTCCGCCTCCGCCGGATCACCCGGTGCCGCCACAGGATCAGTCCCGTCGCCACGACGAGGATCCCGATCCCGGGGGCAAGGGCGGCCGCCCAACCCCCGTCCCAGGCATAGATCGATAGCAGGTCTGCGGGCAGGCGGATCCAAGCAAGCGCGGTGTAACGCTCCTCGTAGCCCACCACCAACCCGAACGCCCCCGCCTGCCTTTCATCGAAAACGGCGACATAATACGTGCCGTCCTGGGGCACCCTGAGATCCATCGTTGCTAGTCCGTAGTAGGCGCCCGGCGTGAAAGGCTCGTACTCCGCCTCGCCGAGATCACCCCCCTTGACTACGATCGAAGCGCCCGACGGCGTCTCGACGAAGTCCGGGAGTTGACCCTCCGAAGCCAGCCCGGGACCCATCACAGCGAAGGTGGGAGAGAAGCCCTGCCGTCCAGGTGTCAGAAGCTGCAAGAAGAGCCGGTCCCCAGAGTCCAGGTCCAGACGGTAGTACCACGTCTCGCCCAGCCTCTCGATCGTGCCGTAGAAGACCCAGGACGTGACGGGGTCGTCGATCTCGGACGCCGTTTGCAGAGTCGCGCCCCTGCCCGGAAGGCGGGGCACGTGGGCGAGAGCTGTCGAAGCCAGGAGCAGAAAGGCAAGCATCGACAGGGCCAATAGCAGAAAGAAACGGGAGGATCTGGTCGTGGCTAACACTCCCCTTGACCGGAACTACCCCGGCCTATTCGGCCCGCATCGCTTGCCAGACGGCCGCGATAGTGTGGACGAAAGCCCGCGGGGATAATCACGAAGAACGGGTCGAACCGCCCGTGCCCGGCCTTCCGCGCACTCTGCCCTGAGCCTGGCCTTGTCGCCGCTCATCAGTCGCGCCTCGGTCGCCTGCCGCTTACCTCGGTCGGGCTATCCCTGGTAGCCAGTCTACTATGGGCGGACGTCGGTCGCAAACGAGTGCACGTCCCCGGTTCGATCTCAGCAGATGCATATGTCCACGGGCGGAAGGGTAGAACCGAACGAGTCATGGGTTTGCGAAATCATCTCAGACCCGCCGGGGATAGGCAGGACCGGAGAAGCACCGCGCTCCTGGGGACGCAGCACCCATCCGGGTCGTCACCGCAGGAACTGCCTCTGCAGGAACATCTTCAGCAGTTGGGATTTTCCCGGGATGGGCTGAGCGCGGGCGAGGCCGAGCGACGCTTCCGGCAGGTCGGACCGCGGAGGCAAGGCCCTGGCCGCTGCCGTCGATGACCGTGAAGTGTCCCCCCGGAGAACGGAGTTACCATGAGCCGACAATCGTTGCCTAGTCTTATCGAGAGCCTCTCCGATCGCAACGGACTCGTCAGGGACAGGGCCCGCCACACCCTGGTGCTCATCGGCTCCCCCGCCGTGCCCGCCCTCCTTGAGCTGCTCAAGAACCCCACAAAACGCCCGCGCTGGGAGGCGGCCAAGGCCCTGGGCGCGATCGCCGAACCTTCATCTATCCCCGCCCTCGTCGAACTGCTATCAGACCGCGAATCAGAAATCCGGTGGCTGGGGGCGGTCGGGCTTACGCGAGTCGGGCCGCGCGCGATCCCTCAGGTGCTCAGAGCCCTCATCGAGAAGCCGGAGTCGATAGACATCCGTCGAGGTGCCCGCCATTACTTCCACGATATTGGCCGAGAGAACCCAGTGGTCCAAGAGATCGTGGCCCCGGTCTTGGATGTTCTCGGAGATGTCGATCCGGTCAGCGCGCTCCCGCCGAAGGCGCAACAGGCACTGAACGAGATCCGAGCTTTCCAGGAAGGAGCATGAGGCCAAGAAGCCGGTCTAATGCGCTCAAACATTCTTCTCCGGGGCCTCTCGCGCGGTTTAGGGTTTTTTCTCCTGGGTAGAAGGAACAACAGTAGCAAACCGTTCACTGATAACGGAGGACCGAGAGATGGCGGACGAAAAGCAGATCGCAGTCGAACAAAAACAGAGCAGCCCACTTTACAGCGAGCATGGCACGACCCGCATCGAAGACCCGGTGGTGGCGAAGATAGCGGGCATGGCGGCCCAAGAGGTGGACGGCGTCAAGATGGGCACCGGCACCTCCCGCACACTCGGCGGCATCGTGGACACGGTGACCCGCGGCGGCGGCGAGCGCCGAGGCGTAAGCGTCGAGGTAGGGCAGATCGAAGCAGCGGTGGATCTGACGCTTGCCGTCCAGTATGGCAAGAGCATCCCCAAGGTTGCGGAAGGCGTACGGAGTAACGTCATCCGGCGGATCGAGAGCCTCGTAGGCCTCAAAGTCACCGAAGTCAACATCTTGGTCGACGACATCTACTTCGAAGGTGAGTCGGCGCAAGGGAGTGGCGGAGGCGAAGAGCTGGCCGAACTAGATCAGGGGCGGGTTCGTTAGGGAGGGAGCGTGAGCCCGCAAGCCTCCGAGAACGGCTCATTCGATCCACGGGCAGACCTAGCTCTGGCTCACCAAATAAAGCAGTTGGCGCTCGGAACTGAGGGAGTGGCCACTATCAGCGGAGGGCGCAGGGCCGAGGCGGCCACCCGCTGGCTGGGAGAGAAGGTAGTGGGAGTAGCCGTGAACCAGGCCAACGTCGAAGTGCATGTCGTGGCGCGGTATCCGGGTGGCTTTCCCATTCCCGAGTTGGCTGAACGACTGCGAAGCACCTTGGAGCCGCTGGCCGTTGGCAGACGGCTCGACGTCGTGGTGGACGATCTGGTCATGGCGGAAGACGATGCGGCTGGTTAACCGGATCATCCTTGTCGTCGTGCTGGTGGTGCTGGTCGTCTTTGCCACATTCGCCGCCATCTACGTCTTTGCCGGCTTCGGTTATCAAGATCAGGGCCTGCCCGGATTCCTGGCTACTCCGGAGAACGCGCAGCCCGCGCGGAGTTGGCTGAGCAATTTCGAGAACGGACTGGTACCTGTCCTCGACTACGTGATAGTGGTCGTGGTCTTCTTCGCCGGCCTTGTCCTCCTCGTTCTCGAACTGATTCCCAGGCGCAAGCACCATCTTCGACTCGGTCGCGGCCTCTGGGTCAAGCGGGAGGTGGTCGAGAAAGAGGCCGAGAACGTCGCCCTGAAGGACCAGGCCGTCCTTGAATCGGATGCGAGACTGAGCCCGCATCGCTTGCTTCGAAGCAAGCTCAAGCTCGAACTCGTGGTCCGTAGAGGCGAGAGCCCTCAAGACGCGAAGAGTCGGGTGCTCGACCTGATCAATGCCGAGATCGTCGACAAAGGGCACGTGAACATCAAGAAGACCCGGGTCAAGGCCGGAGTGAAGGACCCGCGCGCCACCAAGAGACGGGTGAAGTGAAATGAGATCTTTGGTCGATAAACGGCCGGTTGTGGACACCATCGCCCGGATACTCGCCATTGTCATCGCGATCTTGCTGATGGGAGTGCCGGTCGTCCTCTTGCTGATGGCTTACGGCATCCTGCCCGCCGCCGACGTGGAGGCCGCGACCGGATATCAGAGCGTGCTGGGAGAGCTCGACAGGCTGGCCGACCAACATGGGCAGCTCACCCCGGGACTTGCGTGGTTCGGCGGGGTCTCCGCCGCCGTTGCCGTCATCTCCATCGTGCTACTCGGACTGATGGCCTTTGTCAGAGGATGGGCGCGTGACGCCATCGTGCAGGCTGAGCCCGGCCGAGAGACTCGAGTGCGAACCAAGGCAGTACGGCACCTGGCTACATATGCGGCGGGAGACGCGGGCGCCGGCGATCCTAGCATTGATCTGAGGACCCGCCGCGGACGGTACGATCTCGCCTGTTCCTTCCACGCGCGCGAGTTCGTTCACCTGCCCGATTTTGCTCTGAACGTGGTGGAGAAACTGAGGACCGCCTTGGTAGATCAGGGGATGAAGGTCGGAAGGGTCGAGGCGACGGTGCAGGAACCTGCCCCGTCGGAAGCCGAAAGGATACGGGTACTATGAGACAGTGGAGTTGGAAGATCTGGGGCGCCATTCTCGGCGGCCTCATAGTTGTGATCGCAGCGTGGTTGGGAGTCATCAGCGCCTTGATCGTGATCGTCGGCGTACTTATCGGCTTCTTCATCGGCACGATCATAGACGGCGACATCGCCTTTCGCATCGGCAAGGGAGACCGGGTCCGGTAGGCGCCCGCTAGGACGGGTGCTGGACCTGGTGTGCGAGGCCATGTAGAGCTTGGTCATCCAGCGCCGGTCAGCCCTCCTGCCCGATCCAGCAGGTTCTCATTCGCGTCTTGCGACAGCCCCAGGCTATCCAGTTCAGCCTGCAGCTGCTCGATCGTCCCGTAACCGTAGAGATAGCCGTTCGCCCGGGTCGCCGCTGTAGAGTCCACTATGTCCATGAACTCCGGGTACATCCCGCGAAAATCCTCCATGAGCACTCCGTCGCTCTGCAACGCGTACTTCTGGTGGTAGTCCTCGGCCAGGTAGAACGTGGAGGCGGGAATAAGCTGGGTCTGCACATCCTTCCCCAGTTTCTGCTCTTCCCTCACCTTGGCCTCTTTGGCCAAGCGCTCCTGATCCGCATCGTGGAAGAAGACGGCCGACATGTACTGGCGCGAAGCCCCGCAGTACGAGGAGTCGTGACTCGCGAAGAAGACCTCGAGGAGCTCCTCGTACGAGACCACCCGCGGGTCGAAGTCGAGTTGGACCGTCTCCGAGTGGTCGCCCAGGTCGTAGTAGGTCGGGCTCTCTTTGGTTCCTCCGGTGTAGCCGACTCGGGTCCGTATCACTCCTGGGAGGCTCCCAAACTGGGCCTCGGAGCCCCAGAATCAGCCGAGAGCGAAGGACGCCGTCTTGAACGAGCTGGGAGCGAGGACGTCAATGGGAGGGACCTCCGGGAGCGCCGTGGCAGCCGCGGGCCCGGTGATGTCCGTCCCCGCATCGGGAGTCCCAACGCCCCCACAGCCGCTGACGAAACC
>JAZDLO010000092.1:0-32082 GCA_043801935.1 bacterium
ACAGGTTGAGGTTCCAGTCGAACCACCACCGAGGGTACTTTTTGCGAAAGAGGATCATGAGCAGCACCGGGAGAGCGAGGTAGCCACCTACCGCCCACGACCACGAGTAGCCCGTGCCTTCAAGAGAGAGGCTGCCCGAACCGAGTAGGGAGACGATTATCCCGATGGGAATGATCCACAGTAAACGGAAGAAGGTGGTAAGTCGATTGAGTGGCCTGTCGGGATAGTCCACGTTGAAGGTTAGCGGGTACGGGGTGCTTGGGGGGTACGGTGTCGTCGGTTCCTGCATGGTTCACCTCCATGGTCATGCGCCCGTCGTCGACGTTCGGTCACGTGAAGGCCCACGATATCAGACTCGGGCGTGGTGTCCTTGAATGTGACCCGGGCCTCCCCGATAATGAGCGGACGCAACACGAAGGTTGGACGGTGCAGGCTCCATGGCTTTGAATCGCATCATGAACCTTGGCCCGGTCAAGCGCTACCGCTCGGAGCGGTACGTGCTCATCTCCCTGGTGACGTTCGCCCTGACCGTTTTGGCCCTTCGGGGCATCCTCAAGCTCACCGGCTATGTGCAGATCGGCAACGAATCACTGCACATCGCCCACGTTTTGTGGGGTGGGCTGGCCCTCTTCGCCGCGGCGCTCCTGCTACTGGTGGTCTCCAACCGCTGGGCCTTGGTCCTGGGAGCGGTGCTGAGCGGGGGTGGGGTGGGTCTCTTCATCGACGAGGTGGGCAAGTTCGTCACCCAGAGCAACGACTACTTCACCCCGGCGGCAGCGCCTATCATCTACGCGTTGTTCCTGGCTACGGTCCTCGTGTACCTGCGGGTGAGGCGCCCTCCCGCCCGCGACGCGCGCGGGGAGATGTATCGCGCCCTGGAGCAGATGTCGGGCGTGCTCGATCACGAGATGAGCCGGCACGACCTCAACGAGCTGGCGCACCGCTTAGCGCAGGTCCAGGATTCGGCCAAGGACGAAGCCGCGCGCCGGCTGGCTGCCTCGATGCTCGCCTTCGTGGAAGCGGAACGTCCCCGGATCGTGGAGCCGCAGCCGGGGCGTACGCAGCGGCTTTTCTCATGTGTGCGCGCATGGGCGCGGCGGGTCTTCACCCGGCCGAGGCTGCGTGCCTTTCTGGTCTTCGCCCTTGTGGTGGGCGGTGTCTACGCCGTCCTCGACATGGCCCTGCTGGCCTTCTTGGCGGTCTCTCCCGCCTCGGCTGCCACGGAGTTCTTGCGCGACTTGGTCTCCCCCGGCGAACTCGCCGCCCTCGGGGACAAGATCTGGTTCTCGGTGCGCGCGGTGCTCGAAGGAGGCGTGGGCGTGGCCACGCTGGCCGGTGGGGTGCTCATCGGGTTGCGGCGCGAGGGGCGAGGGCTGAGCATCGCCGTCGCCGGCCTTATCATCGACCTGACCGTGGTCAACCTGCTGGTGTTCTACCAAGACCAGTTCAAGGCGCTCATCGGGACCGCGTTGCAGTATGTCGTGTTGGTGGCTGCTTTCTCCTACCGGCGCATCTATCTAGAGGAGGAGGGGGAGAGCGCGTCGTGGGCTGAGGAGGCGACGCGGGCGGAGTCCGCCGGCACGCTTCGCGAGGTGTCGGCGGACTCCGCCGCCATAGCCTCGGGCTCTTCATGAAAGGGGCTTCGCGGGGCGACGGCCCACGGAGAGGTGCCCTGAGCGGGCTGGTGTTCTTTGCCGGCATCGGCACCATGGCCACGGAGATGTGCGCCTCCCGCCTGCTCGCCCCTTACTATGGTTCTTCCACCGTGATCTGGGCCAACATCATCGGCCTCATCTTGGTGGCGCTCTCTCTGGGGTACGTGTTGGGGGGCAAGCTGGCCGACAGGCGCCCCAGCCCCCGTGTCCTGGGGATCGTCGTGTTGGCCGGAGCCGTTCTCACCGCGATAGTCCCCTTCGTGGCCCGCCCCTTTCTGAACGTCACCATCAACGGTATCGACTCGGTGTCCACCGGTGCTGTGATCGGCTCGTTCTTCGCCTGCGTCGTCCTGTTCGTCCCCTCGGTGTTGCTGCTGGGGATGGTGACGCCGTTCGCCATCCGCATCGGAATACGGCAGATAGACAAGGCCGGTTCCACGGCCGGCCGTATCTTCGCTCTCTCCACGGCCGGCAGCCTGCTGGGGACCTTCATGCCGCCTCTGGTGACGATCCCCCTCTTTGGTACTCAGCGCACCCTTTTGGGGGCGGCGGCGCTGATCGCCGCCGCCGCCGCCCTTCTCCTCGGCGTGCGCTGGCTGATAGTGGGCGTGGTATTGGCTGCACTCATCGCCATCCCCCCGGGCACAGTCAAGGCTACCGCCGGGCTCATCTATGAGAAGGAGTCCCGCTACCAGTTCGTACAGGTCGTGGAGAGGGACGATAAGCGGCTCCTCTATCTCAACGAGGGCTATGCGGTCCACTCCGTCTGGCGCCCGGACACGGTGCTCACCGGCGGCGAGTGGGACATGTTCCTGGCCGTCCCTCCGCTTCTCGAGCGGCCTGTCGAACGCGTAGTCATGTTGGGTAACGCCGGAGGCACGACCGCTCGCGCATTCGGCGTCTACTACCCCGGCGCGCACATCGACGGGGTGGAGATCGACCCACAAGTGAACGAGGTGGCCGCCCGCTACTTCGGTCTCGCCGACAATCCTCGTCTGACGGTGGTGACGGCGGACGCCCGGCCCTTCCTGCAGGCGGCGGAAGAGAGATATGACCTCATTTTCATCGACGCCTACCGCCAGCCTTACGTGCCCTTCTATTTGGCCACCGCCGATTTCTTCAAGCTCTGCCGGGACCGGCTGGCGCCTGACGGGATCGTGGCCCTTAACATCTCTACGGTGCCGGGAGATGACCGGCTGTCGCGTTCGATCGCCGGGACCTTGGCCACCCAGTTCCCGTTGGTGATGAAGTGGCCCGCCCTCCGTTTCAATCAGTTGGTCCTGGGATTCGCCGACTCGACCGACCCGGCCGTCCTCGGGCAACGCGCAGCCCAAGCGCCGGCAGACATCCTGCCCTTGACCGAGCTCATGACGACCGACTGGACTCGGGTCCCGCCCATGGCCGACTACTGGACCGACGATCGCGCGCCGGTGGAGTGGATTACCGACCGTATGATCGTCAGCTACGGCACCAGCGGGCAGGAACGGGGCGAGCCGGGACTGCCCACCGCCCCCTAGCGGGGCCCAAGAAGCGTGTTGACCGCGATATACCAGTCGTTTCGGAAGGCGGGCTTCAGCCATCGCATTGTAGGAGTGCAGGTGGTACGGGAGCTCGACGAGACCCTCGCTATGTTGTTGGAGCGGGGGCTGCTCTCCGAGAGCCTGTACGCCGAGTACGCCGGCAGCCTGCGGTTCGCCCCGCCCGCGGGAGTGGGGGACGTGCGCTCGTTGGTGGTCGTGGCTACCCCCTCTCCTCCGGTCAAGGTGTCGTTCCATCTGAGCGCGGGGCGGGTGGAGACGGTCATCCCGCCGACGTACATCTCGTCCGCGGTCCGGGCCCGTTGCCAGGAACTGCTGTGTGGGATCGTCGGCCCGGCCGGCTTCTCCGCGGCTAGAGTGCCGGTGCCCGTCAAGTTGCTCGCCGTGCGGACCGGGCTGGCCGAGTACGGTCGCAACAACATCGCCTACGTCCACGGATCGGGTAGCCTGGTCCGGCTGGACGCTTTCGCCACCGACGCCGATCTCATTCCAGCTGGCGAGCGGCGTGGAGGGCTCTCGCGCTTCATAGTGGGAGGGCGCGATCCGGTATCGGGTCACTGGAACCCGGCTCGACGCATGGGCGGCTGTGCGGCCTGCAAGGCCTGCCACCATGCCTGTCCCACCGGCTGTATTCCCCACCCCGAGGAAGGGGTGATGATAGACGCAAAGCGTTGCCTCACCTACCTCAATGAGCACGAGGGCGAGTGGCCGGACTGGCTGGACGCAGCGAGCCATGAGTGCTTGGTGGGGTGCATGAAGTGCCAGCGGGTCTGTCCCGCCAACAAATACCATTTCCGCCGAGAATCACGGGTCGCGGAGTTCGACCGGGCTGAAACGGCCTTGATCCTCCAGAACCTCCCCTCTGAGGCGCTCCCCGCCCCACTGCGTGCCAAACTCGCGCGGCTCGACCTCGACGGATACTCGATGGTCCTGGGCAGGAATCTGCTGGCACTGGCGGGCTGACTCGCCGACGGCGCGATCCCCGGTCATGCCGATCCGCGGATATGGCGGTCGAGCCCGTTCGGCACGGCGGGGGTGAGAGGAATCACCGGGGCCTGCGCGAACTGTCAACCATGGCGCCAGAGCAGTTATCCTCCCCTGGGCACAGGTCGGCGAGTGGGGCCTGTGCGTACCTTCACCGTGCCTACCGCGACCTCCGCTTCTATCCTCAAGATCATCCCACCGCCCGCCAGACGCTGGAGATGCTGTTGGAGGCGCTTGTTACGCACCTGAACGCGGAGGGCTCTCTGAACCTGGACGTAGAGGAGGGACGACTGCTCTACGAGGAAGAGCAAGTGTATTCGTACGAGACCAGCCAAGATAATCTGGCGTTTCTCATGTTTCGAGATGGCATACGGTCGCTATCGTTCCGTCCGGGGCTGGAGGCAGGAGAGGTGGAGGCCTTCGCGGACTGCCTCGCTCACGCGGACGATCTGGCAGAGACCGATCACGACCTGGCCACGGCCTTCTGGGAGCAGGATTTCACCCACATCGACTATCGGGTGGCGGACCCATTCCTCGGAGGGGAGGTGCTACGCGAAGGAACCATCGACGCCCTGCGCGAGACGGTGCTTCGCCGCTTGGCCGAGGCGTCTCTGGCGGCCGGGTCTGATGCGATTGCGGAGGCAGGCGATCTCAAGGTGGTCGAGCCTGCGAGGGTGGATGAGCCCAGCCTGACCCTTACCATCGCGGAGGTCGAGGAGAGCGAGCGCACGGCGGAAGATCCGTCCAACGTGCTGGAGGATTTCGCCCTCGTGTTACTCGAGATCGTCGGTGGGTATTCGGGGAATATCGCCGAAGACGACGCGATATCGCGTTCGCTTTCCATCGTCATCGACTCCTACCTGGATAGTCGCAACCTGGACGGGCTCGATTTCATTTTGGACCGCTTGCAGCAGTTGGAGGCCCAGGGGCGTTGTCCCGACGGTTTCGTCAACCTGGTGGTGGAGGCGGGGGTTTCGAAGAAGGGGCTGGGCCGGATCCTCGCGGGGAGCGGCCACGCGCCGGCGGAGGAAGTAGCCCGCATCGAGGGGTTCCTCACTACGACGCAGCGATGGATCTATCCCGCGCTTCTGGAGCTGCTCGCGGAGACGGACGATCGGGCCGTGCGCAAGAGCATGCTGGCCGTGCTGGGGGCGGAAGGCGGGGTGCCTGGGTCCCATCTAGCACCCATGTTTCAGGATCCTCGCTGGTATGTGGTTCGCAATGCCGTTCAGCTGGCAGCAGGCTCGCGCGATCCGGGGCTTCCCGGGCAGTTGGAGCGGCTGCTACGCTATCCCGATGTGCGGGTGAGGCGGGAGGTGACACGGACCCTGGGCACCTTGGGCGGGGGAACCGCTCTACAGGGGCTGGCCAAAGCCCTCACCGATGAGGACTCATCGGTGCGCACCTTGGCGGTACAGGGCTTGGGGCGGCAGGGAGGTCGCGAGCATGAGGCCACGGTGCTGGCTCGGGTGGAGGACCGCAACTTCGAAAGCCTTCCCGCCGAAGAGATCGACGCCTTTCTGGTCGCCCTGGCTGTTCTGGCGCAGGACCGGGCGGTACCGGTCCTGGATAGGCTGTGGAGACGCAAGCGCTTACGTGCCCGGCCGGCCCCGGTGCGGCTCGCCGCACTCCACGCGCTGGGAGCTATCTCCGCCTCTGCGGCGCAGTCGGTGCTGATGGAAGCCGCAAAGTCCGGGGACCCGCAGGTGAAGCGGGCCGCCACCCGCGCTCTGTACGAAGCGCAGGCGCGTAGATCAGGGAGTCATCCTTGAGCGGCGGCCTGGATCCCGTTACCTCCGCGAGCCGCGACCAGGCTCTCGCATTGGCTCTGGCGGTCGCCGTCCGCACCGGTGCGTACTACGGCCCGGACAATGCGGTCATGAAGCAGGCCTGCGCCGATCTCGCGTCGCTGCTCGCCGAGCGCCGGGGGGGTGAGGGCTTTGTCACCGTCGGGGTGCACAGCCACTGTGTTTTCGTGGGCAAGGCGCGAGTACGCACGACCGTTTCCACCTACGGACGGTTCGCCGACCTGATCCGGCTGTTCGAGTTCTGGAACATAAGCACGTTGACGTTCTTCGATGACTTGACCACCGACGAGTTGATGCAGGTCGTGCTTCTGCTCACCCCGGAGCGCCGGGTGGGCCCCGACGGTCTCGCCGCCCTGTTGAGCAGCCGGGGTCTCGACCGGGTACAGGTGGATATGATCGTGGGAGGAGGCCGGCCCCAAGCCGTCGCCCAGGTGGAGGCTTATGCGGCCGCCATGCAGTTGAGCGATGAGATGCGGGAGGCCAATGAGGCTGGAGAGACCGTCGACGTCCGCCGTCTCCGTCATGTGACCCAGGCGGTGGTCGATCAGATCCTGCGTGACCCTTCGTCCCTGGTGGCCCTCACCACGATCAAAGACTTCAATCGCTACCTCGTCTATCACTCCACCAACGTGGCAGTGCTTGCCGTAGTGCTCGGCCAGCGCCTCGGTCTGAGCAAGTCGAAGCTGGGGGAGCTCTGCCTGGCCGCCTTCCTCCACGACTCCGGCAAGCTCGAAGTGACGCAAGGCGTCCTAAACAAGCCCGGGGCGCTCGATCCCGAGGAATGGGAGGAGATGCGTCGTCACCCCGCCCTGGCCGCGCGCACTCTCCTGGGTAGCCGCCGCCTCACGCCCTCCACTATGAGAGCCGTGGTGGTGGCGTTCGAGCACCATCTCAACTACGACTGCAGCGGTTACCCGCACACCGATATCAAGAAAGATGTCACTCTCTTCGGGAATATCGTAGCCATCGTCGACCGCTACGACGCGCTGACCACCACACGGGTGTACCGCGAGCGGACCTTCACTCCCCACGAAGCTCTCGCCTACGTGATAGACAAAGAGAACCGGGGCACGCTGTTCGATCCGATACTGGTGAAGCTCTTCGCAGAGATCATGGGGTTGTATCCTCCGGGGACTGTGGTGGAGCTGACGGGCGGAGAACTGGGTGTGGTATGCGCGGCGCCCGCCGTCGGGAGGCCGCTGGACCGACCGACAGTGCGCGTGGTGGCCGGGGGGGAGCTCGGATCGATGCTCGATCTGGACGAGTCGGTGGGAGGGAAGTTCGTGCGCGGCGTGAAGAACGTGCTCAACCCGGCCAACAAAGGCCTGATACCCGCCATCGACGTCTCGATCTTCGACGCCATCGACTAGGGGTACGGGGACGACTAGTCAGCCCCGGTGAACGTAGCGAGCGTCTGGGCGCCGCCGAACCTCAGCTGTCAGGTGCTGGTGGCCAGGCGCTCGGCTGCCTTCTTCTCCACCGTCAGGCTCAGTTCGTTCGGGTCGCCTTGGCGCAGCGCTTTGGTGGGGCAGACCCGCACGCATGCCGGCTCGAGGTCGTTCTCGAGTCTGATGCTGCAGAGGTCGCATTTCTGCATGGTGCCATCCTTGCCGAAACGGGGCACCCCGAAGGGGCAGGCGATCGAGCAGCTGTGGCAGCCGATGCAGAGCTCGGCGCCGACCTTCACCACGCGGGTGCCCGCTTCCCGAGCGATGGCGCCGGTGGGGCAGGCCATGAGGCAGGGTGCGTCTTCGCAGTGCATGCATGCCAGGGAGACGTAGCGCAGCCGGGCCTCCGGAGCGGTCCCCGTCTCCACCTGGAAGACCTGGCGCCAGGCGGTCGGCTCAGAACCGATCTCCAGATCGTTCTGGTCCATGCAGGCTACGGCACAGGCGAAACAGCCGGTACAGCGGTCGACATCGAGGTAGAAAGCGTGACTCATCGTGCCACCTCCTGCGCGTCCAAAGCGTCAGGCTCCACTTTCTTCACGGCGCACAGGGAACCCTTGTATCCGGGGAAGCCGGAGATGGGGTCGAGGTAGTCGCCCGCCAGGAGGGTGTTCACATCGGCCTCCGGATAACCATGGTACATGTGCGCCACTCCCGGGCGGGCCAACTCGGTGAGGTTGGCGGACACCTGGATGGAGCCCTCGGGCGTCGACAGTTCGACCTTGTCGCCCTGGGCGATGCCCAGACGGTGGGCGTCGGCCGGATTGAGGTCGACGGCGGCCTCCCGGCGCAGACTCCGGGTCCAGGGGAGCCGGAAGGTGCGCGAGTGGATGAACATGGGCAGACGCGAACCGGTGCCGAGCACGAAGGGATAGTCCTGAGCAAGTGCGGGGGTGGCTATCGGGCTGAGCTTGGGCTCGTCATAGATCGGCAGGGCGTCGATGCCCGGGCGGTCGGAGTGCTTCTCCAGTAGAGCGGAGGCGAACTCCATCTTGCCGCTGGGGGTAGGGAAGCCGTTCTTCTCATACTTGCGGAAGGTCACCGGCAGAGGGTTGGGGACCGGCATACCCGCGGGATGCTTCTTGAGCTCGGCCACCGTCATGCCGCTGGGTTCCAGGTTCCAATCCAGCGCCCCCTCGAAACCGCGCGTGAAATCGGGGGCGCCGTTGGCAAGAAAGCCGCCGCCGGCGCCGTTCCCGGGATTGAGTAGGGGGTCGTCCAGCCCCAGCTTGTGGGCCAGGGCGAAGATGATGTCGGTATCCGAGCGGGACTCGCCCAGGGGTTCGATCACCGGCTGGGTAAGGACAATGTACTTCTCCGGATAGCAGCGAAGCTCGCTCCGTTCCACCGAGCTGCAGGCCGGCAGGACGATGTCGGCATACTTGGAGGTGTCGGTGGCGAACAGGTCCACATCGCAGATGAAGTCCAGCTTCTCAACGGCGGCGAGCAGGCCGTTCGAATCGGGCCATAGTCGATGGTTCATGCCGAAGGCCATCAGGCCGCGCAACGGGTAGGGTTCGCCGCTGTTGATCTGACGGGGCAGGTCCATGGATTGGGCCTGATTGATCATCTCGGTCCACACCGGGAAGCGTTCCGCCCCCAGCCGGGGCGGAAGATCGCTCCACGGGCGGGGCATCTCGAACTCGTGCTCGCGGGTGGTGAAACCTGCGCCGCCGACCTCGAGCCAGCTGAACGGTTGAGGCACGTTCCCGCCCGGCACGTCGAAGTTGCCGGTGAGGCCCACGAGAGCCGCCGCCGCCCGCTGGTTCTGCACCCCGTTGGTATTGTGGACCACCGGGGTAGAGCCAGGCATCATGGCGGCCGGCTTGGTGGAGGCGTATAGGAGAGCGGCTTCTCGGATCAGGGCCGCGGGCACCCCGGTGATCTGCTCGGCCCGCTGCAGGGGGAACTCGGCTGCGTAGGCCCGGAACTCGTCGAAGCCTCGGGTCCATTCCGAGACGAACTGCCGGTCGTGGAGCCCCTCGGATACGATCACGTTGGCCATCGCCGCCGCCAGGGCGCCGTCGGTGCCGGGGCGCAACCGCAGATGCAGGTCGGCGATGGAGGCGATGGGGGACATCCGGGGATCGACCACGATGAACTTCACCCCTCGGTCGCGGGCGTCCATCAGCCGGCGGGCTATGGGAGTGTTGGCGTAGAAGGGGTTGCATGTCCACACCAACACGCACTTGGCATTGGCAATGTCGGGAGCGGCCATCTGGCCGTAGTCCAGCCGCCAAGACATGGCCATGGCGGTGAAGCAGGCGCTCGACTCGGTGCAGTAGTTGGGGGAGCCGAACTGCAGAGCCAAACGTTGCAGGAACGGCCGGGGCTGCTTGGGATAGCCGCAGTAGAAGACCACAGATTCGGGGCCGTTCTCGGCCTTCAGGCGCTGCAGGTTCTCGGTGATGGTATCGAGAGCTTCGGTCCAGGAGATGGGGACCATCTCGCCTGATCCCCGCGGTCCTACCCGCTTGAGCGGGGTGCGCAGACGATCCTCGTGATACACCCACTGCCGCGTGGCCGCACCCTTGGAGCAGAGCGTGCCCGCGCTGCGCGGGTTCTCCATCGACCCCTCCACCTTGATGATGCGGCCGTCTTTGACGTAGCAGTCGAGGCCGCACTGGGTAGTGGGGTCACAGATGGTGCAGACTGATTTCCGCACCTCGATCCCGGTCGCTTCCCCCGGGATCTTGCCCTTGATCATGCGCTGAAGCTTGTCCACGTCGCCTCCGTGTCGGTTACAGCACCGGTCGCGGCCCTTAGCAAGGCCTGCTTCATGGCCCCGGCAGAATGGCAGCAGTTCAAGAGGTTGACACCCACCAAACGGTCGTCCTGCCAGACCCGCACCTGAAACGCGTCGCCTTCAGCACAGGTGGCCATTCTGTCGTACTCGTTCAGGCAACCCACGCTCGCGAAGAGCATGCGGCCCACATGGGTTATGTTGTGGGGTACGCTTCCGCGATACCCGGACGGCGCGCCGGCGAGACTGCGTCCCGCTGCGCGCCCCTGATAGCGGGCGCTGGCCCACAGGCCGATTATCTCATGCCGCCCCGACAAAAGGTTCTTGCCTTGGGCCACATCGCCGGCGGCATAGAGGGTGGGCATGTTCGAGCGCAGCCCCTCGTCGACCAAGATACCCACGCCCACGTCCACCTGTCCCGGAGTGAGAAAGCTCAGTGACGGGCGCGAACCGGTGCAGACCACCACCAGGTCGACGTCCTCCTGAGTCGGGGACTCCTCGCAGGCGGTCCCGTCCGCGCCCCCTGGATCGGTCGCCCCCGGAAGGGCGCCGAAGTCCAGCCGCACAGCCCCACTGCTTGTCTCAACGCCGGCCAGAGCGGCCCCGAGCCGCAACTCGTACCCCTCATCGAGCAGATGGGTTTCCAGGAGACGCGCGCACTCCGGATGGGCGGACAGAGGCAAGATGAAGGGTTCCTTTTCCACGAGACACACTTTGAAACCGATCTCGTGCAGCACCGCCGCTATCTTCACCCCGGCGAACGAGGCTCCGATGACGGCCGCCCGGGGAGCGGCGCCGGATCGTAGGGAATCGACGGCTTCCCTCAGACCCAGAGCGTCGTCAAGGGACTGGAGCGTGAACACGCGGTGACTCGAGGTTCCTCCGGTCGGTAGCCCGGCTCCCGACCGGGGTGGCGCCAGGGCCTCCCGCAACCCGGGTATCGGCGGAACCGACGGGCGGGCGCCGCTGGCCACCAGACACCGGTCGTACTGATAGGCGGAGCCATTCGCGCTGGTGATTGTCTGTTCGGCGGCGTCGAGCCGTATCACCGCTTGACCCAGGTGAGTAGTGACGCCGTTAGCTCCGTAGAACCGGCGCTCATCCCCGAACGGGAAAGCCTGTTCCAGCGCAATCGCGTGGGACACCAGGTAGGTTCCCAGCATCGGGTTGTAGGGAGCATGCTCGTTGTCGGCGAACAGATGGACGTCTCCGCCGTACCCTTGTGCCCGTAGGGCGAGCACCGCCTCAGCCGCCGCGGCCCCGTTCCCGACGATGGCCAGGGGGATCCTCAACGTCTCTTGAGCTTCTTCTCGCCCACGAAGGTGGAGACGAGGAGGGACACGACGCTGATGATGAGCGCCCCCAGAACGGCGTTCCAGAAACCATTGACGTGGAAGTTGAGCCCAAGCCAGTTAACGGTGATCGCAGAGGCAAGCCAGAGCATCAGCCCGTTGATCACCAAGGTGAACAGACCGAGCGTCAGCACGATGAGTCCGCAGGAGAGGGCAGATATGATCGGCCGGATGAAGGCGTTGACGAGACCGAGGACCAGGGCGACCAGGATCACCGTCCACACGCGATGGGGCTCATCCACGGTGATACCGGGGACGATCCACGCCGCAACGGCCACAGCGGCCGCACTTATGCCCCAGCGGACTACAAACCTCGTCATCGTGCTCCCTTCGTCGGCCGGTCACGCCGTTCGGCACCCCCGCCTGAGGCGCGTGTGCCGGTGTTGCAGCGTGCAGACTAACACGAGGACTCAGCCCCGTTCCACCGGCGGTCGCCGTCCGATACTATGAAAAGGAAGTCGCGCACGATGCCTCCCCGGAGCACGACCAAGGAGCGAAATGGCCCACGATGATGCAGGGACAAGCGCCGCCGACGGCAGGGTCATGGTCACGACCCGCCGCGGGGCCGATCTCCTGGCCGTGTCGCTCATGTTCATCTTCATCACCGGGGCGGTGACACTCTCGCTCATGCCGGTGGTGACCACCGAACTACGTACCGTCGTCGGTCTGAGCGACGCGCAGATCGGTCTCCTCACCTCGGTCTTCATGGGTTTCTACGGCGTCGCGGGCATCTCGTCCGGGATCGGCGCCGCCCGCTGGGGCGGGCGGCTCCTGGGGGTCAGCTGCGGCTGCTTCGTCGTGGGGTCCCTCATCTTTGGGCTGAGCTCGGGTTTTGCCGGCTTCCTGGTGGGCCGAGCCATCCAGGGGATCGGTGGAGGTATGGTTATCGCCACCTCCAGCCCGGTCATGGCTCACACGCTTCCTCCCGAGCGATTGGGAAGGGCCTGGGGCATCCTGGGTTCAGGCTGGGGGTTAGGGAGCATGGGCGCACTGCTCATCATGCCCGGCATCCAGAGCTGGGGTGGCTACCGAGCGGTGTTCTTGACCACGGCGGGCCTGGGCGTGCTGGTGGGGGCGGCGGCGTTGTCGCAGAGAGCGGTGCGGGCTCTACCCCGGCATCCCGAAGGGGCCACCACGCTCCGGGGGCTCGCCGGCTCCCTGGGGGCGACGATCACCAATCGGCGTGTCCTGTTGCTGGGGTTCGCCAACACGGCCGGGTTGGCTATCGGGGTGGGCATACTGGTGTGGACCCCGAGTTTCCTGCAGGACGTCCACCGGTCGAGCGAGTCGATCTCGGTGTATCTGGTGGCCGGGCTGGGGGCGGCACAACTGCTCGGTAATCCTATGGGAGCGATCGCAGCCAGGCGCTGGAACAAGCTCGGTGTCATCATCGCGTCCCTGCTTGGCATGGTCGTGGTGACCGCCGTGGTGGGGATCGTGCCCGGGGTGCCGATCACCTTTGCCATGGTGTTGCTGGTCGGCTTCTTCAGTATGCTCTTTTTCCCACCGATGCTGGGTTACATGCCCGAGGTGGTGGCCAAACCCGAGCAAGTGGGTCCCGCGACCGGCATCAACTCGGCGATGGGTTTTGCCGGGTCGCTGATCGCCCCCTGGATCTTCGGTCTGTTCCTGGATGCGGGTGGCCAATCGAGCCGCTCGTATCTGGCAGGCTATCTGATGCTGGCGGCCTTTGGAGTGGCCGCGCTCATCGGTCTGGCTTTCTTCAAGGGATCGAGGCAACGGGCGGTCTGACCGAGGCCAAGTAGAGACGGCCGCGGGTGCCCCCGTGATCCAGGCTACTCGCCCACAGTGGCGGTCACCCGGTATCGAGCCACATCCGGCGCATCCAGGACTTCCCACCGCCCTGGGGCTCCCATCAGCCGCGCTCCCACCTCGAAGTGGAGCATCGCGATGCCGCAATCGAGGCGCCGGGAGACGTTACCCTCGTTGCCTTTTGTCACTGTGGAGACGATCACCGCCCCGGTCGGCCCGGCCGCCGCAACCGGCCCTTGAGCGCCGCCGGCGCCCGCGGCGGGCGCCGGCTCGAGCTCGAACCGCCAAGCCTGGCGGTTGACCGCCGACGGCGCCACCCGGGCCAGCCGGACCCCTTCGGCTGCCCAGGCAGGCCAGAGTTCGGCGTCGAAGCCAGGCGCGATCGCGTCTGCAGCCTTGCGCTTGTGGGCTCCGACGAACCGTTTGAGCACCCGTGCGCCCGCGCGGGGCCGGGCCTGCGCCTCGCCGACTGGGGAGATGGCGAGTACTCGTTCGCCGGGGGCCAGTGCCACCAAGGCTGCAGCTAGGGGACGGTCGAAGAATCCGCCGACCCAGCAGGTACCCAGCCCCAGCGAGGTGGCTTCGAGGATCGCGGCCTCCCCCAGATAGCCCAGACTCTCCTGGACCGCCGGCTCGGCCTCCATTCCGATCATCAGGAGCGCGGACGGGGCGCCCAGCACCCGGCCGTAGCTCCCCACGAAGCCGGTGAACACACTGCCCGGCGCGTCACGCACGAGGACCACCCGGGCAACGTCCGCAGCCGGCAGGCAGCCACAGAAGCGCTCCAGGCGGTCAAGCAGCGCCGGGCCCACCGCACGACCTGTGTATGTACGGGCCGAATGCCGGAGGACGACGGCCGCCGCCCACTCGGTCACCGGCATGTCCGCCAAGGAGACCGGTAGCTCCCCGATCGAGGAACGGATCATTTTTTGCCGGATTCGTCCGTATCCTTGAACAGCGCCTTGCCGATGCTCCACGCTTCTCCTATGTACTCGCCCAGGGCCCAGTATGCATTGCCCGGCATGGTGAGTACGAAGGGACGGAGCTTGGTCGAATCGACCTTTCCCTCGGTGAGCACGGCCTCATTCGCATAGACGTTCGCTACCTCGCCGATGAAGAAGTAATCCTGCGGGAGCTCCACGGTCTGGGTGAGACGGCACTCGAGCGCGACGGGACATTGGCCAACCATGGGAGCGGATTCCAGCGCTCCCTGGAAGATGTCGACCTGCGCGGCTTTGTTCTCTTCGGAGCCGTGCACGAGCCCCAGGTAGTCCACGAGCACCGCTTGGTCGACGCTGGGGCAGCTCAGGCTGAAGTGGCCGGTCTGTTGGATGCCCTTGGCGGTGTACTGCTTACGACCGAGGGAGAGACCCACGAGCGGGGGGTCGGAGTTGAGCTTGGTGAACCAGGCGGCCGTCATGAAGTTCGGCTTTCCGTCCACGACTGCGCCCACGATGACCACGGGCATAGGGTAGATATTGAAGCTCTTACCGATGTTCTTCTTGGCCATGAGTCCTCCGCAGACGAGTGTTGGGGGCATGACAGGACATACAGATCCGCTGTCTACGTTCCCAGCAAGGCGGAAAAAGACACGTGGCCGGGGGAGTCGGTTCTTACTCGGGCTGCTCGGCGGGGATATCCACGGCGGCAGGCGCGGCGCGGACGGCCGCGGTTTCTCCCGCCGCCCTCCTAGCCAACTGCGCCTGTGGGGAGGTGCCCCGGATCATGATGGCGCTCACCATGGCTCCGGCCAACACCACGATGCCACAGATCCACAATCCCCGATGGAGGCCCGTGGTGAAGGAGTCGTTGATCGCGGT
Organism: bacterium; assembly: GCA_043801935.1. Lineage (GTDB taxonomy): Bacteria > Actinomycetota > Thermoleophilia > RBG-16-64-13 > RBG-16-64-13 > JAZDLO01. Next base: position 15,122 of record JAZDLO010000092.1, read on the forward strand.
TTGGATGGCCGCGACGTCCACTCCGGGGATGGACGGGAAGGTCCCGGTCCCCTCACCGTGTTGGGCGACAGCCACTATCTGGTCGGTGAGCGTCTGAGGCAGCCCCAGAGCATCCATCGACCCCCTGAGTTCGGCGGCGAAGCGGCCCGTCACTATCGAGCCCAGGAACGCGATGCCGAACACTCCGCCCACCTGGCGCGTGGTGTTGAACGTCGCCGAAGCCATGCCGGCTCGGGATGCGGGTACGGTGCTCATGACGGCGGTCGTCATGGGGCTCATGACCAGGCCGACGCCCACCCCCTGGATGACGAGGATCCACCAGTAGGCGCCGTAGGGCGTCGTGGCCTGGACGGTCTCGAACAAGAGGATGCCGGTGCCCAGCAGGAACATGCCCGCGGTCATGGGTAAGCGGGCGCCGACGCGTCCCACGATCCGGCCGGCGATTATGGCGACGACCATGACCGATAGAGTCGTCGGCAACTGGCGCACACCCGCCCCCGTAGCCGAGAAGCCCTGCACGTTCTGCATAAAAAGCGCCAAAAAGAAGAGGATCCCGAAGAACCCGAAGCTGACGAGCAGACCCACGATGTTGGCGCCCGTGAAGGTCACGTTCTTGAAGAAGCTCAACTGGAGCATGGGGTTGCGGGCCCGTGTCTCCCACAGGGCAAAGGCCGCCAAGGCTACGCCTGCGACTACCAGCAGGGTAACGATACGGGCGGATCCCCAGCCGTAGTTGTTCGCTTCGATGAGGGCGTAGGTGAGCGAGGCCAGCCCGGCGACGGCAAGGATCTGCCCGGGGAGGTCGAGGCCTCGAGCCTGTGGGTTCTGCGACTCGCGCACGACCCGCGCCGCGATGGCCAGGGCGGCCAGTCCGATGGGCACGTTGAGGTAGAAGATGCTCTGCCAGCCGAAGGAGTCGACCATGACCCCTCCGAGTACGGGACCCAGGGCCAAAGCTATACCCGAGATGCCTGCCCATATGCCTATCGCCTGGGCGCGCTCCTTGGGGTCATGGAACGTGTTGGTGAGGATGGCGAGGGTCGAGGGCATCATAATGGCGGCGCCCAGCCCCTGGACCGCCCGGCCCCCGATCAACATGCCTATCGACGGGGAGAGCGCGCAGAAGAGGGAGCCGGCCGTGAAGAAGGCGAGCCCGGCCATGAAGATCCGCTTGCGTCCGTAGAGATCGCCGAGCGTACCGCCCGTGAGCATCAAACTGGCCAGCAACAGAATGAACGCATCCACGATCCACTGCAGACCGGTGAGCCCCGAGCCGAGCTCCCGCTGGATCGTAGGAAGGGCCAGGTTCACGACCGTGTTGTCCAACATCACCATGAACAGGCTGAAGCACATGGCCCCTATGGTGAGCAGCTTGATCCGGCGGTCTTCCTGGAACATCGGCCGAGATTAGCATAACGGCCGAACAGCCTTGATCCTCATCGCGTCCAGGGCGCGGTCGGGACGCCGCCGGATAGCGCTAGGTCCGCCGGATAGCGCTAGGTCCTCCAGACGAGGTCAAGCGGCGTCGACGATCTCCCCGTCGATGTCGATCACGACCGTGTTGACGGGGATGTCGACCTCGGAGAGCGTCACGGCCCGCTCCACGATACGTTGCAGGCCGTTGCAGCAAGGCACGGTCATCACGGCCACCGTGAGCGACTTGAGATCGTTGTCGCGGATCAGTTCGGCCAGTTTCTCCACATAGGGCCCGACTTCGTCCAGTTTGGGGCAAGCGATGACCATCTTGCGACCCTTGAGCAGCTCTGAGTGAAAGCTGCCCCGGGTGAAAGCCGTGCAGTCGGCGGCGATCAGAAGATCCGCGCCCTTGAAGTATGGGGCTTGCGGCGAGATCAGATGGAGCTGGATGGGCCACTGTGTGAGCTCCGAGGGAGCGGCCGAGGCCGCTCCAGGTCCCGGGTGCACGGCCGCTACAGCCTCGGCACCCCGGGTCCGGAGCACGTGCTGGCGGGTGGCTTCGGCATCGTACTCGGGGCTTTCTCGTTCGACGATTGTCAGGGCTCCGGTCGGGCAGACGTCCAGACAGACCCCCATGCCGTCACAGAACATGTCGCGCACCAGAACGGCCTTGTCCTCTTCATCCAGCGCCAACGCGCCCTCGGCACAGGCGGTGGTGCAGAGCGCACAGCCGTTGCACAGATCGCGGTCTATCTCGATGATCTTTCTCGTGCTCATCTTCTCTCCTCTTGACATTGGCCGCGGTCGCTGGTGACGGTCGCCCGTGGGCGGTGGTTCTCTCTCGATAGTGGTTATGACCCTAACGGGCGTTTGTCGAAACCCCTTGACCAGTCGGGTTCGGAGGAAGACGGTGCCGCTGTGGCCGGGGAACGCGAGCGACGAATGGCCAACGACGCGGAGCCGGGCGGCAAACCGCCGCCCGGCTCCATGAACTAAGTGCCGCTAGGGCCGTCTCGGGCTAGCTTCCACCGCTCCCGTCGCGAAACTGCTGCTGGGTGCGGGTCGCCGACTCGTTGCCGGTATCGTCACAGGTGCCGCCACAGGTCCCGTCGCGAAGCTGCTGCTGGGCGCCGTTCTGATCGCCGTTGGAGGCCTGCTGTCCCATCCCGGATTGACCGGCCTTCTGCGCACGTGCCTGGGTAGCGTCGCCTTGCTGCCCGCTGCCGTCGCAGGTTCCGTCACAGCTGGTTTCGGATCCGTCTCGGGCGCGCTCCTGCTGCGGCGCGGCGTTCGTGCCCTGGTTGGCGGTTTGAGTCGCTGTGGTGGCGGCCGCCGCCCCGCCTCGATACCCCTGCGCACTCGCGCCGGCGGCTGCATATGCCGCCCCGGCGACAGTCAAGGACAAGACTGCGGCCACAGCCAAGGTGATAAAGACCTTCTTCTTTCTCATGTGTACAACCTCCTCGTAGTCGTTCGCCGACAGATGGCCAAGCGACCATCGGCTCTGCTGACGGGCTCTGAGCCCTCCATGCCAGTCTAGAGAGGCCTCATGAGACAAGAGTAAGAGTCGGATGAGAAGATCCTTAGGAGGGTGTCCCAAGGGGGCGGATACGTCTAAGCGGGTAGAAGCAAGGTGAAGCGCGTGCCCACCCCAGGCTGGCTTTGTACCGTGATGGAACCCTGATGGGCCTCCGCGATGGCCTTGACGATGGCGAGACCGAGACCGAGGCTTTCTCGGTCGTCCTTGTCACCGGCGCCTTGATAGAAGCGTTCGAAGACGTGCTGGGCCATGTCCTCGGTCATCCCTTGCCCCGCGTCTCTCACCCACAAGGCTACGCGGCCCGGGGTACGCTCGCCCCCGAGCCCGATGACCTGCCCCGGCTGAGTGTGGCGAACGGCATTCTGCATGAGGTTGAGGAATACCTGGGTAAGACGGTCCTGGTCTGCCTGGACCGAGCCGCCCGGCAGGGAGTCGAGCAGCCACGCACGCTCGCCGAGGTGTGGCCCCTGGGTGATCAACGACCGAAGGAAGGAGTCCAGCCCGATAGCCTCCTTGCGCAGGAAGTCGACCCGAGTCGCGCGCGCCAGCGTGAGCAAGTCCGCCACTAGGCGGTTCATCCGGTCCAACTCGTCCAGCACCAAGGCATGTTCCTGCTTGACGAATACGGGATCGAGGGACTCCTGGCGATCAAGCACCTGAAGGTGACCCTTGATGATCGTGAGAGGCGTCCTCAATTCATGGGAGGCGTCCGAGATGAACTGCTCCTGGGCGGCGAAAGCCGACTGCAGTCGGTCAAGCATCGCGTCCATGGTGAGCGCCAACTCACCGATCTCGTCGGAGGGTCCCGAGTATTCGATCCTTCGGGACAGGTCCTCGTGCGAGATGGCCGCAGCGGTCCTCGTGATCCGTCGGACGGGGCCCAGGGCTCTTCCCACCAACAGCCACGAGCCGAGTCCTACGACAAGGCAGCCGAGCGCTCCTCCGACGGCCAGCAGCATCAGCAACCTGCGCAGAGTGTCGCTGATGTTCGCCAGCGAACCGGCGATCTCGACGGCACCCACTTGCTTCTCGGCGAGGAGTATGGGTGTTCCGGCTACGCGATAGGAGTGACCTTCCAGAGAAACGTCGAGCAGGAAGGGCTCGCCGGATTGCAGGAGAGAGCCCGTGGCAGGCAGATCCTCGAGCAGCACATCGCTGGAATTGGACACGACCGTTCCATCCGACGCCTGCATCGAGAAGATGTAGGCGCTCTGACGTAGGGAGTTCGACTGGGGTCCGGAAAGGTAGTCTTCGGTCGCGGTGCCCAAGGCCTGTTGATCCGGCACGGAAGCCACCACTTGCTGGTAGCGGTTGAGTTGCTGAGCGAGCTTCGAATCGAGTTCACCGCGAAGCTGCTGGGCAAGGATCGCGTACGTCCCGACAGCCCCTGCCGCGGCTACCAGGATCATGCCGAAGACGAACCAAAGGGTCAGACGAAGTCTCAATCCACCGTCGCTCTTGGCGAGCGGAACCGGTAGCCTCCGCCTCGCACGGTTTCGATCATTGATTCCTCCGAAGGTGCATCGAGCTTGCTGCGCAGATAGCCGACGTATACGTCGACGACGTTACTTTGGGGGTCGAAATCGTACCCCCAGACTCCGTTGAGCAACTGCGAACGGGTGACGACCTGCCCTTGATGACGCAAAAAGAACTCCAACAGGGCGAATTCGCGGGAGGTCAGATCAAAGACGCGGTCGCCCCGGAATACTCTGCGCGCCTTCAGGTCAAGGGTGAGATCACCGGCCTGAAGCACCGACCCGTGCTGCTGGCGGTCGTGTCGGAGTTGAGCTCGGATGCGCGCGACCAGTTCGTCGAAGTCGAACGGCTTGGGGAGGTAGTCATCAGCCCCGAGGTCTAGCCCTTTCACGCGCGAGGGGACGTCACCCCGGGCGGTGAGCATGATGATGGGGGTGACCTGATCGGTCTTGCGCACCTCGGCCAGTACGTCGAACCCGTCCATGTCGGGGAGGCCCACATCAAGCAAGATGAGATCCCATCGTTGGCCCTGGCGCAAGCGGTCGAGCGCCTCGGCCCCTCTAGCGGCGACATCAGTCAAATAACCGGCGCCCTCGAGGCCCTTTGCGATGAACGAAGCGACCCGGCTCTCGTCCTCGACCAGTAACAGCCGCACGATCGGTCACTTCCTCTCAGCGGTGGTCGAGGTGGCGCCGGGTCCGTCGGTGGCGGGCCCGGCGGTGCCGGTCGAGCCCCCTTGGTGTCCGCGTCCCGGCTGGACTCGCAACTCGTTCGTGACGACCGTTGTACCGCCCGATCGGACGGTCGACCCCGGCCCAGTGGAGCCGGCCTGGCCCTGGTCCGCGCCGCTACCTTGGCCTTGCTCCGCGCCGCTACCTTGGCCTTGCTCCGCGCCGCTACCTTGGCCTTGCTCCGCACCCGATCCCTGCTGTTCAGACGCGGGCAAAGATGTCGTAGATGCCGTGCCTTCGCTGCCTTCGCCCGCAGAGATGCTTCCGATGAGGATCACCGGCAAGGAAGAGGCCGGGCCGCCGGCGGTGAGGCCTATGTCGAGCACCACAAGGGCAACGACGACAACGGCCAAGACAAGGCCGACTCCGACGAGGGGGGACCGCCAAGCGACGAAAAAAAGAGGTCAAAGATCCCACCAACCTACTAGGTACGCACCTTCGCGCTATGTTAACAGAGGCGCTTGGACGGTCTGGATTCTAAGAGGTTTCTCATCGCCCTCTCACGAAGACCTCGTTCCGTAGCGAGGTACGTACTGGGTGGCGCACTCTAACGACGGGGCAGGCAGGCGGCTAGTGGCAGTTACCTCCGCCACACACTTGCCCCGGCGACATGACGGCTACGGAGTCGTTCAGCAGCGCGTCGACCACCTCTCCGACGGTGGGAAGTTCCTGGTCTGCGTAGACGGCGATGCCCATGTCGGCGAAGAAGGCCAAGGGCCGGGCGCCCATGCCGCCGACCACTATCTCCGTGGTTCCGAAGGAGGCGAGCAGCTTCACCGGATCGAGACAGCCACCCTCATTGTGAGGGGCGTTGTCCACCACGCTTACGTTTGAGACCGCCGTCCCTTCCACCTTCACCAGGGTGAAGAGGTCGCAGTGCCCGAAATGGCCCGACCGTTGGGCTTCAAGACCACCGGGGGCGTGGGACGGTACCGCGATGACCCTACTGTGCTTCTGCGCTTGGTTTGACACCTGCTATTCCTTTCAACAACGGGACCCTTGCGCTACGGGCGCCATGTAGATGCAATAAACATATAGATAGTAGCACCGCCCTTCGGACAGAGCAAGGTGTTGGGGGCGGGTCACCGACCTCTGATCGCTTGCATTCCAAGTCGCCGGTCACGGTGTGCACCCCGCGAGCGCATACATTGCCGGCACAGAGCCTGGCCGGCCGTCGCCGAAGCTAGGCCGCCCACACGGCGGCCGCGGCCTCTATGGCGCCGGCGCCCACCTTCACCCCCTGGCTCCTCAGTACCGCCTCCAAGGCGCCCAGGAAGAGGATGACGTTCCTGGGTTGGGCGTTGTATCCCATCAAGCCGATCCGCCAGACCTTGCCTGCCAGCTCCCCGAGCCCACCGCTGATCTCGAGCCCGAAGTCCCTCAGCAGAGTGGCACGGACCCTGGCGTCGTCAGTCCCCTCCGGGATGCGGACCGAGTTGAGCATGGGGAGTCTCTCGGGCTTCGGGACCAGCATGGAGAGGCCCAGGGCTTCCAGCCCCGCAACCAGTGCTTCGTGGTTCAGCATGTGCCGCGCGAACCGAGCCTCGAGGCCTTCCTCAAAGACGATGCGTAGCGCCTCCCGTAAGCCGTAGATCATGTTGATGGGAGGAGTGTGGTGGTACTTCCTGGCCGGCCCCCAGTATTCCTGGATCATCGTCATGTCCAGGTACCAGTTGGGCACTTTGCTGTTTCGAGCTTCTATCGCCTTCATCGCCGCCGGTCCGAAGGACACGAGCGACATCCCGGGGAAGGCGGATATGCACTTCTGCGTCCCGCTGTAGGCGACATCCACGCCGTCCGCGTCCAGGGAGACGTCTATCCCCGCGAGCGAGGTGACCGTGTCGGCCAGGAACAGTGCGCCGTGGTCATGGGCCAGCTTGGCCAAGTCTTTGAGCGGTGTGCAGGCACCCGTGGACGTCTCCGCGTTCACCACGGCGACGATCTTAGGACTCTTGCCCTTGAGCGCCGTTTCCATGCGCTCGGCCGGAACGGCCCGGCCCCATTCGACATCCACCCGCACCACATCACAGCCGAGGCGCTCGGCGATGTCGCACATCCGCGTCCCGAACAGACCGTTGACGCCTACCACCACCTGGTCACCAGGTTCGAGCAGGTTGACAAAGGTCGTCTCCATGCCCCCGCCGCCGGTGGCGGACATCGGCACGGTCACCAGGTTCTCGGTGCGGAAGAGAGCCCGGAGGAGCTCTTGGGTCTCGTCCATGATGCCGAACAGGTAAGGGTCGAGATAGCCGACGGAGGGCGCCGCAACGGCCCGGAAGACCCGTGGCGGTACGTTGCACGGCCCGGCCCCCATGAGGAGCCTCTCGGCAGGATCGATCTCTTTGAAATCTTGGATGTTCACGGGCAAAGCTCCCCTCGTTTTTCTGGATCGGAGGTTTCTTCACAAAAGTATCACGAGAGACGGAGGCTGTGCCCGAGCGGGTGGCGCGCGTGACCGAATCCCGACGGCTGGTATGCTGGAGGTCATGTATGCAGTGATCGTGGGCGCAGGCGAAGTCGGGTTTCACATCGCGACCATCCTCAGCCAGGAAGGTCACGAGGTGGCCGTCGTCGACCGGGGGCGCGAGGCCTACGAAAGGGCGGCTCAGGAGCTTGATGTCCTGGCCGTGCACGGGAACGGCGCCAGCCGGCGGGTCCTCGAACAAGTGAGCATGGGCCGGGCCGACCTTCTGGTGGCCGTGACCGACTCCGATGAGGTCAACATGATCGCCTGCATGGCGGCGAAGCGGGTGGGCGTGGCCCAGACCATCGCCCGGGTTCGCAACCCGGATTACATCGAGGATGTCAGGACCCTTTCCACCGGGTTCACCGGTGTGGACCATGTCATCCAACCCGAGGCGGCTGTGGCCGACGAGGTGGCCAAGCTGGCGGCCATACCCGGAGCCCTGGATGTGGAGACGTTCGCCGGCGGCCAGGTCTGGGTCATCGAGATACAGGTCGATCCGACCAACGAGGTGATCGGGATCCCCCTTCGCCTTCTGACTCTGTCGGAAGGGGTCATCGTCACCGCGATCCAGCGGGACGGTCATGTCAGTATTCCCCGAGGCGACTCGGTCCTCGAGGCTCGGGACCGGGTGTTTCTCACCGGTACGCCGGAGGCCGCCGTCGTCGCCGCCAGCCGGCTGAGCGGACAGAAGGACGCAGCCAAGAAGGCTATGCTGCTGGGTTGCGGTGAGATCGGGATGGGCATCGCCATCGCACTCGAGCAGCAACGGATGCATCTGACCGTGTTCGAGAAGGACGCCCAGCGCGCGGCGGAGGCGGCTGCCGTCTTACGCCATTCCCTTGTGTTACGGGACGAGGGGATAGACGAGACGATCCTAGCGGCAGAAGGGGTCGGCAGTTCCGATCTGTTCGTCGCCGCCACCGGGGACGATCGTCTGAACATACTGGCCGCTCTGATGGCCAAGCAGATGGGCGCCAAGCGGACCGTCTCCATCGTCGAACGGCCCGAGTTCTCCCGGGTGGTCGAGAGCGTCGGCGTCGATGTGGCCATCAGCCCCCGGCGCATGACAGCTTCGGCCATCCTGCGCTTCGTGCGCTCAGGGAGAGTGATAAGCGCAGCCGTGCTGGACAAGGCGGCCGGAGAGGTGCTGGAATTCGTTGTCGGCCGCTCGAGCCCGGTCTGCGGCAGGAAGCTGGCCGACGTGCATTTCCCCCCCGGGGCCATCGTGGGTGCCGTGGTGAGCGGAACCCGGGTTCACATTCCCGACGGACGGTCACAGCTGGAGGACGGGGATGTCGCGGTGGTGTTCACGGTGCCGGAATCGGTCCGGAAAGTGGAGAAACTGTTCGCGCCCCGATCGGGTCGATGAACCTCCGTTTCGTCGGCTACCTGGGGGCGCTGGTCATTGTGGCCATCGGCGGGGGGATCCTCGTTTCCGGAGGGGTGTCGGCCATCTACGGCGACTCCGACCTGGCGGCGCTCCTTGTGTCCGGAGGCATCTGCCTCGTCGTCGGCTTTCCCTTGTATGTCGTGACCCGCTCGGCTTCTCGGGCCTACATCGGCTTTCGCGAGGGCTTTGTGGCGGTGGTGGCGTCGTGGCTCGTTGCGGGAGCCTTTGGCGCGCTCCCCTACATTCTGGCGGGTACCTTCTCTCCCATCGACGCGCTTTTCGAGTCGATGTCCGGTTTCACTACCACCGGAGCCAGCGTTCTCACAGATTTCCAGCAGCCGCACGGCATCATGTTCTGGAGAAGCCTGAGTCATTGGTATGGGGGCATGGGGATCGTCGTGCTGTTCATCGCCCTGCTCCCGGCGGTGGGCGGGGGGGCCATCCGTCTCTTCGCCGCTGAGGCTCCGGGGCCGTCGCCAGAACGGCTGACGCCCCGGCTGAGGGATACGGCCAAACACCTCTGGTATATCTACGTCGGATTGAGCGCTGCGGAGGCCATCGTTCTGATCGCCTTGGGGATCGGCCCTTTCTACGCCGTGACCCATACGTTCGGCACGATGGCGACAGGGGGGTTCTCTCCCCTTGCCGGATCTATCGGTGAGTTCGGCAGCTGGTCGGTCGAACTGGTGATCACCGTCTTCATGCTGCTCGCGGGCGGGAATTTCGCCCTCTATTTCGCTTTCCTCTCAGGCCGGCGCAGGGCCATACTCCGCGATCCTGAGTTCAGACTCTACCTGAGTATTCTGGTGGTATCGACCATCTTGGTCGCCACGAGCCTGATGATCGCCCGGTCGCATTTCAGCGTCACTCATGCCTTCCGCGAGGCCATGTTCCAAGTGGTGTCCCTGCAGACGACCACGGGCTACGTCACCGCTGACTTCGATCAATGGAACAGTTTTGCGAAGACTCTCCTCCTCATGCTCATGTTTGTCGGGGGGTGCGCGGGATCGACCGCCGGGGGCCTCAAGGTGGCCCGCTTCTTGGTCCTCTCCAAGAACGCCAGCCGGGTGCTTTCTCAGTCGGTGCGCCCCCGCGCCGTCATACCGGTCAAGATCGGCCGGCGGGTGGTGCCCGATCATGTCCGAGCAGCCGTGCTAGGCTTCTTCTTCCTCTGGATCACCGTGTTTGCGCTCGGGACGCTGCTCCTGTCGACCTCCAACGTCAGCATGGTCACGTCGGCTTCCGCGGTGGCGGCCACTCTCAACAATGTAGGTCCCGGCTTGGAACTGGTGGGGGCCACCCTCAACTACGCCCCTATCGCCCCCTTCGGCAAGGTGGTGCTCATGGCCATGATGTTGCTGGGGCGTCTGGAGCTATTGGCGGTCATGCTGCCGTTCACGCGCAGCTTCTGGTCGCGGTAGGGCGCCGATCCTACGCTCCCATGTGCGGGTTCTTCTCGACCTCTGCCTCTATGAAGTCCTTGAGCCTCTCCGGGAAAATGTAGGTGACCTTGGGCTTGGAGCCCGCAGAGGTCTGCAGCGGCTGGGACGTGGCCAGTTTGGCGCGGATAGGGCTGTGGGGATCGTCCAAGTCCCCGAAGGTCATCGCCCTCGAAGGTGACCTGGGGTCAAGGGTCGGGCGGTGCTTCTGCTCACGACGAGCCGGTGGTTTCCAGCACCCGCTCCACCGCCTTGAACCGGAACTCGATGGTGCGAAGATCATCCGGTTCCGGTACCGATTCCTGGCTCGCCCGCCAGATCATCTGGGCCTGGTGGACGAGCGCCGACCGGTGCGCGTCGTGCTGAACCCTGGGAGTCAGCGACGCGATGGCTTCGAGCAGGCGGAGGACCACGGGGACACTTCCCCGACTGTACTGCCGTATGCGGCTGAAGGCCGCGTCGACGAGGCGTGAGTAGGTCAAGGGATAGGTGACCAGTCTCACCTCGTCTTCGTAGGAGAGCAGCGCGGGTGGGATGGTCCTCTCGCCGACCCGTCCCAGAGCGTCGGCGAGTTGGTCGATGCATGCCACCGCGGTGTCGGGGTCGTTGATCCCCGGAGAGAGTGCGCGAAGGGCTATCTCCACCAATTGGTCGACCGCGGATTCCACGTCTTGATTGAGGGATCTCTGGGTCCCAAACACGAAGCAGTCGTTCAAGTCCGCCCTGAGCTCCTCACTCGGTGTCGTGTCCGGCCACGCATCGAGCAGCCCGCTTTCTTGTGTCAGGAAATGACCCACACGGTGCTCGAGGCGGAGCACCAAGCCGTTCTCATGGGCCAACTTCAGAAGTCGGCCGGTGTCGATCGCCTGGATGTATCCACTGCTTTCGGCTCTGATCTCCCGAGCTCCCGAAGGGAAGCCTTTAGGCAGGCTGCGGGGTGGCTTCCGCGTCGGTGATCGATCGTCTTCGACCTCATGAGGGGAAAGGCGGTCGACGGCCGCTCGCAGCTCCCGACCGGTGGCGGCCACGAGGGTCTCGGCTCGCATCGAGAAAACAGCGTGATGGATGAAGTAGACGAGCACGCCCACGCCGGCTACGGCAAAGAGGATGCCTGCGGCAAGAGAGACATAGGGCACGAACTGCTGGGAACCGTTACTCCGCACCGTGCGCAGGACCAGAAGGCAGTAAATGAAGGCGGCTAGGAACGTGCCCAGCACTACCTGGTAGCCACGGTCTTTGATGAAGTTCCTGAGCAGGCGAGGCCCGAACTGCTGCGAGGCCGTGGAAAGCCCGACGATGGTTATCGAGAACGTCAGCGCCGCCACGGTCATCATCGACCCGGCGATGGTGGAAAGGAGCGCGCGGGCTCCCTCCGGTCCTCCCTGGTATATCCAGCCCGGGACCACCGCCTTGCTATCTCCAGAGACCTCATCGATCCAGGGAAACAAGAAGGACAGCCCGATTGCGATGGTCACCATCCCGGCAGGCACCGACCAGTAGTTGTTTGAGAGCTGGCTCCACAGATTCGCCAGCCTCACCCGCTTCCACATAAGCTCTCCTTGCCACCAGCACCTTGTGATCACATCATAGACCACCAGTCAGCTTACCGCAGACGGGGCCGGTTCCCGCAGGAGACCGAGCCGCTCGCGGCGAAGAAATAGACGCGGCACGGGAACGCTAGGGCCGAAGATGATCAGATAAGTTTTCGTTGCGCCTCTACCCAGGCTCAGATATAGTGGAGTTGTCGTGCTGAGAGGGTCCAGCGGCTGATCGCGCGGGAGCGAGACATCCTGGTGCCCTCGAGGCGAAGATAGATTCATGACTGCCGCAGGGATGGGATCCTTCGGAAGGGAAGGAGGTGAGAATGAAGAGACTTTGGCTCTTTGCGGTCGTGCTCTTCATCGTGGCGGTGGCGGTCGTTGTGGCCCTCGCTGTTGACAGTAACGAGGCCTCGGCGTTTTCCACAGGCTGGGATGGAGGATGCAGCACGTGCCACGGCACCACTGGTCCTCTGGGCAGCGGCGGCACGGGCATCCACGCCGTTTCGGCGCACGCGAACCTCAGCTGTACGAGCTGCCACGCCGCAGTCGGCGATACTCCGGCCCTCGCGAAGTGCGTCGTTTGCCACGGCAGCGCCACGGTGATCGCAGCAGCGAACTCGACCCACGCGGGTGCCTGCACCAGCTGTCACGCACCGGTGACGACCACGGTGCCCCCGACTACGTCGACCACTGCCCCCACGACTACGTCGACCACTGCCCCCACGACCACCAGCACCACGGTCCCCGGCACTACGTCGACCACTCTCCCCACGACTACCAGCAGCACGGCGCCACCGACCACCGGCACCACGACGGCCCCCTCGACCACCAGCACCACGGTCCCCACGGGCACGATCCCGGTGACCGGCTAGACGGAGCGGATCGGCATACGAGAGATAAACGGGGCGCCCCAGTGGGCGCCCCGTTCGCTATCCGGAGTCTTGGGCAGAGGACCAGGCCAACTAGTCAGCCGCTTCGAGTCGATCGGCAACCTATACCACCGTGGCGAACTCCCGGGCCCGTCTTCTCGGCATGCTATCATCCCGGGAATTCCACGCGAGACACCGAGCCCCCACACAGGACGCGCACCCTCATGGCAGGATCGGATCCTCAGCGACAGACCCCTGGAACCCGGGGGCGAGCTTCCCGTTGGTCCGTGCTCGGCGGGACTCTCCTCGGCGTGTGCCTGCTGCTCGCGATCTTGGGCTTCACCTTCCTACGCGACGACCAGCCGGCCGACTCACATTCAGGGGGTCCGCCAGTCGCCGCCGCCGCACGGACGCCGGACACAATCTCGGTCTCGGTCTCGGGGACAGCCGCCCCCACCACGACCACTACCTTGACCGCTCTGCAGCATGCCCGGGCTGAGAGCGGCTACCTCGTGGTGGAAGCGATCTCCGACCCTCTCAAGATCTACGATCGGGTGTCACCGGGCTCCGTGCTCACCCGCGCGCTGCCTCAGAAGGGGGAACTGGACGTCACCGCCACCTTCTGGGCGATCGATGAAGCCGTCGATGACCAAGACCGCATTTGGTACCAGGTGTACCTGCCGGTACGGCCCAACGGGACCAAGGGATGGGTGAAGGCCTCCGATGTGACCACGAGTATCGTCACTCACGACGTGCGCATCCACCTTTCGGAGCACCGGCTCGACCTCTACGATCGCGGGCAGTTCGTGCGCAGCTACGATGTCGGCGTCGGCACGCAGGACACGCCCACGCCCCCCGGAGAATACTTCGTGTCCATCAAAGCGAAGCCGCCAAACCCGGGCACGATCTACGGGGTGCTTGTCATCGGCATCAGCGCCTTCTCGGAGAAGCTTGCCGACTGGCCGGGCGGCGGACAGGTGGGCATCCACGGCACCAACGATCCCAGCACCATCGGCACGGACGTGAGTCACGGCTGTATCCGGTTACGCAACGAGGATGTCCTGGAGCTCTCGAAAGACGCTCCCCTGGGGACGCCGGTGTTCGTCGAGGACTAGGACGGGCCCGCCGATGCAAACAAGGCGGAGGGGGCGGGATTCGAACCCGCGACGACTTGCGCCGTGCCGGTTTTCAAGACCGGTGCGATCAACCAGACTCCGCCACCCCTCCGCGCCGCGCACCCACAAGCGCGCCCGCGAGATGACGCAGCGCCTCTTTGCCGCGCCCTCAGCGACGATGCACTCGATCGCCGGCCGCAGCCGCGGCCCGGGCGCGGATACCGCCGAGTATAGCTCCTAGTAGATGTTGAGCACCGCCGCGGCCGCTATCGCGTAGATAATGATCGCGATCACTATCCAGCCCACGCCGATGCCGAACGTGACCCAGCACCATACCTTCGCCTTGCGCGAAGACTCCTTCGCTCCGGCATAGTCCCCCAATGCCAGTTTGTTTCCCACCTGGCTGGCATACACCACCGCCGCGATCCCCGTGGGCCAGAAACAGAGGATAAGGGTGGCGATGGCCCATCCCATGTAGCTGGGAATGCGGGGCACGGCGCCGTAAGCGGGTGCCGGTTGGTAATACTGAGGTGCCGGTTGGTACGGCTGCTGATACTGCTGCTGATAGGCGGGTGCCTGCTGCGCCGGCTGCTGGTAGGGTGGCGGTTGTTGTCCGGTCGCCTGCGCTCCCGGCTCCTGCCACTGCTGCCGGTACTTGTCTAGATCCAGGCCGCACGTGGTGCAGAACTTGGCCGAATCCTCGTTGTTTCCGCCGCATTGCGGGCAGTACATCTATGCCTCCCTTGCGCCTTACTCATCCGGTGCCCTCGCGCCTTCCAGGCCTATGGTAAACGCTGAAGCCGACAAAACGAATCCCCTGATACCTGCTCGTAGCATCGGCTGCCGGAGGAATGTACTAAAGACCGGCGAATTGTTGCCGACAAAGGAGGCACAGGGCCCGTGGGGCGCGTACGAGGCGTGGAGGCCGGACCATGAAGGACGCATATCTGGGCGGGACCAGGGGCCATCAGTCGGCGGTTTACAGGCCGGGCACGGGCTGGAGTGGGACCGACCGGCGCCGGCACTTCGGCCGCCAACCCTCCGCTTTCAAGAAGGATCGGCAGGTGCGCGTTTGCCCGCTGACCGTGTCCCACCAGCGTCGTCCCGGTCTCCGCACAAAGACATTCATCGTCTCCAGCGTTGTCACAGTGGCGACCGTGCTGACGTTGGTGCTGAGCGGAGGCGCTCGGCTCTAGGGTATAGGGGCCCCTTCTACGGTGCGGGAACCCCTGTTTCTGCACCAGCCGTGACCTTCCGTGCTTTCGCAGCGGCATGAGCGGCGTGATCGGCCAGCAGCTGCATTGCCGCCGCCCTCTGAGAAAGGGACGCGGCCAGTTGTTCCAGCGCATCGATCCCCCGAGGCAAGATGACGTAGACCCGGCGGCTGGGTCCCGCTTCCTGTGTCTGCCAGCTTGAAGTGACCAAGCCCTGCTCTTCCAGAGCCCGGAGCAGGCGGTACATGCTTCCCGGGTCGATGCACACTTGATCGCCGGCAAGAGCCTCGATCCGCTCGACCAGGTCGTAACCATGGGTGGTCGTCTCGGCGAGCGAGGCCAAGATCGCTACCTCGAGCACCGATCTACGATAGCGGCCCCCGCCACCCGGTCCGCCGCAGGCTGCCGGACCGGCTCCTCGCCGGCCCCGGCCACGAGGCATGTCTCGATCAGCGTTCATCGTCGGTCACGATCCCATATCTCTGATCAACTCCCCGAAAACGGAGTCCGTCCAGGGCATGCATGATATCAAGGTCGTCCCGCTCGTGGGCCTTTTCAACGCCGTCTTCCACGGATGACTCGGTCACGACACTGCAGGCTGCCCCGGTTGCCGGATCCATCGAGACTCAGTGGTCGCACACGTTGTCCCCGGTCTCTAGCGCGCCGGCCAGGTAGTCGAGCACGATCGTCTCTGGGTCGGTCATGGGCGCGCCGGTGACGACTGTCATGCCCTGTTCGACGAAGAGCTGCTGAGCACGCGATCCCATTCCTCCACTGATGATGAGGTCGGCCTTCTTGTCGGCCAACCAGCGGGGGAGCAGTCCCGGCTCGTGTTCAGGGGCCGGGAGGGTCGTCTTGCCGACGACGCTTCCGGAGGATCTATCCACATCGATGAGCGCGAACTCCTGGCAGTGGCCGAAATGGGAGCAGAGGACCCCATCGCTGACCGGCAGGGCGAAGCGTATGATATCGCCTGCGTCCGGGGGAGACGCGAGCGCGACCTCCGCTGCCGCCTCCTGCTGACGGCCGTTGCCGTCGTCGAGGGCGAGGATGGGCACGACTGCTTTAGCGAACTGCTGGGCGGCTGCGCTCTTGGAGTGGTGGTAGCTGTAGGGCCGGCCCGCATCGCCCGCCTCGACGATCATCGGGTCAAGGGGGATGCCGGCCAGGAAGGGAGCGCCCGCCTTGGTGGCCATGGTCTCTCCGCCGCCCCGGCCGAATACGTAGGTGACCTCCCCGCAGTGCGGACACGCAAAGCCGCTCATGTTCTCGATCACGCCCAATATCTTTATGTCCAGCATGGAGCAGAATTTGATCGAGCGACGCACGTTGCTGAGGGCGGTCTCCTGGGGGGTGGTCACGATGATGGCGCCGTCCATGTCTCCGATCGCCTGGCAAACGGCCAACGGCTCATCGCCCGTGCCGGGTGGGGAGTCTATGATCAGGTAGTCCAAGTCTCCCCATTCCACCTCGCCCAGGAACTGTTCGATCGCGACCGCCTTCATCGGTCCTCGCCACACTACCGCTCCGTCCTGTTCACCCAGCAGAAAGCCAATGGACATGACCTTGAGGTTGTCGCCAACCTCCACGGGAAGGAAAACGTCTCCCTCGGTCTCCACCGGCCGTCCTTGCAGGCCGAGCAACTGGGGCACCGTAGGGCCATGGAGGTCGATGTCCAGAAGGCCGACGCGCTTGCCTTCCAGCGCGAGGGAGCTGGCGAGATTGACCGATACTGTGCTCTTGCCTACCCCGCCTTTTCCGGA
>JAZDLO010000110.1:0-5100 GCA_043801935.1 bacterium
GGCGAGACCACCCAGGACCTCCAGCACAGCTTGGAGAGCGTGGCCTGCTTCGGTTCGTGCGCCCTGGCGCCGGTGGTCGTCTTGGATGACAAGGTATACGGCCGGATGACCCAAAGGAAAACGGAAAGGCTGATCGAGGGCAAGCGATGACTCTGGATGAACTGAGAAGACAGGCACAGGCAGACTGGGACGATTTCGTCCGTCCGGACCGGCCTCGAATCCTGGTTGGGTCGGCCACGTGCGGCCGGGCCGCGGGCTCACTGGACGTCATCGCGGCGTTCCGCGAGCAGCTCCGCAAGAACTCCTTGGACGCGAACGTTGTGGAGGTCGGGTGTTTAGGCCTCTGCTACGCTGAGGTCCTGGTGGAGGTCAGGGGCCAGCAAGGACCGGCTGTCCTGTACCAGGGCGTCACCCCGCCGATGGTACCGGAGCTGGTGGAGCGGCACCTCAGCGATGGCCAACCGGTGCTCGACAAGGCGTTGGCCGTGATGGACGGCGGGTCGCTGGACGGCGTGCCCCGGTTTGAAGACCTGCCAATGGTTAAGCCTCAGGTGAGGATCGTGCTGCGCAATTGCGGAGCCATCGACGGCGGAAGCATCAACCACTACATCGCTCGAGGGGGATACGCCGGGCTGTCTCGCGCGTTCACGCTAAGCCCGGAGGAGGTGATCGAGGAGATCAAGGCCTCGGGACTGCGCGGCCGTGGAGGGGCAGGATTTCCCACCGGCCAGAAGTGGAGCCTCGCGCGCCAGTCGCCGGGAACGCCGAAGTATGTGATCTGCAACGCGGACGAGGGCGACCCCGGCGCATTCATGAACCGCTCGCTCATCGAGGGTGACCCTCACGCCGTGCTCGAAGGACTCATCATCGCGGGATACGCCATCGGCGCGAGCCAGGGATACGTCTATTGCCGCGCTGAGTACCCGCTAGCCATCGAGCGGCTGCACTTGGCCGTTTCCCAGATGCGCCAGAAGGAGCTCCTGGGCCAGAATGTCCTGGGCTCCGGCTTCGACTTCGACATTGCGATCAAGAAGGGCGCGGGCGCCTTCGTCTGCGGCGAGGAGACCGGGCTCATCGCCAGCATAGAGGGGAAGCGGGGGATGCCCCGGTCGCGCCCGCCTTACCCCGCCGTCTCCGGCCTCTTCGGCAAGCCGACCAACATCAACAACGTCGAGACCCTGGCGCTGGCCTCGGCGATTATGGATAAGGGCGCGCAATGGTTCGCGCAGTTCGGGACCGAAAGGAGCAAGGGCACGAAGACGTTCGCCCTGGTGGGACGGATCAACCGCACCGGACTGATCGAGGTCCCTATGGGCATCCCCCTGAAGACCGTGATCGAGGACATCGGCGGCGGCGTCCTCGGGGGCGCCAGGTTCAAGGCCGTCCAGACCGGGGGCCCCTCCGGCGGGTGCATCCCGGCCCAGCACCTGGACCTGCCCCTGGATTACGAGCGGCTCGCGGAGGTCGGCTCCATCATGGGGTCCGGCGGCATGGTCGTGATGGACGAAGAGTCCTGCATGGTGGACGTGGCCCGCTACTTCCTGACGTTTACGGAGAACGAGTCCTGCGGCAAGTGCGTCCCCTGCCGGATGGGGACCCAGCACCTGCTCCGCATCCTCACCGACATCGCCGAGGGGCGGGGCACGGCCGAGCAGATGGAGAAACTCGGCAAGCTGGGCGAAGCCGTGACGATGGGCTCTCTCTGCGGGCTGGGCCAGACCGCTCCCAACCCGGTGATGAGCACGCTGCGCCATTTCCGCAGCGAGTACATTGCCCACATTGAGGCACACAAGTGCCCGGCCCATGTTTGCCGGCAACTGAATGTCTACCGGATCGACCCCGAGATCTGCGTGCAACGGGGGCATGGATGCGGCGTGTGCAGGATGAATTGCCCGGAGAAAGCCATTGTTGGAGAGAAGAACCAACCTCACCGGGTCGATGCGACCTTGTGCTGTAAGTGTGGCGTATGCGTGGACGCCTGCCATTTCGGTGCGGTGATCGTTGACTGAGGAGCGGGACATGATTCGCCCTGCTCAGGAAAGAGGAAACGTCAGACATGATATCGCTTAGCATTGACGGGGTGGAAGTCTCGGTAGAGGAAGGGAGGACCGTCCTCGAGGCGGCGCGGCAGGTTGGGATCGAGATCCCCACGCTCTGCGCCCACAAGGACCTGTCTCCCTACGGCGCCTGCCGCATGTGCATCGTGGAGATCGAGGGGATACGCGGCTTTCCCACGTCCTGTACCACCCCCGCCGCGGACGGGATGGCTGTGCGGACCACGACGGAGGCGGTCGCGACGCTGCGCAACCGGATCCTTGAGCTGATGCTTTCCGGCCATCCGAGCGCATGCCTGGTCTGTCCGCACCGCGAGGCCTGCGAGAAGTACCGCCCCGACCCTTCCAAGGCGGGCCGGACCACGCGCTGCGGCTTCTGCTCCAACCGCGCGAGCTGCGAAGTGCGTGAGCTGACTTTCAAGATGACGCCGACCCGGATGACGCCGACGCCGGAACTCGAGCTGCCGACCCTCTATTCGAAGCTCAACGTGGAGAGGGACGACCCGTTCATGGACCGCGACTACAACCTCTGCGTCCTGTGCGGGCGCTGTTGGCGCATCTGCGAAGAGATCCACGGTCAGCCGGCCATCAGCCTCATCAACCGTGGTCGCCGGACGCGAATCGGGACCTCATTCCAGCGGAGCCACGTCGATTCCGGCTGCGTCTTCTGCGGCGCCTGCATTGACATCTGCCCGACGGGCAGCCTTTCCGACCGCTACGGCCGCTGGTACGGCCTGCCGCACGAGGCCATGCCCTCGGCCTGCGAAATTTGCCCCGAAGGCTGCTCCTTTTCCGTCCTGCTCAAGGACAATGGCGTCGTCGCCACGCGCATGACCGGCTATGACCGCGATGCCAGGCTCTGTGCCCTCGGAAGGTTCGCCTACGTGCAGATGATGAACGCACCCGCCCGTCTCCGCCATCCCAGGCTCAAAGAGGGCGGCGAGCATGTCGGCGTCGACCGCGACAAGACCGTGGCCGCCGTGGCAAAGCGGCTCCAGAAGTATGTCGGAGAGTCCTTTGCCGTGATCGCCACCGAGTCCGGGACGCGCGAAGTCCGGTACCTCTACGAAAAATTCGCACGGGACGTAATGAAGGGCCGCATCACCTACTTGCGCGCGGACGGCGGCCCTGATCCCAGCGGACCCCAAGAAGGCATCCTGGATGGGAAGATCAAGGCCGCGATCATGGCCGGCGACCTGCTGACCGAGGACGCGCTGGCCAAGATCGAGTACCTCGTGGTCATAGACTTCCTGCCGTCGGCGGCTTCGCGGCGCGCTGACGCGCTCCTGCCGGTCGCGGTCCTCTCCGAGGTCAGTGGGACACTCCGCACATCGGCGGGCGAGATCAAGGCCGTGAGCGCCCTGACCCCGCCGCCCGACGAGGCGCAGCCGGAGTGGATGCTTGTGCGCGACCTGGCCCGCGCCATGGGGGCCCCGGGCTTCGAATACAACTCCATCGACGAAGTCACGGCCGAGATCAAGAACGACCCCGCACCGGCGCCCGTCGCCGGCTCGCCCCGCGACCGGCTGAAGGATCTCCCGGCGCGCTACCGCGGCCATCTATTCGCGGACACGGTCGGCGCCCTGGAAGCGATGGGACTGCCGACCACGCCCAGGAAACCACGGCCTGAGCTGGCGGAGGGCTTCCTGGTCCTGGAGAAGCAGGAGGTCGTCCCGAACTTTCACCTCCTTAAGATCGAGGCGCGCACCGTGGCGCAGTTCGCCAAGCCCGGTCAGTTCGTGATCCTTATGGTGAACGAGACGTCGGAGCGGGTGCCCTACACCCTCGGCGACTGGGACCCGGAGGGCGGGACCATCACCATCGTGGTGGAGGAGGTCGGCCGGGCGAGTCGGGAGGTGGTCGAGTTGAAGAAGGGCGATCGCATTGCCCACGTCACTGGCCCCCTGGGCCTCCCCTTCCCGGTCAAGAACGTGGGGACCGTGGCGCTCGGCGGCGGCTGCTACGGCATCGCCTCCATCTATCCCCTCGCCCGCGCCATGAAGCAGGCGGGCAACCGTGTGATTTCGGTGATCGAGGCCTCCAACGACTTCCTGTTCTACATGGAGGACAAGCTACGGTCGGTGTCCGACGAGCTCCTGTGCGCGACCAAGGACGGCAGCCGTGGTACATGGGGCGGAGTCCAGGAGGTCTTCGTCAACCTGGCTGGGAGCGACGCGAAGGTGGACATGTTCATCGCCATCGGATGCACCTTCATGATGAGGATGGTCTCCGAGGCCACCAGGCCCCTCGGCATCCCCACCTATGTCACACTGAACCCCATCATGATGGACGGCACAGGGATGTGCGGCGCCTGCCGCGTCACGGTGGCCGGCAAGACCAAGTTTGCGTGCGTGGACGGGCCAGCGTTCAACGGCCACGAGGTGGACTGGGACGAGCTGCTCCGCCGGAGGGGGGCGTACGCCACACTCGAGGTCGATGCCCTACACTCTGTCCACTCGCGCCCGGATATCGTGCAGTTCCCGCCGTTGTAGCACTGGCGTCGAATGCCTGACCAACGGGGAGTGACTTTGCGCGAAGGTGAGAGGGTCAGAGGTGAGAAGTCAGAGGAGACACGAGACGCCGAGCCGCCGGGGTCTCGCGTCTCCTCTGACCTCTTACTTCTCACCCCCTCACGCCGTCTGCGTCGAACGGCTCTCGCCTACTTGTCGAACAGCGCTCCTGACAATCCCTCGAGGCTGTAGCTCCCCCTCGGCACAAGATCCAGCACGACAACTTCGTTCGTCCCCCGCCGCAACCAGGGGCCTGGCAAGTACAGCGTCCGCTGCGGCCCAACCTCCCAGAACCGCCCGAGATTGTGGCCGTTCACCCAGACGGCGCCCTTCCCCCAACCGCGCAGGTCGAGCCAGGTGTCGCCGACGTCGCTGACGGTGAAGGTGCCGCGGTAGAAGGCCGGCACGGCCAGCCCGCCCGGGCCGCCCGCCGCAGGCGCCTCGCTGCCCGCGGCCCCGAACCGTAGCGGCCGCAGATCCTCCATCGGCAGCCGGTACATCTCCCACCCGCTCACGGTCCGGCCCGCGAACGTCAC
>JAZDLO010000159.1:0-2922 GCA_043801935.1 bacterium
CCTGAATTATCCGAGGAGCTGGGAGGTACGCTTCAGGCGGGAGTCATAGGCTGTCTCTCGGTCAATCTGTCGGCCCAGGATTTCTTGAGGGCCCTCAGGATCCTCGCGCAGGGTGACCTGGTGGTCTCACACGAGATGGCAGCCGCGTTCATAGATCCGGAACAGAGCCCTACGGCGGCGGCCGGCCTCACTCCCCGGGAACTGGAAGTTCTGCGCTTGGTGGGGGAAGGAGCCACCAACAGGGAAATAGCCCAAGAACTCCTCATCTCCCCGCACACTGCCAAGGTCCATGTCCGAAGAGTGCTCTCCAAGCTCGATCTGCGAAACCGGCAGCAGGCCGCGGCCTACGCGGCTTTGCAGGGTCTGATCAGGTAGCTCAAGGAGCTTCCTTGACGGGTCTCCGTCCCCTGGCCACGCGCTCCAGCCCTGTGCCCTTTGGGATTACCCCCGAGTACGTCGACCCGTGTCCCGATATGACCTCTCGGGCAATTATCGTCGCCTTCGCCCTCCGCGATACTCAAGAGCTGCAGGCGGCCCCCAAGTGCTTCGGGGGCGCGGTTGTCTAATGAAAGGAGGCGTTCATGCTTGCCGTAAGCGAGACCGCCACCGAGGAACTGCGGAAGACCCTGGACGAGGTGGATCCCGACGTCGCCTACCGGCTGCTTGTGTCGGAGGACGGTTACGGTTTGCGGCTCGACCACCCCTCAAAGCGCGACCGCATCATCGAGAGCGAGGACCGGATGGTCCTCATACTGGCCCCCGGTATCGACCAGGAGTTGGCCGGTGTCATTCTCGATGTTAAGTATCCGAAGGGGGAGGACAAACTGTCTCTCAGACTGGTGCCAGCGGTCAACATGTCCTGATTGCGGGGCTGGGGCCACCCGGCGAGAGACCCCCCAGTCCCCATTCCTTTTTCCGAGCTGGTGGCCTTCGACTGCGCTCCTCTCGGGCCGTAGTCAGACGACGCCTTCGGCCAGAGTAGGACACGACCGGGCGATTGACCGGCGAGCTGAGTTGACGACGCTCGCTTCCTCAACTCATGCACATTGGCCGCAGTCGGTCCGGTGGGATACGATACGGGCGGTCGATAAGCGGGCCTCGTCCCGCGCTCCACCCGGCAACCGGCCGCGTGGATGGAGGATTCCCCAGCAAGCCAGTGAGGTGGCAATAGCCGTGTTCGTGCTCGCGACGGATCTTGATGGAACATTCCTTGGAGGTCGCCAGGCGGATCGGCTCGAACTCTATCGGGCCCTTCGTGACGAGCCCGACGTGCGACTAGCGTTTGTCACCGGACGCGGCGTCGAGAGCGTGCTCCCTCTCCTTAGCAACCCGTTCGTTCCCAGCCCCGACTTCATCATCGCCGACGTAGGAGCCACGGTTGTTAGGGGTGACGGGCTGTCGCCCGTGCAGGAGATCCAGGGCGAGATCGAAGCGGGATGGGCGGGGGTGGAGCCGGTAACCACCGCGTTGCGGCAGATCCCCGGCCTCGAACGCCAGCTCGTGCCCCAGGAGCGGCGCTGTTCGTTCTTTCTCGACGACCCGACCTTCATGCCGGAGATTCGGGAACGCCTGGCTCACCTTCACTGTGACGTGCTCTTCTCGGCCGGCCGCTATTTGGATGTCCTGCCCCGAAACGTCTCCAAAGGGAGCACGCTTCGGAAGCTCGTGGAGCATCTGGGGATCGCCGATCGCGACGTGTTGGTGGCTGGAGACACGTTGAACGATTACTCCCTCTACACGCAGGGATTCCGTGGCGTTGTGGTCGGTCACGCAGAAGTCGCACTCCGCCATGCCACCGCCGGGCTGTCCAACGTGGTCCAAGCGACCTTGCCGGGGGCCGGCGGTATTCTGCAGGCGATTCAAACCATGGATTACCCGCTGCACATGGAGGCAGACGCTCAGCATGCGGCCTCGGGAAACGCCCAGCTCGTCGTCGTGTATCATCGCCTGCCGTTCGAGGAAAGCGTCGTCGGGGGCCGGCTGGTGAGGCGTCCGCACGCGAGTCCAAACGGCATCACCCCCACGCTGCTCGGCGTTTTTGAGAGCGGCCGGCGTGGGACGTGGGTGGCCTGGTCGACAGCCGACGCTGGTGACGGTCGGGAAGCGCTTTCGCAGCCGGTGGACGAGCGACGCTATCCGAACCTGACCGTCGCCAAGGTCCCGCTCGCCGCTCAGGACGTCCAGCGCTTCTACAAGCGGTTCTCAAAGGAAGCTTTTTGGCCGGTCATCTTCTCCTTCGTGGAGCGGGCCACCTTCTCGAGCGATGACTGGGAACACTTCCTCGGCATCAATCGCCGCTTCGCCGAGCGGGCAGCCGCAGAGGCCGACACAGGCGCGCTCGTCTGGATCCACGACTACAACCTCTGGATGGTTCCGGCCTTCCTACGTCAGTTTCGTCCCGACCTGCGCATCGGGTTCTTCCATCACACCTCGTTCCCACCCGCGGACATCTTTAATGTCATCCCTTGGGCCGATCAGCTCATCGGTAGCCTGGCCCAGTGCGACTACATTGGCTTCCATATCCCCCGGTACGTCGCGAACTTCGTGGATGTACTTCAGTCGCACGTGCAGACCGAGGTCCTGGAAACGGCTAGGTGTGCCCCCCGCTTCCGCGTCCACGGCGTGGCGCTTGGGCTTACCGAGATGCCCGCTCGGGTGCGGGCCGGCGAGCGGAGCATCTTGCTGGGAGCGCACCCGGTGGGCGTCAACGTGAAGCTGATTCGCGACATCCTCGCCAGCCCTGAGGCGCAGCAGCAGCAGGCCAGAATCCGCGAGCGTTTCGCGGGAACGAGGATGATACTGTCGGTGGAGCGGCTGGATTACGTTAAGGGACCGATCCAGAAGGTCGAGGCCTTCGAGAGTCTCCTCGAAGCTCATCCGGAGCTGCGAGGCCGCATCGCACTCGTCCTGGTGGCGACTCCT
>JAZDLO010000178.1:0-5429 GCA_043801935.1 bacterium
CTGGACCCGCGGCATGGTGTCGGGCCGCACCTGCTGCTGGTCCAGCACCCGGATAAATTCCTTGCCGCGATTGCGGGCCAGGAACCTGGCGATCTGGCTCTGGCTCTTCAGGGGGAAATCCTGGCCGCTCAGGTTGATGAACACCTCCCAGTCCTGGCTCATCTCCAATAGCTTGGCCATGCCCCGTAGTTCGACGTCGACCAGGCTGTAGCCGCCCCACAGCGCCTTGCGACTCTGCAGCACGGCGGTGTTGGGATAGGCGGTCAGGAAGTTGCGGATTCCGGCTTCCAGCGTCGGGCCGGAGTTCCTATCCACATGGACCACGTAGCGGTTAGCCGGGTCGTAGATCGCCTTGAACAGCCGCCTGAACTGTTCGGGGTAGCGATGGACCAGAACCAAATATGCGATCACGTCATAGCACGTCTCGCAGGACTTTATCGGATTGCTCCACCAACCGGCTTGTGGACTTCGATCCGCGGAGCGACACAACTACCGGCACCCCACAATCCACTTCGGCGCCTCCAGACTGGGCACGTGCCCCCGAGCGAAGGCGGCGGCTCAGCCGGGGTTGTCGGGGACGATCCGCCCGTAAAACAGGATCTGCTGCGCGGCCAGCTCCCCGAAGGGCTCGAGCCCCTCGTGAGCCTGGCCGGGGTAGGAACTGGTGATCGTGATCGTCAGGCTAGAGGTGTGCAGGCCCCGCAGCTCCACCCGCTGCGGCTGGTTGCTGTCTTCCAGCTCGACGGTATCGGCTTGGGCAAGGTCGTCCATGACGATCTCGATCTCCTTCATGTGGGCGTTGCGCGCAAAGGCCTCTTCCGTCTCCAGGTTGTAGATGACCATTTCGGTGATCTGTACCTGCGGTGAGAAGAAGAAGGTGATCTCCGCGTCGATTCCGCCCTCCCGGGCGTTCCAGGAGTTGTCGGGATCGTCGTCGATGAGTGCCGAACAAGGGAAGGAGGTAAACTCCGACGTGCAGGCGACCCGGGCGGGCTGAAGCAGGTGCACCAGAACCGGCTGCGTGGCGGCGGGAGCCACTGTGGTCTCAACGCCAGTGCTGTCGCCGCCGCCGATTGCGATAGCGAGGCTCGCCGCCATCGCAGCCGTGAGTACCACAGCCAACAAGACACCAGCGACCTTGACCGGGTGGCGGAACTCGAGAATGTTCCACAGCAGACGGCTGCTGAGCAGAGGCCGACGGTCCTCGGGTGACTTCCGCGAGTACCAGTGGTCAGCGGATCCATCACCCATACGCACATCGTTGACTCCAGCCACCGACCCTATCAGAGCCGAAGGTCCTGACGCCGGGTGCCAAACTCGACTTGGCGCACGACGCTGATCACACCTTGAGCAGGCCAGCCCAGGTGCCATCACCCCACCCTGGGGTGGTGTGATCTCCCCCGCGGGCGCTCCGGTCGTGGCCTATCGACGCCCGTCACCCGCGTGACGGGAGCAGCTGGCACCGGATCGAGTCCCTCGGCACCCCTGTCGAGGTTTGTCCAAGACAGCCTTTCGACTGTCGATGCCTCGGCCCTGCTCGCACTTAGCGACTCGACTGGTCTTGAGTCGGTACGAGCGATCGTCCGGCGCTGGCGGGATGTCCCACCCTCGCCGACTCTCCGACAACGCGCAGGAACCCAACTCGAGCCAGACCGAGGAGGAGATCGAGCCAGCAGCACCCTCGCCGCCATCTTCCCGCGCTCGTGTTCAGGATCAGGGTCGCCGCGTGGGACTGGGCGCGGGCGAGGCCGCCGCGCATCGCGGCGTGCTCGCAAGAGGATTGGGAGTAGATACATTCGGCCCTGGTGCCATCTAGCCGTGAGGAGTCCCATAAACGGTGGCGAGTTCCGGTTGGTACGCTCGCTCCCGCTCTTGGGGGAGACTGACGATGAGTGATCTGGCGATCACGACCAGGTCGGGCATCCAGTCATCTGTTCCCCGACGCTGGGCATGGCTCGTCGTGGCTTTGGCTGTGGGGATTAGCGGATGCACCGGCGACGGGGCTTCCGAGCCCACGACGCCCGGTCAGCCGGTAACGTTTCAGTCGACCGGTACCTTGCGGGAGGGCTGGTACTGGCTGGAGGACCCCTCGGCTACGGCCCGCTGGGAGTTCACCGGCCTGCCGGAGCAGGTGCCCTACCTGCCGATCGACGTTCAGGCCCTACTCATCAGCGAGGGTGCAACCCTGGACGGGGCCACCCTCTCGCTGGAGTACGGGGAAGGCCCGACCCAGTTTGGCGTCCAGACAGTCACGCTCAGCGTCCAGCCCGCGGCGAGCCAACCGGAAGTGGCGCTGGCAAGCGGCACGGCGTTCCTGCCAGGTGAGGACCTGCCCGACGACCTGACGTCACTGTGGGTGGAGGCCAACTCGCCAGCCGAGGGGCCGGCCGCCTTCCGCCTGGAGAGCTTGACGGTGGGGACGCCGGGAGCGCCACTGATCGAGGCTCCCGTGACTCGGTCCGCTGCAACCCCCCCACCCGGCAATCGCATCGACGGTGACTTCACCACCAACGGCGACCTCATCTCCGACTGGTGGTGGGTACGCGACTCAGCACTGACGCAGTA
This sequence comes from bacterium, assembly GCA_043801935.1. Classification (GTDB taxonomy): domain Bacteria; phylum Actinomycetota; class Thermoleophilia; order RBG-16-64-13; family RBG-16-64-13; genus JAZDLO01. Next base: position 2,566 of record JAZDLO010000178.1, read on the forward strand.
CGCCCGCTGGGACTTCCCATCAATCCCCAACCTGGCAGCGGGAATCGAGGTGCAGTTCTACGTGCTGGCCACCGACGGGGTGGACGGAGCGCCCGGCGTGGACGCCGCCTTCTACCTGACCTACGGTTTCACCAGCCGCGAGCAGGACCTGTTCGCCGGCGGCGAGACCACGCTCCTGGTGACGGTGCCGAACGTTTCGCCCAAGGACGACCCGGTGGGCTATACGGCGCAGGGTTCCATGGAGATCACGGCCGCCGAGGTGTCCCCCGAAGCGACCGGGGTCTGGTTCGGGGCCACCCGCTCCGACCCGACGGGTACCGGCGAGCCCACCACGGTGCATGTCGCCTTCAACACCAGCAGCGTCGGGGTGATCGCCCAACCCGAAGGCGGGACCGGGGACGATGGCGGAGGCGGCCTGACGGACCTGGGCCAACTCGATGACCCCGACGGCCAGGCCGACGCGGACTCCTGGGCCGACGCGGATCGGGTAGGCAACCTCGATCCGGGCACCTATCAGGGCACCCTCGACGGTGAGGATGACGACTGGTTCGCCTTCTACCTGGCCGAGACCCAGATCGTCGACGTCGGCGTCGCCCCGGCCGGCGGGCTGACCGTGGCTGTCGAGCTGCTGAGCCCCACCCAGACTGTGCGCCGGCCAAAGGGGTGGGAGCAGGGGGCCCTGCAGTTCACCCAGGCCGCCGGCCGCGGCGACAGCGGCCGCTGGTACCTGCACCTCGCTCGCCTCGGCGGGAACGGCAGCTACACCTTCTCCTTCACCATACGCGACGCCAACGATGCGCTGCGGGGAATCGACGCCCCCGGCTACACGGGAGAGGCCTTCTACGGGGAGCTGGAAGCCATGGCCGTCGGCGCGGGAGACCTCACCGGGGATATCTTCCTCGACGACCCCGCCGACCGCTACGCCCTGCAGGCAGACGCCAGCCAGACGCTCACCGTCACGCTTGAGAGCCTGTCGGGAAATTCGCTTGAGCTGCAGCTCTACGACGCGGACGACGATCTCATCGACAGTGGCGAGACCTACTCCTACGCCACCTCCACAGCTGTCGTCTTGCCGGCAGCTGACGAGGCGCGGACCGTCAAGATCCAGGTCGGGCGCCTGGGGAACGCCACTGCGGGCGGCAACTACCGGCTGCGCCTCGCTCTCAGCGGTGCGGGCGAGTGCTCGGGTACTCCGATCGAGGCGACGCGGTTCACCTCTAGCGGCTCACGCACCGCTCAGCACTTCGGCCAGTACTACGGCTGGTACTGGCTGGGACCGTACAACGACCAGGCCCGTTCCCAGTGGGCGACGTGGATCTTCGACACCCTGCCCAACGACAGCGAGGTCCGCGTCATATTCGATCTGCCCATCGACGCCGTGAGGCCGTCGGTCGCTTCCCTCTACGCGGCCTACGGTCTGATTGGTACCACGCCCGATGTCTCCGCAGCGCCTCCCCACCTCGTCACCCTCCGCGTCAACTGCGTGTCGGGCACCCTCACCGGGTGCGCCGCCGTGGGGGAGATCGCCATCCCTTACGGTGATCTGGCCGGAGCCGACCGCGGCTGGTGGGTGCGGACCACCCTCGTCGACCCGACCGAGACCACCGCCCTCTCGAACCCTGGCTTGGTCGCCCCGGTCGGCCTCGGGACTGCGGCCGGCGCCGTCACCCTGTGCGCCGGTGCCGGCACCACAGACTTCGCCGGCGACGTAAGCGGGCCCATCGAACCCCCTGCCGTGAGCGTGTTGTACGACGCCCCCTCAAGGACACTCGAGAGCGACGTCTCGATGTTCGTCGACCCCGCCACCGACATCGACGGTGACGGCCTCAACCAGAACTGGGAGAACGCCGCCATCCAGCTCGCCAACCCCATCGTCGAGGTCGACGAGCAGGAGCTGTGGCTGAACTACTACCAGCAGGTACCGACGGTGAACTTCGTCGAGGCCACCCTGTGGCCTTCCTATGCCAATCCGCAGTATGTCGTGCTCGGCTACGCCACCACCTGGGGCTACGACCCGGGAGGCGGGGTGACACAGCCGGTGGTCTTTACCCTGGAGTCCCATCGGGGCGATGCCGAGCGGGTATGGGAGGCCTGGAGGATCGTCGATAGCCAGCACGCCAGGCTGGAATGGGTGAACAGCTCGGCCCACGGTGGCGAGAACTTTCACGGGGGGGTGTGGCACGCGAGCGACCGCCAGTGCAACGCGGCCAACGTCGCCGAACGTCCTGACAGGGCCGATGTCCAGTACGTCGAGGCGATCTGCGCCAACCTGGGCTTCGATGACCAGGGGCGGCTGGTGGTCTTCGCGTCCCAGGACAAGCACGCGGTGTACCCCACCCACGACGCTTGCGAAGACGTGACCCTCCTCGCCACGGCCGGCGGCCTGCCGGTCTGGGGTGAGGACTGCGGATGGGATCCTGCTCCCCTGTTGGGCTGGTCGGACGACGACTTCGACGGCGGATACCAAGGCGGCGGGCGCTGGATGTTCAACGCATACAACGTGGGCGAGCCCGGCTACGAGCTCGTCGACCTTCTCGACGAGCCGACTACCTGGCACGGCCTGACTGCTGGCCAGGTACAAGAGCTGACCGGCGCCTACCCCACCGAAGCCGTGTGGTCGGGGCACGATCGCAGCGGCAGCCTCTTCTGCGGTGGCCTCGACGCCGGCGAGGAACTCCCCATCGAGTGGGCCGAGGATCCCGAGATGCCCGAGAACTGCACCGGCGAGCTGGCAGGCGTCTTCATGAGATGGGCACCAGTCTTCCTCGACGCCCTGGCCTACACCTATCGGGTGACGCTGCAGACCGGCACCGAAACCGCCGCCGGCACCAACGATCAAATCGTCATCGAACTACGCGACAGCG
>JAZDLO010000184.1:0-16664 GCA_043801935.1 bacterium
CAGTGCGCTGCCGCTGGTAGATCGCCTGACATCAATATGTCGCGGTCTCGCACGAACTGCCACAGTTGACGACTTGCTCGCGGTGCTCGGGGAGTTGGCGATGCCGAAGTAGTAGACGGATTTGTTGAGCAAATGGGCGGCGTCGTCGCCGTCTTGAGGAAAAGCGTGGGCTGCTCTATCGCTGCCCCGTTCATGATGTTGTTAGCCAGATAAGGAAAGACATGCCCCTTCGTTGTTCCCAGTGAGAGATCCTGACTGCAGTGGAGGAAGGAATCAATGGATAACCTGGTCATTTTCGAACAACACCGTGCTGAGGAGTGGGGGGCGGCGCTTCGGCCCAAGTTTCCCGAGATCACCATTCATGCGGTCACAAATGTGGGGAGACTCACAGAACTCGTAGAAGAGATGGATATCCTCCTGGCCTTCGGCATGCCGGACGAGTTGATGCGCAGAGCATCCAAGCTCCAGTGGGTCCAGGGCCTGGGCACCGGCGTGGACTACATCACCAACCTGCCGTCGCTCCGCAAGGAGGTCATCGTCACTTCCATGCGTGGCATCCACGGGCCCCAGATGTCGGAGATGGCATTCCTTCAAATGCTTGCGCTGGGCCGGAACTTCCCGCAGATGGTCCGCAACCAGGATCTGGGGGTCTGGGACCCCTGGCCTGCGAAGCTTCTTTGGCAGAAGAAGGTGGGGATCCTGGGCTTGGGGGTCATCGGAGAAGAACTCGCCGGGAAATGCAAAGCCTTCGGGATGTCGGTCTACGGTATCGACATTGTCCGGAAAGAGATCGACTCCGTGGACCACTTCTTCGGGCCGGAGGAGGTCGTCAAGGTCGCCGCCGAAGTCGACTACCTGATCGTCGTGGCTCCCAACACTCCCCAGACCTACCAGATCATCAACGAAGAGGTACTTTCCGCGATGAAGCCCACCGCCTTCCTCGTCAATATCGCCCGGGGGGAACTCGTCGACGAAGACGCCCTGATCAAGGCTCTGGAAACCGGAGAGATCGCCGGTGCCGCTCTAGATGCCTTTGTTCAGGAACCTCTGCCTCCGGATCATCCCTTCTGGAGGATGAAGAACGTGATCGTCACCTCTCATGTGGGCGGAAGGAGCGACATCTACATAGAACAGACCTTACCCATCATTGAAGAGAATCTGCGCCGCTGGCTCAAAGGGGAGAGGAAGGATCTGATCAACCTCGTTATTCTCTAGGTTGATCTGGTCCGAGGAGACAGATGGCCAAGCTCCTAGAACATCAAGGCAAAGGTTGGCTGCGGGAAGCCGGACTGGCCGTGCCCCGGGGCCGAGCGGCCGGCACCGCGGAAGAGGCCGCTGTGGTCGCTGCCGAACTAGCCTGTCCGGTGGTGGTCAAGGCCCAAGTCCAGGCCGGGGGCCGGGGCAAGTCCGGTGGCTTGGCCATGGCGGGTACTCCGGCCGAGGCCGCAGTCGCCGCCTCGCGCCTTCTGGGCTCCGCGCTCAAGGGTGGTCTCGTTCGCCAGGTGCTGGTGGAGGAGAAGCTGGACATCGCCCACGAGTTCTACGCCGGCTATACGGTGAATTCCGGCCGCGAGGCCCGCTGCCCCATGCTGATGTTCAGCCCCGAAGGGGGCATGGACATCGAGAGCGTGCCCGGAGACAGACTGTTCCGGCTGCTCGTCTCTCCTACCCAAGGTCCGGACGACGCCGCGTTGCTCGCCCTGCTCGACCGGGCCGAGATCTCTCCGGAACGCCGCGCCGCTCTGGCCGGCTTTCTCGCGGGGCTCTTCCAGGCCTACCGCACCTATGACTGCTTCACCCTGGAGATAAACCCTCTGGTGCTGACCAAGACAGGAGACTTCGTGGCCGCCGACTGCAAGATGGAGATCGACAACAACTCCGTCTTCCGGCATCCCGAGATGGGCATCGAAGTGGCCCGCGATTTCGGCCACGATCCCACCGAACTGGACCTCATCGGCTGGGGTATCGAAGAAGCCGACCAGCGGGGCTCGGGTTTTCTCATGAGCATGGGTTTCGATGAGAAGAGCCCGGGATACATCGGTTATCACCCCATCGGGGGCGGCTCGGCTATGCTGGGTATGGACGCGCTGAGCAGGGTGGGCCTCAAGGTGGCCAACTACGCCGATACCAGCGGCAACCCTGTGGGAAGCAAGATCTACCGGGTGGCCAAGGTGGTCCTTTCCCAACCGGGGATCGAGGGCTATCTTCTGGGTGGCTTCATGATGGCCAACCAGGAGCAGTGGCACCACGCTCACGCTATCGTCAAAGCCCTGCGCGAGACCCTTCCCCAGCGCCCGGGACTGCCCTGCCTACTCCTGCTCTGCGGCAACAAAGAAGAGGAGTCACTGGCAATCCTGCGCGAAGGGCTCGCCGATCTATCCGGCGGAGAGCGCATCGAAATCTACGGCCGGGAGTACGTCACCGACACGGAGTTCATCGCCAAGAAGATGCTTTCGATGGTTCAAGAGTATCAACGGGCCGGGGGCGGGTGAGGAGATCACATGCTTACCTTCTCAGAAAGAACGATCACCGTCTCCGTCGATACCGACAAGTGCCTCCTCTGTGAGAGCAAAGCCTGTATCTCCGCCTGCCAGACCTACGCCCGGGGGATCCTCCAGCTGAAAGACGGGCTGCCCTCGGTCGCCCACCTGGACGAGGAAGGGGTGAGACGGGGAGGAACCGAGTGCTTGGCCTGCGAATACGAATGCCTGTTCCGCGGCCGAGGTGCTCTCTCCATCGAGGTGCCCATCAAGGGCCTGCCCGAGTATCTGGCCAAGCGGGGACTTCCCCAGTCGGGCGGGCTCGCCGGCCCGCACGAAGGGCGGCCTTAGCCATGGGCATTCTCATCGACAGAAGCACTCGGGTGTTGGTGCAAGGGATCACCGGCCGGGAAGGCTCCCTGCGGGCCCGGTACATGAAGGACTACGGCACCCAGGTCGTATCCGGTACCAGTCCGGGCAAAGGGGGCACGGAGGTCCACGGCATCCCTGTGTACGACACCGTGGCTGCGGCCATCACGGCCGAAGGCCCGGTGGATTTCAGCGTGGTCTTCGTGCCCGGTCGAGCGCTCCTTCCCGCGATCGAGGAAGCAGCTGAGGCTGGCGTCCCCAACCTGGTCGCCTGCGTGGAATCGGTGCCTGTCCAAGACATCATGGTCATGGTCGAGTACTGCAAGCAGCGGGGCACTCGTCTCCTCGGGCCGGGCACCATCGGGGCCATCACCCCGGGAGAGGCGGTGGTCGGTTGGTTGGGCGGTAGCGTGGAGTGGGCCAACACTTTCTTCGCTCCTGGTCCCATCGGGGTCTTCTCCCGGAGCGGCGGCCAGTCGGGTACCATCCCCTGGGTCTTGAGCCGAGCCGGCTTCGGCGTCAGCACGGTGGTCCACACCGGCACCGAACCGGTGCTCGGCACCTCCATGGCCGACCTGCTGCCCCTGTTCGAAGCGGACCCCCAGACCAAGGCGGTGGCCGTGTTCTCCGAGATCGGGGGCTCGCAAGAAGAGGAGTGCGCCCAACTGATCGCTGCCGGGGGTTTCACCAAGCCCTTTGTCATCTTCGTGGCCGGCTCTTGGGCCCCGGAAGGTCAGCGCTTCTCACACGCTTCCAGCATCGTGGAGCGGGGTCGGGGATCGGCGAAAAGCAAGATGGACGCCATCGAGAAGGCGGGGGGGTATGTGGCCGTCGGTCCCAACGACATCCCTCGTATCTTGCTCACGGTGCTTTCCGAGCCAGGGTAACGGCAAGTACAAGTAGCTACAAAGGTCCGAAAGGAATCTCACATGGCAGTCATGCGCTCCGTTCTTTACGTTCCCGGCAACAACGAGAAGATGATCGGCAAGGCCTCGGCTCTCGGAGCCGATATCGTCACCCTCGATCTGGAGGACTCGGTCCCCCCGGCAGAGAAGGTCAACGCCCGCACTATCTCCGCGGCCGCTCTCGAGGAAGTGGGCTCGGGCGGCTCCGAGGTCTACGTCCGTCTCAACAACTGGGAGACCCTCATGACCGACGACGACCTGGAGGCGGTCGTCCTGAAAGGTCTGCACGGGGTGACCTTGGCCAAATGCGGACATCCCGATGATGTCAAGCGGCTGGACTGGAAGTTGGACGAGCTTGAACGCCGCCGGGGCCTCGCGCGGGGCAGCATCAAGATCTCCGTCCTGCTCGAGACCGCAAAGGGAGCCATCAACGCCTACCCCTCGCTGACGGCCAGTCCCCGCATGGTGAGCGCCATCTTCGGGGCCGTCGACTTCACCAAGGACATGCGGGTGAAGCTCACTTCTGAAGGCGAGGAGCAGAAATACGCCCGCCGGCACATCGCTGTGGCCGCCCGGGCGGCCGGGGTGGTGGCCATCGACGCTCCCTTTGTCGCCTACCAGGACATGCCGGGTTTCGAGGCCAACGTTCGCGACGGCCGGCAGATGGGCTATGAGGGCCGGATGATCATCCACCCCAGCCAGGTCGAGGTGTGCAACCGCCTCTATGCTCCCGACCCGGAGGACGTGGTATGGGCCAAAGGCGTGGTCAAGGCCTTCGAGGAGGAGGCCATCGCCAAGGGGAGCGCCGCCATCTCCTACAACGGCAAGATGGTGGACACCCCTGTCTACCTGGGCGCCAAAGACATTCTGGCGACCCAAGAGGAGATCGAAGCCAAGAACGCAAGCAGGAAATAGGCGGCCCAGGCAGCTGTAGTCCACCTAGCGAAAGAGAGTAGATCATGACAGACCTAATCCCGGTGAGCCCAGCGGAACGCTTGGTCCAGAGCATCTCCACGGCGGAGCTCGAGCGGAGGTGGAAGGCCGTGCGCGCGATGATGCGCGAGCAGAGCATCGATTACCTGGTGATGCAGAATCAGGAGGAATACCTCGGCGGCTCGGCGCGCTGGTTCACCGACTTTGGCGCGCGCTTCGAGTACCCCATGACGGTGATCTTCCCCATAGACGATGAGATGACCGTGATCAACTGCGGGCAGGAACCGCCCGCCACGCAGCCTTACCCGCCCATGTCGGTCGCCCGCGGTATCGGAACGTCTCTGGGGGAGGTCTACTTCCCCACCATGCACTACACGAACACGATCGAAGGGAAGCTGGCCGTAGGCGTGCTTGCCGGGAAGAAGAACCCGAAGATCGGGTGGGTGCAGAAGGCGTTCATCCCGGTGACCTTCTACGAGTACGTGGTGGGCAACCTTCCCGGGGCTACGTTCGTGGACGCGACCGAGCAGGTGGACCAACTCCGAGGGATCAAGAGCCCGGAGGAGATCGAGCATATCAAAGCCTGTGCCGTGCTGCAAGATAGCTGCATCGAACATCTGCGCAAGACGATCAAGCCGGGCATGAGGGACTACGAGGTCTACGCCGAGGCCCAATACTTCTGCGCCAAGAACGGCAGCGCTCAGGGTATCGTTCTGGTGGGATCGGGGCCTCTCGGTACTCCGGTTCATTTCGAGCCCTACCGGCTGCAGAACCACGTGATCAGGCCCGGAGACGAGGTCTCGGTGCTGATCGAGGTGAACGGACCCTGCGGCTACTACACGGAGATATCGGCGATCTTCGCCGTCGAGGCGGAGCCGCCGCGGCTGCTCGAGGAGGCCTTCGCCACTGCCAAGGAGTGCCAGGACATGGTCGCCGCGGCCATGGTCCCGGGCGCGAGCCCAGGAGACCTGTGGGATATGGCCGTGGCCTTCCTGACGGAGAGAGGGTATGCGCGTCCGGGGCGGTCGTACGCTCACGGGCAGGGGCTCTCACTGGTGGAGAGGCCCAACATCAGGGTCGACGAACCCTGGAAGATCGCGGAAGGCATGAACATCGCCATCCACCCCGGAGCTTCGGGGAACGGTGTCTCGGCGGGCGTCTGCGAGGGCTTCATCGTGGGCAAGAACGGGGCCGAGAGGATACACAAGACGCCACGGGAGATCATACGCATTTGATTTGAGGGACGGACGATATGCTCGATCTCCTGATAAGGAATGGCAAGGTCTACACCGAGGACGGTTTCCTCGACTCTGACATCGGCGTGGTCGGGGAGAGGATCGCGCTGGTCGGCCGACCGGGCGCAGTGGTCGACGCCAGGAAGACGATCGATGCCACCGGGAAGTATGTTCTTCCCGGCATCATCGACTGGCATACCCACATGCGAGAGCCGGGACTGACCCACAAAGAGGACTTCCAGACCGGCTCGTCCGCCGCCGCCGCAAGCGGTGTGACCATGGTCTGCACCCAGGTGAACACCGACCCTGTCCCGGACACGGTGGAGCACTACCGGCTGCAGGTGGAATTGGCCGAGCAGAAATCGCTCATCGACTTCAACCCCCTCGCCTCTCCTTTGGCCTTCGAGGAAGGCTGGGTGCCCAAATTGGCCGAGCAGGGAGCGGCGTGGTTCAAGTTCTTCCAGAAGTGTGCCGCCTACCCGTACTCCACCCCGGCCAGCACGAGCGACACCGTACGGATCCTCAAAGCCTTCCAGGCTGTGGCCCCGACCGGCAAGTTCGTGGCGATCCATCCCTGGGATCACTTCTTCTGGGAGGAAGCCGTTCGGATAGTCGAGAGCGCAGGGTTACCCATGACCCTCAAGAACTGGCGCCATCACACGTATACCGATGCAGAGATGACGGGAGCCGCCTACCAGCTCTACTACCTGGCGAAGAAGGCCGGCATACGTTGGTACGCCCTCCATGCCTGGCACCGGGACTACATCGACCTGGTCAGACTTGCCAAGGCTGAGGGATTGATCGATGTGATCGCGAGCGTCGAGATGATGCCGGCCATCGACGCCACGGACGATGTCTACGACCCGGTGAACGACACGTGGATACCGGTCGGGCACGATGCCGCTCCGGATGCCGACTACCTCTGGGCCGCGGTGCGAGATGGCACCATAGATCTCTTGGGCAGCGATCATGCTCCCCACGGGGGGGATGAATATCATCCCGACGATCCCCTGCACACTCCGGCCGGCTACGGCATGCTCGACTGGTATGGGCATCTATTGCTGGACTATGTCAACCAGGGAAGGCTCTCTCTCGAGAGATTGGTCCAGGTGAGCTCTGTCAACGGAGCGAAGGCCTTTGGCTTCTATCCGCGTAAGGGGTCGAACATCCCGGGGACCGATGCCGATTTCACCATCTGCGACATGGACAAAGAGTGGACCATCGATTCAAAGAAGATCTACGCCAAGTGCCAGCTGAGCCCGTACCACGGCCGGAAGGTAAAAGGACTGGTGACCCACACGATCGTCCGCGGGAGCGTGATCATGCAGAACGGCGAGGTCATCGGGACCCCAGGGTTTGGCACTTTCATAGTACCTGGTGAGATCTAAATTGCCGGCGGAGGGGAAGGCCGTGCTGCAAACGCGCGCTCTGGTGCTGGCGAACGAATGCCTCAACGAAGAGCATTGGCGGCTGACCCTGGCTACACCTGAGATCGCTGCGATGATCAGACCAGGCCAGTTCGTCAACCTCAGGGTCAATAGCGCCAACGACCCTCTGTGCCGTCGTCCTTTCACGGTGTTTCGCCCGGTCAACGTGGGCGACGTTTTAGGAGTCGAGATCGTCTACAGGTTAGCGGGCAGGGCCACACGACTCATGACCGCTGTGCGCCCTGGACAGGAGTTCGACATTATCGGGCCCCTGGGAAGGGGCTACCGGCGGGATCCGAGCAAGAGGGTGCACATCCTCGTGGGCGGCGGCAGCGGGGTAGCGTCTCTCTATGCTCTGGGGCAGGAACTCTCGGAGGTCGCGCGAGAGCAGAAGTTGGAGCCGGTGAGCGTGCTTGGCTTCCGCTCGCGAGGCATGGTCATGCTGGAGGAGGAATTCGGGTCGTTAGGCGGCGAGTTGGTCCTGGCCACGGACGATGGCACCCACGGCCGCAAGGGCTCCGCGGTCGATGTCTTGAGTAGCATCGTCGAAGCCCGAGGGTGCGCCGACGACTGCGTCGTCTACGCTTCCGGCCCCGAGCCGATGAATCGGGCTCTGGTCGGGTTCTGCAGGGAGCACGGTATTCCCGGTCAGCTCGCCATGGAGAAGCACATGCTTTGCGGGATCGGAGCCTGTCTCACCTGCACCTGCAAGGTCGACAAAACGGGTGTGTTGAAGCACCGCGACCTGACCTCGTCCCACATCCAGCTCGATCCGCGATCGGAAATCGGCTATGCCTTGGTCTGTAGGGATGGTCCCATCTTCGACCTGGATGAAGTGGTGCTCGAATGAGCGTTGGACCCGTGGATCTATCGGTCAGGGTCGGTAGCTTGGTGCTCAAGAATCCGGTCATGCCCGCTTCCGGCACTTTTGGCTACGGCGAGGAAATGGCGGAACTCGTCGATCTTGACGAGCTTGGAGCGATCGTGGTGAAGGGCATGACGCTCGACCCACGTATGGGCAACCCTCCGAATCGTTTCGTGGAAGTCGCCGGCTGTGCTTTTCTCACGTATGTGGGGCTGCAGAACGTCGGTACTCGCGGCTTCATCGAGGAGAAATTGCCATATCTCAGGGGCCTGCGGACGCCGATCATCGTGAACGTCGCCGGCGAGACCGTGGAGGAGTTCAAGCTTATCGCGGAGGCATTGGACCGCGCGGGCGGCGTGTCCGCCATTGAGGTCAATCTGGCCTGTCCGAATGTGAGCGGAGGGGGGTTGGCCTTCTCCGCGGATGCGCAGGCTGCATCCGATGTCGTCAGGGCCGTCAGAGAGGCCACCGATCTGACCGTCATCGCCAAGGTGACGCCGACCTTGGTGGATGTACGCGCACTAGCCCAGGCATGTGTGAGCGCCGGGGCCGACGCGATCTGTCCGATCTGGAGCGGCATGGGGATCGCCATCGACATCGGCACCGGCTGGTCGAGAATGGGCGCAAACCTGCGCGGCGCTCTTGGGGGGCCGGGTTTGAAGCCGCTCCACCTCAGGTTGGCCTACGAGGCGGCTCAAGCGGTTTCGGTCCCCATCATAGGCTGCGGCGGAATCTGCGGCTGGGAGGACGCGGTAGAGTACCTCCTCGCGGGAGCCAGCGCCGTTCAGATCGGCAGCGCGGGCCTCATCGACCCGGGGACCTATGGGGAGACCGTCGCTGGGATCAGGAGGTGGGCGGAGAAGCGCGGTGTCTCCAGCATCCAAGAGGTCGTCGGGTCCTTCAGGATGCCGTGAGCCGGATCGTCCACCCGGCAGGTGTGGGAAACGACGAATCCGGGGAGACGAGGCAGTACCATGTTGCAGGATAGTCCGGAAGGCCTCACGCAGGCCATGTTCTCCGATAGGGCACGTTTTCAACGCTGGCTGGACGTGGAAGCAAGTCTGGCAAGGGCGCAGGCTTCCCTGGGAATGATCCCGGCGAGCGCGGCGGAGAGCATCAGCAGCAAGGCCACCGTCGATAGCCTCGACCTCACCCGGTACGATGGACTCTATCAACAGACCGGCCATCCCATGGTCGCCTTTCTCCGCTTGTTTCAGCCGATCGTCGACGGAGAGGCCGGACAGTTCGTCCACTTGGGCGCGACGACTCAGGACGTCATGGACACCGCCACCATGATGGCGCTGAGAGATGCGCATGCGATCTTCTATCAGAGCCTTCGCCGTATCGAAGACCCCCTTCTCGACCTCGCCGAACGCCACGCCGACACGATCATGGTGGGCAGGACGCATGGGGTCCAAGCCCTGCCGATCACGTTCGGCTACAAGGTCGCCATATGGGCTCGTGAGATCCGGAGGAACGTCGAGCGACTCGAGCGATGTGGCGAGCGCGTGTTCGTGCTCCAACTCTCGGGAGCGGTAGGGACCATGGCCGCTTTTGGGGCGAAAGGGCCGGAGATCCAGGCACTCGTCGCACGAGACCTGGGCTTGAGTGTACCGGATATCTGTTGGCACGCTTCCCGGGATCGCTTCGCGGAGTTCGCCAACCTCCTGGCCCTCGTGGGGGGAGCGCTCGGACGGATCGCCCAGGAGATATACCTTCTTATGGCGACAGAGGTGGATGAGGTCCGCGAGCCCTGGGAGTCAGGCATCGTGGGCTCGTCGACCATGCCCCACAAGGTCAACCCGCAAGTCTGCCAGACCATGATGTCCCTTGCGCGCAAGCTCAGGTACGAGGCCGCGTTCGTGACCGAGGTGATGGTGGTCGATCATGAGCGCAACCTAGAGCATTTCCTGGGCGAGATGGACGCGCTTGAACGGGCTTGCACGGAGATGGGGGAACTCCTTACCCTCGCAGAGCGTGTGGCGCGAGGCCTCACGGTGAACGCCCCGACCATGAGGCGCAATCTCGACCTTCTCAAAGGTCTCTTGCTTTCAGAGTCGGTGATGATCGAGCTCGGGAGTCACCTCGGCAAGCAGACGGCCCACGAGATCGTCTACGAGGACGCCATGGACGCGATGCGCGGGGAAGCGAGTTTCCGGGACGTGCTCTTAGCGGATCCGCGAGTCAACAAGTACCTGGGCAGAGAGGAAATCGAGGTCCTTCTCGATCCGGAACGCTATGTGGGTCTGGCCTCCCAGATGGCCAGGGACGTCGTGTCGCTCAGCCGGCTGGAGCGTGCCCGAGAGGAAGAGCGTGGGCGTAAGTCCTGAGGAGGCTGTCGCTGCTCGTCCAGACGTCGACCCGCGGTTACTCTGTGAGATCATCGGCTGCGATCAGCTCACCAAGATCTACCCCGGTGACATCCTGGCGGTCGACCATCTTGACCTGACCGTGTACGACGGAGAGATCTTCGGGCTTCTAGGCCCCAACGGCGCCGGAAAGACGACCACTGCCGGAATGCTCACCACCCGCACGCTGCCGACGAGCGGGAAGGCGATGGTGGCCGGCATCGACGTGGTCGCCCATCCGGCGCTGGCCAAGCAAGTCATCGGGGTTGTTCCCCAGACCAATACGCTCGACCGGTCGCTCACCGTCTGGGAGAACCTCTACTTCCACGGCCGTTTCTTTGGGATGGGCGCAAAGGCGGCTCGAATGGCGGCTGATCAGTCCCTGGTGAGATTCCGTTTGGCCGATCGCGCCAAGTCGCCTGTCATGGCCCTATCCGGCGGCATGGCTCAGCGATTGATGATGGCTCGGGCGATCTTGCATGCGCCATCCGTCCTCTTTCTCGACGAACCCACCGCCGGTCTCGATCCGCAGTCGCGGATCGCCCTCTGGGACATTCTGCGCGACCTGCACGCGCAAGGGCCGACCATCTTCTTGAGCACGCACCACATGGAAGAGGCCGACGTGCTGTGCGACCGGGTGGCGATCATGGATCACGGCCGGATCCTGGCTCTCGACACTCCCGAGGCTCTCAAGGCGTCGGTGGGCGCCGACACCATAGTCACGGTCACGGTCAGCGGAGACCTCGACGTGCTCGGCCGTCTTCTTATGGAGCGGATCGACGGAGCCATCGAGACGCAGGAGGTGGGCGGTAAGATACAGCTTCACGTCAAAGGCTCCCATGGTGTCCTGCCGCAAGTGGTCGCCGCGGCGTATAGGGAGGGTTTCACCGTCACCGACCTTTCGGTAGCCGAGCCGACGCTCGAGAACGTGTTTATCAAGCTGACAGGGAAAGATCTGCGCGACTGATGGATCCCGTGCCTCTGCCCACGTTCTCTCCGAGAGACCAGCCGGGATTACCCGCGACGCGGTCGGCTGTCGCTGCGAGCTGGACGGCGTTCAAAGCCCAGCTCGTAAGGGACCTCGTCGTCCTTCGCAAGAACTTGAGGGTTTTCATCCCCAGGACGATCCTTCAGCCGTTCCTTCTGGTGTTCGTCTTTCTGTATGTGTTTCCAAAGATCGGCACCTCGGTCGGAGGCAGCGGGGCTGCCGAGTCTGGTTTTGCGGCAGTGCTCATCGCCGGCACCGTCGGGCTCTCCATCATGTTTCAAGGGATACAGGCCGTCGCCCTTCCCATGGTCCAGGAATTCGGCTACACGAGGGAGATCGAGGATCGAGTTCTTGCCCCGCTGCCGATCTGGCTGGTCGCGGTCGGAAAGGTGGTCGCGGGGGCGGTCCAGGGCTTGATCGCTGCAGCCATAGTCTTTCCGATCGCTGCCGTGGTCCACGTGCCGGAGATCCAGGTGCATCTGACCGTGCGCTGGGGCATCCTTCTGACCATCCTGCCACTGGCCTGCGTGATGTGTGCCGCCCTGGGCTTGACCTTCGGGACCAAGTTTGAGCCACGCACGGTCACGATCATGTTCGGAGTCGTCATACTGCCCATGACCTTCTTGGGCGGCACGTACTACGCTTGGACGACCCTGGCCCCGGTGAAGGTTTTCGGTTGGTCCTGGCTCCAGACGGTGGTGCTGCTGAACCCGCTCATTTACGTGACCGAGGGATTTCGAGCGGCCCTCACCCGGTCCGAGCATATGCCCCTTTTTGTGATTTATCCGGTGTTGGTCGGCCTTTGCGCCCTATTCCTCTGGCTTGGCATCCAAGGATTCCGAAAGCGCGTGCTCACCTGAATCACTCCGGAACGGGAGGACTCGGTCCCTGGACGGCGCCTGGCGGCGGCCGCAAGCGTATTGCTATCATGAAGGTCCGAGCACAAGTGAGCAGACAGGGGAGAAGATGAAGGTCCTGGTGAAGGAGAAGATCGCCCAAGCGGGGATCGACATCCTCAAAGAGCACTTCGACGTTGAGGTCCGCACCGATATGACCGACGAGGAGCTCAAGGAGAAGATCAACGACTACGACGCGATCCTTGTGCGTTCGGCCAGCATGATCACGGCCGATATCCTCGAGAACGCCACGCAGGTCAAGATGATCGGCCGGGCCGGTGTCGGAGTGGACAACATCGACGTCAAGGCCGCCACCAAGAAGGGCATCGTGGTGGCGAACGCCCCGGGGTCCAACAGCCTGTCGGTAGCCGAGCACGCCATCGGGCTTCTCCTGGCCCAGGTCCGACAGATCCCCAACGCCAACGCCTCGATGCATAGCGGCAAGTGGGAAAAGTCCAGGTTCAAGGGTGTGGAGATCACCGGAAAAGTCCTGGGCATCATGGGTCTGGGGAAGATCGGGGTGCTCGTGGCGCAGCGGGCCCAGGGGTTGCGCATGGAGGTCGTCGCCTACGACCCCTATGTCTCCGTGGACCGTTTCCGCGAGCTGGGCATCGAGCGGGCAGAGACCCCCGATGATCTCTACGCCGTCTCCGACTTCATAAGCGTCCATCTGCCCAAGACTGCTGAGACCATGGGCCTCATCGGTGACGCCGCCTTCGAGAAGATGAAGAAGGGCGTGCGGGTCATCAACTGCGCCCGGGGAGGCATCGTGGACGAGGCGGCGCTGGCGCACGCGCTCGAGTCGGGCAAGGTGGCTTCGGCGGGCCTGGACGTCTTCTCATCAGAGCCCGTTCCCGAGGGTTTTCCGCTCGCGAAGCTCGACAACGTGGTCATGACCCCGCACCTTGGCGCTTCCACCGCCGAGGGGCAGGACCGCGCCGGTGTTATCGTGGCCGAGCAGATCGTGGCCGGGCTTACGGGCGGGGTGGTGACGAACGCCGTCAACATCCCCTCCGTCTCCAAGGAAGCCATGGAAGCCATCGGACCGTTCCTTCCCCTGGCAGAGACTTTAGGGCAGCTCATCTCCGGCATCGCCGAGGGCCCGCTCTCCAAGGTCACAGTGCATTACGAGGGCGAGCTGGCCGAGCACGATACCCGGCTTCTGACGCTGGCCGTCACCAAAGGGATTGTCGAGGGCAGCTCGGATGAAGCGGTCAACTTCGTCAACGCGCCCTCCATAGCTGCCGATCGGGGTCTACAAGTGTCCGAAGCGAAGGACCGCCGGTCGCCCGACTACACCAACCTCATCACCCTGAAGAGCACCGACAAGCAGGGCGAGCTGACCTCGGGCGGCACCGTTTTCGGCCCGAAGAACCGGCCCAGGCTGGTCAAGATCTACCGGCACGCCATCGACATCGAGCCGTCGCCGCACATGGTCTTCCTGCGCTACGAGGACGTGCCCGGCATGATCGGCAAGATCGGCACCGTCATCGGTAGCCACGGTATTAACATCGCCTTCATGAACGTCGGCCGGAAGAAGGTGGAGGGCAAAGCGGTCATGGGCCTCGCCTTGGACGACCCGTTGCCCCCGGCCGTGCTTGACGAGATCCGCGAGGAGCGGGGCGTCGACGGCGTACGCGCGGTCGAGCTCTGGCTGGCACACTAGCGGCGAAGCCCCCGCCATCGCCGGCGGTCTTCGCGAGGCGTCGTCGACGATCGCACGGGAGGGTGTTCACAGGGCCCACCGAACGGCGAAAAAGACCGCCACAGCCAGGAAGGCCAATGGGGGGAAGAAGCTCGCCCGATTGAATACGCGCTGGGCTGCGGCTTCCTCGGGAGAACGAACAAGGCCGAACGCGGGAAGAGTCATCGTCCAGGCCGCCGCAGCCGCCAGGAGCAGCCGGAGCGGGAGGCCGCCCTGCTGCAATGCGGCCACCGGGAGGATCGCGACCGTCCCGGCGAAGCTCACCCTGGCGGACCACTTCGGGCCGTGGACGGCTGCCAGCGTCTTGATGCCGAGAGGGGCGTCGTGGGATAGATCCGCCAAGTCGTTGGTCAGGTTCCGCCCGAATATCTCCCAGAAGGTGAGTAGGAAAAAGAACGCAAGAGCGTAAAGATCCAGGTCTCGCACTGCATACCATCCGGCCAATCCCCCCAGGCCCACCATGGCTCCGCCGGGAATGGTCTTCAGCCAGGTCCGGCGCTTAAGGGCGCAGTAGACAGCTTCAAGACAGACGCAGCCGACGAAGATGACTGCACAGCCGGGCCGAAGGAGGAAGGCGAACACGAGTGCGACCAGCCCGAGACCGACGACCCAGGCGACGGCGAGACGGGTGGACAGCACACCCAGAGCGACCGGGTGGCGTACGCTCATGACATCTACATCGTAGCCTTCGGCGATCTTTGGAGAGTCCGGCAGCCGGACCGCTTGCCGGTCGGTCCGTAGGTCCAGCAGGTCGTTGGAAGCGTACACACACAGCATCCCCGCTAGTGACGCGACCAGTCCGAGGCCGACGACGCGAAGCGCAGGAAAGCCCTCATGGGCGATGAATGCTCCGAGCGCAGGCTGGGCGACCGACAGGAGCGCCTGGCGGCTGTGCGAGAAGTCGAAGAGCAGGGAAGCTTTAGCGCCTACGACATTGCCTCTCATTGCGACCATCACCCCGCCTGCTCGCCCCCTCGAGGCCTGATGAGGTACTTCGCGGTCGTACCCTGGACCAGGATCGAAAAGAGGACCACGATGTAGGTGATGGTGATGAGAATGTCCCGGCTCGATCCTCGGGGAAGCGAGAGAACGAGAGCGACGGGGATGGCGCCCCGAAGTCCTGCCCAGGTGATGAACGGGGTCGACCTCCAGCCCACATTCGCGACCGGCTTGAGAGCCACCATAGGGATGCCCACGGAGATAAACCGGGCGAGGATCACAAGAGGGATCGCCGCCAATCCCACCAGCAGGCGGACAGTCGAGAACTCGCTTACCAAGGCTACCGCTTCGAGGCCGATGAGCACAAAGAGGGCCGAGTTAAGGGCTATGTCGACCATCTCCCAGAACCGGTCGAGGTTCTCGGAGGTACGCGCCGACATTCCCCTGTTACGCCCGTGGTTACCGATCACAATGCCCGCCACGACCATAGCCAGGGGGCCAGAAGTGCCAAGGGCCTGAGCGGCCGCGTAGCCGGCGGTGACGAGGGCCAAGGTGATGAGGATCTCGACCGGGTAGTCGTCGATCGTCTTGATCACGTGGTAGCCGGCATACCCTAGGATGAGTCCGAAAACCAAGCCGCCCACGGCCTCTTGGCCGAACAGAATGGCGGCTTCGGCGGGCAATGAGAACGAGCCTTCACCCGAGACCAGACTGAGCAAGACGGCGAAGACGACGACCGCAAAGCCGTCGTTGAAGAGTGATTCTCCACTGATCAAGGTCTCCAGGTTCTTGGGGGCCTTCGCCCGCCGCATTATCGGAAGCACGGCGATCGGGTCGGTGGGCGAGATGAGGGCGCCGAATAGAAGACAGTAGGTGAGAGGGATGCCGAGCCCCACGCCTCGGAGCAGCAGGTAGACGGCGAAGCCTACGATGAAGGTGGAGCCTAACACGCCGATGGTGGCGAGGGCGAAGACCTGGCTCTTGACCGCGTTCAGGCAGACGAGACAGACCTGAAGTGCGCCCGCGAAGAGAAGGAAGCTGAGCAGTCCCTGGAACAGGACTCGATTGAAGTCGATCTTGGATAGTAATTCCTGGGCGGATCGGATGCCTGGGACTCCCGCGAAGTCGAGCCCGATCAGAATAAGCGAAACGGCAAGTGCCTGCAGCATCAAGCCCACGCTCGGAGCGAGCTTGAGGAACCTGCTGTTGACGTAGCCAAAGAGGGCAGACAGGAAGATGAGAACGGCTATGATGGTGAACGCACTCATATCCTCGGATACACTAGCTCAGATCGTGACATTCCTGCAGCCGCGGCGAGTGGGGCATACGTCGCGCGTCGCTTCTGCTCTCGTTTACCCAGGGCGGGAGCGCGCTAAGCGGACTCGGGTGGGGTCAATCCGCACGCAGACGGGGCGGAACATGGGCTTTCTGAAGCAACTGGTAAAGAAATGGAACGCGGACGAAGCCTCGCGACGGGCCGCTGCCCTTGCTTTCTACACCTTCCTCGCCCTCGCCCCGCTCCTGATCATCATGGTGTCGATCCTCGGTCTCATCTACGGCAAGTCGGGCGCTGA
>JAZDLO010000145.1:0-10808 GCA_043801935.1 bacterium
ACTTCCCCGCCAGCAGCACTATCTGCAGCATGGCTCCATCTCCCGGGTCACGAGCCCCTATTTCGTCTCCACCGTTATCCGGCAGTCCCCGACGACAAGCACGTCGTCGGGGCGCAACATGGTGTTCGTCACCGGATACCCATTGACCAGCGTCCCATTCGTGGAATCAAGGTCCTGGACCATGATTCCACCATCCGCCCAGTATATGGCCGCATGCCGTCGAGAGACATTAGGGTCATCGATCCTGAAATCGACGTTTCGCGCCCGTCCCACGACGACCCGCCCATGATTGAACTCGCGCACCCGATCGCCGGCCTTGAGCACGATCGTCTGGTAGGCAAGACCAAGCTGCGCCGCCTCCCCGGGCCGTATGACTTTGGTCACCCCGCCCCCCGCCTTGGTGCCTGGCACCGACGCGCGGCTGGGTGAAGCAGACGTAGCCCGGTCCGCCGCCGCGACCATCACCGAGGTAGTCGGCGCCGTCGTCGACACGGCCCGTCCAGGTCCCTCCACCCGGGCCGGGTCGACCCGTTCGGCAAGGATACCGAAGTGACCTGTAGTCAAGTCGGTGTCCCTCACCATCGAAACGGCGATGCTCCCCAGCACTTCGTATTTCTTAGCCCGTGCGTACTTCGTGAGATGGCGCTCCAGTTTGGCCAGGATTGCTTGCTCACGATCTCTCAGCCTCTCGTGATCCGCACGGCAGAGGTAGATAGTGTAGCTGTTGCAGACCAACACGCGTGTGGGCCGGAGGACCTTGCGGCCTTCCATCTCTTTGACGAGCTTGCGGGCCAGTTCTGCCGGCTGCACGAGCAGCTTGGAACCCTTGTCGGAACGAGCGCGCCCGGATCCTTGGGGCGGGGCACCTGTCGGATCTGCGCCTGGTGCACTCCCCACACGCGAATCAACCCTCCGCATCAGAGCCATGAGCACTTCCTCCTACAGGGTCCCCACACCCTTGGACGAGACGAGAAGCGCGGACAGAAACGCGATTATAGCGCACGGCCCATACGCCGCCAGGAACGGCCCCAGTGCCACCGGCACCCCCAGGCCAAGGATCGGAAGGAGCACAAAACCCGCGAACAGCAGGATGAGGTAGACGCTCGCGCCCCACATCCTCCTCTCCCGGGAACTGCCGGCAAGCGCGTACAGCGGCAGGGAGAACAGGGTGAAGAGGAAGATCTGCAGGGTGAGCTCCGGACGCGAATCGAGGAAACGGGCGATCTCCACGAGCACGGTCCAGGGCGAGAGGGCATGTTCCGCCGCCACCAGGCTCGCGCCGGGGCCGGGGTTGAACGTGTAGGGCAATCTCGTCCATCCCACCAGGCCGCCGGTCACCACCAGCACAAGACCGCTTGCGAACCCTACCAGCGCCCCCCACCGGCGGAGCAGGACGCCGGCCAGCGGCAGGATGGCCAGACCGACTCCACCCGCCACCGCGAAAGGCATGACCCCGGGAAGCAGCGCCGCCCATTCCCCCCGCCTCCAGCGCAGCAGGCCCATGACCAGGACCGCGAGCACCACGTAGATGACCCCCCACCCGGCACCGAACGCGAATATCGGGGGAGCCAGCAGCAGCAGGGTGAGCGCCCCGCCTCCGAACGGCCATAGGAGGGCCACGAAAGCCGGCACGATGATCAAGGGGACGATCGTTACCTGCGGATAGAAGGGGGCTCGCGGCAACAGGTACAGCAGGCAGCAAAGAGAGAAGACCCCTGCAGCGACATGCTGCCCCAGATAGACCAAGCGGTCTCGGTCCACTCGAGCCGGCGCCAACCGCTCTCGAACCCGGGTCGCCAAGCGCTCGTCCGGGACTTCTTCGGGCATCTGCTTGACCGCCTGAGCCAGGAGTCGACCAAACGTTCCAGCATCGGGACGAGCATAGCGGTCGTGGGCCATGGCCCGCCTGAGCGCCTCGTCGAGGGCGACAGGCAGATCGGGCCGGTTGGCGGAGAGAGGAGGGATGTCCGGGCGGGACACGTCACGGAGCAGTTCTTGAAGCTTCTTACCCTTTAGTGGGTTCCTTCTCGTGAAGCCTTCATAGAGTGTGAGGGCCAGCGAGTAGACGTCGCTGCGTGAATCGACGTTCTTGCCCTCTCCCTGCTCCGGCGACATGTAGGCGAGAGTCCCAACCAGATCGCCGTCAAGAGTGATCGAGGCCCGATCCTCCAGTTGCGCGACCCCAAAGTCCATGAGTCGCACATCGATGGCGTCTCCCTCGACGAGCATGATGTTCTCCGGCTTGATGTCCCGATGCACCACTCCCCGCTTGTGAGCATGCTCGAGGGCACGACACAACTGGATACCGGCTTCGAGGATGTCCAGGTCGCCGAGCGTCTGTTCGCGATAGCGCTCGCGGAGGGTCTTGCCTCGGATGTACTCCGTGAAGAGCAGGGTCTTGTCGGGCTCACGGACCATCTCGTAGACCGTGAGGATGTGAGGCTGGCTGAGCTTGGCGGCCGCTTGGGCCTCTCGCAGCACGCGGTCGTCGACGTCGGCGGTCTGCTCCACCACTTTGATGGCGACCGGACGCCCCATGCGCAGGTCGTCGGCCAGATATACGGTGGCGAACGCTCCGCTGCCCAGCTTGCGGACGATCTGATAGCGATCGTAGAGAAGGGGTGGGTCGGCCATGGCCCCAGTATATCGTCAGGGCAGGCAGATACCCCTTCGCTCCCGCGCGCGCCTCACCATGCGCGACTGCTCCGCGAAGGGGTATCTGCCTGCTGAACTGAGGGTGGCGCCCTCGCCCCAAACCCATGCATGAGTGGCGGCGCGGGTGTGAGACAGCCCCGCCGGCGTCGACCTCGCCACCAGGGAGCCCCGAGAACCGCCCGTCTGGGCAGTAGTGCCCGGGTCGACCTGGTGCTCGCTCGCGAAGCAGTCGCGCACGGGTGTTCCGCGCGCGGAGAGGGCGAGTGGCCAGGTCGACCCCTCACTGATCCAGTGCGGACGGGCGGCCTCCGGGGTCCCTCACCGCTAGGGCCGGGCCCGCGGAGCGCTATGTTATACTCGTGGGCGCTTCGGGCGAGTGGCGGAATTGGCAGACGCGCTAGGTTCAGGGTCTAGTGAGCTTACGCTCATGGGGGTTCAAGTCCCCCCTCGCCCACCATCATTCAGGTATTGCCGCTGCGTATGACCGATCTGGAACAGGACGACATTTCTAGCGAGTTGGCCACAGAAGAGCGGAAACGGCGGCAGAGGAAGATACTGCCTAAGCCACTACTCCGGCTCCTCGTGATCCTGGCCGTGATCGTGATCGTCGTGGTGGTCGTCGTCTTCGCGGCGCGGAGCGCCATCAGCAGCGGCGAAGCCGCCGACTACCAGCGGTACATGACCGAGGTGACCGATATCCTCAAGCAGTCGGATTCCATGGGCGGCGAGTTGGCAAAGCTACTCACCAACCCCGGTGATACCACCCGGAAGGACATCCAGACACGTCTCGACCAGTTCGTAGCCACCTCTGAAAAGCTCGAGTTGCAGGCGAAGGCCCTCGACGCACCCAAAGAGTTCGTCGAGCAAAGTGTCCACCAGTTCCTCGTGCTGGTCCTGACCTTTCGTCACACGGGGTTGGCCGACCTCAAGCCATCTCTCATGACGGCGCTCGAGGTGCAGGACACAGAAGTGTCGTCGGAGCAGATCTCACGCTCGCTCTACTATCTGACCAATTCGGACTTCCTCTACAGGGAGGTCTTCATTCCGAAGGCGACGGACATCCTTAAAGCGAAGAACCTGACCGGGGTCACAGTCCCCGCCACCGAGTTCCTGGCCGATCCCGATATCGCATCCAAATCCCGGGTCCAGGAGATCCTGGCCAAGCTCAAGAGCACGGGTAACCTGCAAGCCGTGCACGGCGTGGCGGTGGGCAAGGTGATAGCTATGCCCGACGAGAAAGAGATCAGCGGCGGCGGAACCTACAACCTCCAGTCGAGCGACGAACTGGCCTTCGTGGTGTCGGTCGAGAACCAGGGGAACATGGCCGAGAAAGACGTGCCGGTCACGATCACCCTGCTCTCTCCCGATTCCACGCAGCCGCAGGAAGTCACGGTCACGGTCGCCGAGCTGAAGCCCAAAGAAGAGGTACAGGTGACGGTCACAGGCCTCAACCCCACCGCCTACGGCGAGGTCGCTCTACTCAGGGTGGAGGCGGGACCGGTCAAGGACGAGAAGTTCAAAGACAACAACTGGATAGAAGCCAGCGTCATCTTCACACTCTAGGGGACCGCATTGAGCGCAGTTCAAGCATTTCAGATCGTCGCCGTCGTTGCCATCGCGGTAGCCGCGGCTGCCGGGGCGGGACTGGCTTTGGTCTACAAAAGGTTGCAGCGCTATCAGCGCAATCAACACGTCATCATGGGTTCCCGGGGGACGGTCGATATCGTCGAGCACGTCTCTGCTGTCGACGAAAAGCTCACCAACGTGCGCGTGGCCCTTGAGGACCTTACGCTGGCCGCCCGTGATCATGACGTGCGGATCGATAATACCCTTTCTCGGGTGGGGATCGTCCGTTTCGACGCCTACCAAGACCTGGGGGGCAGACAGAGCACAGCGGTGGCCTTACTCAACAGTCTCGGCGATGGCGTCGTCATCACCACCGTGGTCAGCCGCGATTTCGCCCGGATGTACGTGAAGCTCCTCAAGGACGGGGTGTCCGACATACCCTTGGCGCCCGAGGAGAGCGAGGCCCTAGAACAGGCTCGCGGAAGCGGTCCCTTCACCATCAGGCCTCGAGTCGAAGGTGATCCTGGGAACGGCGAGGGCATAGAGACTGAAGCAGAGGTGTTGCCCGCGGACGTGCCGGTCTCCGTGGGCCTCCCCGGTCGCCGTCCCCAGAATGACCGAGAGTTGGCCCGAGAGAACCGGAGGCGCAGGCGCCAAGGCCTGCCCCTGGTGGAAGATGCGGTGGTTCCGTCTGCTACTGGATGGGTGGAGCCCCAGACTCCTAGCCGAGCCGATGGGAGCCTGGCCGAGCGTTTCCTCCACGAACGGAAGACCAAGCGGCGCCGCCCCGAAGGCGACGACGATCAGTCCGTCGACTCCGCGGAAGAGAGCGGAGGTGGTCATGAGCTGTGACCCATCCGGACAGGACCTCGTCCACTGGCCGGTCTCGTCGCTGACCGTGCCGTTGCCGCTGGCGGCGGCGGTGGTGGGGTTCCTGGGCCCGTTGGGCACGTTCAGCGAGGTAGCGCTTCGAGCCGCTCTTGACGAAGAGGCGCCCGACGGCCGCGCCCGACGGTTCCTCCCCTTCCCCTCGATGCAGGACACTATCGAGGCGGTTTCGACTGGGGAAGTCGATTGCGCCATCGTCCCCATAGAGAACTCCATCGAGGGCTCGGTATCGGCCACGGTCGACGTCCTGGCCCACGAGATAGACAACCTGCAGATCGTGCGGGAGGTACGCCTCCCTATCCGTCACAGCCTCTTGGTCCGCCCCGGGTTGAGCCTCGACCAGATCGTCAAGGTAGTCTCGCATCCACACGCGAATGCCCAGTGCCGAGGATGGCTGCGCCGTAACCTCCCTGGTCGCCAGATCGAAGCCGCCAATTCCACCGCCGACGCGGTGGCGCGGATCGCGTCCTCGAATGAGCCCTGGGGCGCCATCGGCAACCAGCTCGCTGGGGCGATGTACGGCTGCGCGGTGCTGGAAGCCGACATCGAAGACCACAAGGACAACGAGACCCGCTTCGTCTTCCTGGCGCGGCAACGGGAACGCCAGGATTGGTTCGAGCCCTACAAGACTTCCGTGGTGTGCGAGATCGTCAAGGACCAACCGGGGGCCCTGCTCCTGATCTTGCAGGAGTTCGCCTTCCGCCGTATCAACCTCACCAAGATCGAGTCGCGGCCCTCGAAAAAGCGACTGGGCGACTACATCTTCATCGTCGACATGGAGGGCAAGGTGGACGACGGCCCGGTGGCCGACGCCCTCCGCTGCCTGTGCTGCAAGTTGCCCCGGCTCACGGTGCTGGGCAGCTATCCCGTGGGCCGGCCTCCGAGCCAGGCCACGCGCTGATCAGGATCGCCTCGTCGTAGGAGCGTCTCATGCTCGACCTCAAACTCGTCCGCAGCGAACCCGACCTAGTGCGCGAGGCTCTGCGCCGTCGGGGAGCGCACGCCGAGGCGGCCCTCGAAACGTTGCTCGAGCTCGACCGCCTGCGTCGCGAGATCCTGGTGGGGGTGGAAGAGAGACGCAGTCTGCGCAACGTGGTCAGTGAGGAGATCGCCCGGGCCAAGCGTGGCCAAGAGGACGTCACGGCGAAGATCGAGGCCATGAGAGCCGTGGGCGAAGAGATCAAGGACCTTGAAGCCCGGCTTAGAGAGGTGGAGGCCTCGCTGGAGGAGAAGTTGCTGCAGGTGCCCAACCTTCCGGAGGTATCCGCCCCGACAGGAGGCGAAGAGGACTCGGCGGTCATGCACCACTGGGGCATTCCCCGGGAGTTCGCGTTCGCGCCCCGGGATCACCTGGACCTGGCCCTCGCCCACGACTTCATCGACATGGAGCGCGGCGCCCGCACGTCGGGGAGCCGCTTCGCCTATCTGAAAGGCGACCTTGTGTTCTTGCAGTTCGCATTGGTGCAATACGCACTGCAGAAGCTGGCTTCCAAGGGTTTCCGGCCCGTGGTGGTGCCGGTGTTGGTGCGCGACGAAGCCATGTACGGAACCGGTTTCTTCCCTACCGACATGCAGCAGGTTTATCGGGTCGAGGCCGACGGCCTCAACTTGGTCGGCACTTCCGAGGTACCCTTGGCCGCCCTGCACATGGACGAGATCCTTGACGAGAACGAGCTGCCAGCGCGTTACGTGGGCTACTCCAGTTGCTTCCGGCGCGAAGCCGGGGCGGCAGGCAAGGACACTCGCGGCATTTTCCGCGTACATCAGTTCGACAAGGTGGAGATGTTCAGCTTCTGCGCCCCCGAGGAATCCGGCGAAGAGCACGATTTCATGCGCTCCATCGAAGAAGAGATCTTGCAGGAGCTGGGCCTGCCCTATCGGGCTGTGAACATCGCCGCGGGAGACTTGGGCGCTCCCGCCGCCAAGAAATACGACCTGGAAGCCTGGCTGCCCACCCAGGAGCGCTACCGCGAGGTGACCTCCTGCTCCAATTGCACGGACTATCAAGCCCGCCGCCTGAAGGTACGCGCCAAGGGCGACAAGGGCGGGCCATACTTGCTACACACTCTCAACGGCACCGCCGTAGCCGTCGGCCGCACTATCATCGCCATCATGGAGAACTACCAGACCGAGGACGGCCTGATCGAGATACCGGCCGTCCTGAGTCCCTTCCTTCCCGCGGGTATGGACGTGCTTGGGAGGCGGGTGTGACCGCTCCGGATCCGCTGTCGCGCCACGGCGCGAGCGGCCGCCGGCCCGGTGACGGACCCGGCGGCGAACGTGGCGGCGCACCAGACGGCGGACCCGGGGGCGAACCCGGCGGCGAACCGATTCTCATCGGGGCGTCGGACGCCCTGCTCGTAGTCGACGTGCAGCAGGATTTCTGTCCGGGAGGCGCGTTGCCGGTACCGGGCGGCGACGGGGTCATCCCGGTGATCAACAGCCTGCTCCTCGTTTTCGGGCGATGGATCTACACACGCGACTGGCACCCGGCCGAGCACGTGAGCTTCTCAAGCCAGCCGGAGTTCCGGGACGGCTCCTGGCCCCCCCATGCCGTGCAGGGGACGCCGGGCGCAGACTGGTGCCCCGGCCTCGATATGCCCGCGAACGCCATCCTGATAAGCAAGGGAGATGACCCAAAGCGCGAGACCTACAGCGGCTTCCAGGTAGATCGGCTCGACCTGGCAGATTTCCTGCGCTACCGCAGGGTGGAGAGGGTATTCGTCACCGGTCTGGCCACAGACTATTGCGTACGGCAGACGGCTCTGGATGCCCTCGCTGCAGGCTTCACCGTCTATCTCGTGGAAGACGCCGTCCGCGGGGTGGCCCCGGAGAGTACCGCCCGGACCCTGGCCGAGCTGGGGGCGGCCGGTGTGCGGCGGGTGATGTCGGCGCAACTGCAAGACTCGGGCGAACGGCCGCCCGCTCCCTACGACCAGCATGGACGCCCGGTCGGGAACGGCCATGCGGCAGTCGGCCGCCCTGCCGTGAGGGACGACCGCGCCGCAGATGGCGGCCATGCGGCAGTCGGCGATCACCTTTCCGAGGGCGACGACTGATGGGCCTAGACGTATCCCAACGGTGGGCCCGGCGCGAGAACTTGGCCCTATTGACCGACTTCTACCAGCTCACCATGATGGGCGGCTACTGGAAGACCGGCCGCAAGGACCTCACCGCCTGCTTCAACTACTCCTTCCGCGATCTGCCTCCGCACAACGGTTTCGCCGTAGCCGCCGGCTTGGAGCAGTTGCTCGACCAGGTGGAAGGCCTGCGCTTTACCGAGCAAGACCTGGGCTATCTGTCGGGACTGGACGTCTTCGACGATGCCTTCATCGACTATTTGCGCGGTTTCCACCCGCGCTGCACCATCGAAGCCGTGCCCGAGGGGACCGTCGTCTTCCCGCACGAGCCCATCGTCCAGGTAGAAGGCCCGCTGATCGAGGCTCAGTTCCTCGAGACCGCCGTGCTCAACGCCCTCAACTATCAGACCCTCATCGCCACTAAGGCAGCGCGCATCCGGCTCGCCTGCGGCGACGACACCTTGGTGGAGTTCGGCCTGCGCCGGGCCCAGGGCCCCGACGGCGGCCTGAGCGGGTCGCGCGCCGCCTACATCGGGGGGGCGAACAGCACCTCCAACGTGCTGGCCGGCAAGATCTTCGGCATACCGGTGCGGGGCACGCACGCCCATTCTTGGGTGATGAGCTTCGACGACGAACTGGAAGCCTTCCGCGCCTATGCCGCCTGCTATCCCGATCCCATCCTGCTGGTCGACACGTATGACACCTTGAACTCCGGGCTGCCCAATGCTGTCACGGTGTTCAAGGAGCTGCGCGCGGCCGGACGGCCGGCGCGCGCAGCGGTGCGCCTCGACTCCGGCGACCTCGCGCGCCTCAGCAAGGCGGCCTACCGGATGTTCACCGAGGCCGGGTTCGAGGACCCGCTCATCGTGGCCTCGAACGAGCTGGACGAGGACCTGATCGCCGACCTCAAAAGGCAGGAGGCGCCCATCAACTCGTGGGGTGTGGGGACGCACCTCATCACCTCCTCCGACCATCCGGCGCTCGGTGGCATCTACAAGTTGGTGGCGGTACGGGAAGGCGCGACGCCGTGGGAGCCGCGCATCAAACTCTCATCCAATCCAGCCAAGATGACCGATCCGGGTCGCAAGCGCCTGCTGCGCTACTTTGACGACGCCGGACAGCCGCTGGCCGACCTGATCCGCCTGGACGCTGAGGCGCCCGATTCCTTCGACCCCGGGCAGCCCCACCCGCCTGTGCCCTTTGCCGAGCGGCATGACCTGTCGTTCCTCAGGGCGGTATGGGACGCGGCTCGGTGCGAGGAGTTGCTGCGACCCGTGATGCGCGACGGCGTACGTCTTGGCGACCGTCCCTCGTTGGACGACATCCGCTCGCGAGCGTTCGCGCAGGTCGGCGCGCTGCCCGACGAGGTCAAACGGCTGAGGAATCCCGAGATCTACGCGGTGGGCCTGTCTCCACCGTTAGCTGCCGAGAAGGTCCGTCTCATAAGAAAGGCGCCGGGCGTGCTGGGGGCCGGGCCTGCGACCGGGGCAGGACCCGCGGTCGGGGTGTAGCCTAGTGACCGGAGCGCTCCCCTCCCACCGGGATAGCGGTCGCCTGCCCCTTCGCCAGCAACTTTCCCCCAGCGCCGGACACCACAAGTTCGACCACCATGAGGCGACGCCCCCCATGAAGGAGACGACACTCGGCCGTGACCTTATCGCCGGCGGACGCGGAACGGAACTGACTGATGCTCCACTGCACCCCCACGGCATCGACCGTCGCATTAACCGTAAGGGCGAAGGCCACGTCGAGAAGCGCGAAGATGAACGCGCCGTGGGCCAGCCCGTGGACCTGCAGGAACTCATCCTTCACCACAGCGGAGACCTGCGCACCGCTCTCCGAAGCCTCCTCGACCTCCATCCCGAAGAGCGGGATCAAACGGTCGTTGGCGATAACGTGCTTGATACGGTCGGTCATGATGGACTCGGCCACGGTCACCTCCCAGCTTCTTTGTGTGATAAAGCTAGCACCCGAAGGCTAGAAGCACGAGAGAGGAGCCGGTGATGCCCTCCCAGATACGAATAGTTCTTGACGATGGTGAAGCTGCCGCCACCCTCAATGACTCGCCTACCGCCGCCGCCATTCGCGCGGCGCTGCCCTTGGAGGGGACCGTGAGCCTCTGGGGTGAGGAGATCTACTTCAGCATCCCCGTCGAGGCGGGGGAAGCCCCGGACGCCCGTCAAGATATGGCCGTAGGCGAACTCGGCTATTGGCCGAGGGGGGCCGCTTTGTGCATCTTCTTCGGACCCACCCCGGCCAGCGCGGGCCAACTACCCCGCGCCTACAGCAACGTCAATCCGTTGGGACAGGTGGACGGGCCACAGCCCGCGATCAAGGCACTGTTCGCCGAAGTACGAGACGGCCAGAAGATCCGCGTACTGCCCGTCTGAGCCTGGTCCCTCGGCTCCCGAACACTTGACTGCCGTAAGAAATGGTGCTTTAATCTAGATGCTAATACCATCTAGCTGCGCGAGGTGCGCAGGGTGCCATGATCTACGTCGATGAGAACCTCTGTACCGGGTGTGGTGTCTGTCTTTCCGCATGCAGCACCGGCGCCCTGAGCTTGCAGGGAGAATCTGCGTTCATAGAGCCGGCGCTCTGCAGTTCGTGCGGTCGCTG
>JAZDLO010000146.1:0-45158 GCA_043801935.1 bacterium
GGTGGGAGGCTTCTTCACCATCGACCATGACCAGGCGGCTGCCGTGGTGGAGGCGCTTGATCCGCGCATCGTTATCCCGATCCACTACAAGACCAGCAAGGCCGGATTCCCTATAGCCGGCGTGGATCCGTTCCTGGCCACTCAGAAAACGGTGGAGCGCCGTAGCGAGTCCACTTTCGAGGTGACGGGAGAGGCGCTGCCCCCCGAGCGCTTGACCGTCCTGCTTACTCACGCCCGCTGACTTCGTGAGTGCCGCCCACACCGAATCGTGCCAAGCGACCAAAGTCGTCACATTCTGACCGGCTGCATGCCTCATCGCGCAAACAGGGCGATCTTCACGTTCGCCACCACGCACCAGGCGATGGCCGCCGAGGATATCCTTCGGGAGGCGGGAGTCAAGCTGGAGGTGGTCCCCCCTCCGCGCGAGCTCAGCCCCGGATGCGGGCTGGCGTTGATGGTGTCGCTCACGGCCGTGGCTGCGGCCCGTCGCGCTCTCACAGCGAGAGGAGCCCCCTGGGACGCCGTCCATGAGCTGGGGCCCGCCCAAGAGGTGGTCAAGAAACTTGGGTGATAAAGTGTGGCGACCATCGGAGTGAGGGTGGAGAGGGAGGGCCGTAATCATCTCACCTGATACAGAGACCCCCGCGAAGACCGGGGCGAAGGACAAGAAAGCGGCCAGAGCCGACAAACGCGGGCGCATCCTCCGCCTCAAACCAGGACCGCTGCGGCGGGCCACCATTCTCGCGATAATCCTGGTGATCGTCTTTGGGGTGGGCGGCTTCCTCTCGCGCATTTGGACCGAGTACCTCTGGTACCAAGAGGTCGGCTACACCGCGGTCTTCTGGACCCCGCTGTTGGCCCGACTGGCTGTGGGGGTCTTCTTCGCGGTCGTGTTCTTTGGTGTCTTCTACGGGAGCCTATGGCTGGCCCGCAAGATCTCGCCGCGGCTGCTCGCGGTGCGCGGAGCCGGGGACGAGGATGTCTTGGAGTTGGCAACACGCCGCCGCTGGCCCGGCCGATTGATGCTGATAGTCTCCATCGTGGTCGCGGTGGTCGTCGGCGTCATATACAGCGGGCGGTGGGAGCAGGTTCTGTTTTTTCTGAATCGAAGCGACTTCGGCTACACGGATCCCCTCTTTGGGAAAGACGCCGCCTTTTTCGTGTTCACATTGCCTGTGTGGAAGATGCTCGTTAATTTTGTGGGCATCACCCTCCTGTTCGCCTTCATCGCCACCAGTTTCACGTACATGGCCGATCGGGCGATGGTCCTCAGCGAGAACAACAGGGTACGCCTGGCCCCTCATGTCAAAGCCCATCTGTCGGTGCTCCTGGCTCTGGCCATGGTGGCCAAGGCTGGGGACTACATGCTCCAATCGTGGGCGCTCGACTTCTCCGAGCGGGGGGCGGTCTTCGGGGCCAGCTATACCGATGTCCACGCCTCGCTGCCGGTGCTCCACTTCCTGGCCATCGTGTCACTCGTCGCGGCGGCCATTTTCGTGGCCAACATCCGCTACCAGGGCTGGCGTCTCCCGGCGGTCGCGATCGTCATCATGTTCCTCACGTGGGCCATCGCCGGCAAAGCCTACCCCGCCATCGTTCAGCAATACCGCGTCTCTCCAAACGAGATATCCGCCGAAACGCCCTACATCGCCGACAACATCGAGGCCACCCGCTGGGCCTTTGGCCTTGACGAGATCACAAACGTGCCGTTGGCCGCGAGCAATGATCTAACCCCGGCAGACATCCAGGCCAATTCGGCCACGATCGACAACGTCCGCTTGTGGGAACCCAGACCGGCGCTTTCGACCTATTCCCAGATACAGGAGATCCGCCTGTATTACTCGTTCACAGACGTCGACATCGACCGCTATACCATCGACGGCAAGTACCGCCAGGTGCTGGTGAGCGGCCGCGAACTCGACCAAACCCAGCTGCAAGAACAGTCGCAGACCTGGGTCAACAATCACCTCACCTACACTCACGGCTATGGCGTGGTGGTCAGTCCGGTGAACGAGGCCGGCGCCGACGGGCTGCCGATACTCATGGTGCGCGACATCCCTCCCCGCACCGACACCGACCTGAAGGTCACGCGCCCGGAGATCTACTACGGGGAATTGGGCAACGAGTTCGTGGTGGTCAAGACCACCAGTCCCGAGTTCGACTATCCGAAGGGTGACACCAACGTCTCCGCCACCTACCAGGGCCAGGGCGGCGTCTCCATCGGCGGCAAGATCCGACAGGCGGCGTTCAGCTTTCGCTTCAGGACCATGAAGCTGTTCTTCTCCAGCTCCCTGACGTCCGATTCCCGCGTCATGTACCGCAGGACCATCCAGGAGCGGGTGCAGGCGCTGGCTCCCTTCCTCACGTACGACAAGGACCCCTACCTGGTGATCCGCGACGACGGCTCTCTGGTGTGGATGTGGGATGCCTACACCACCACCGACCAGTTCCCTTATTCCCAGCCCCGCGCCGACCAGACCAACTATATCCGCAATCCCATCAAGGTGGTCATCAACGCCTACGACGGTCGGGTCACCTTCTATCAGGTGGACAGCGCCGACCCCTTGGCCAACGCCTGGGGCAAAGTGTTCAAGGGCCTGTTCACTCCCGGCGACCAGATGCCCGAAGACCTCCGCCGGCACATGCGCTACCCCGAGGACATGTACAGTCTGCAAGCGGATGTACTCACCATCTATCATATGAAGGATCCCCAGATCTTCTACAACAAAGAAGACGTCTGGGAGATCCCCACCGAGATCTACCAAAAAGAGGAGATCCCCGTAGTGCCTTACTACGAAGTGCTCGTCCTGCCCGGTGAGACCGAGCCAGAGTTCGCCCTATTGCAGCCCTTCGCGCCACTCAGCAAGAAGAACCTGGCCTCGCTCCTGGTGGCGAGACAGGACGGGGCCAACTACGGCAAGCTGGTCGTCATCGACTTCCCCAAGGACAAGCTGGTCTTCGGCCCCTCCCAGGTGGAAGCCCGCATCACCAACGATCCGCTGGTCTCCTCGCAGCTTACCCTGTGGGACCAGGCGGGAAGCGAGGTGATCCGCGGCAATCTGCTGGTGGTTCCCATCAACCAGTCGGTGATGTACTTCGAACCGCTCTACCTGCAGGCCCAACAGAGCCCTATCCCGGAATTGACCCGGGTGATCGTCAGCTACGGCGACAAGGTGGCGATGGAGCCCACCCTTAGCGACGCGCTGACGAAGATCTTCGGCGAGCAGATCGGAACAGGATCGACGACCACCACGGTCCCTGGCGGCACCACTACCACGACCACGCCTGGCGGCACCACTACCACGACCGCACCGGGGGCCACCACTACCACCCTGACCAGCGACCGAGCTGCACTGATCGCCCGGGCCAATCAGCACTATCAGGCGGCCATCGCCGCGCAGCAGCGCGGCGACTGGGCCGAGTACGGGCGGCAGATCGAGGAGTTAGGGAAGGTGCTGGAAGCGCTGGCCGCCCTGGAATAGACGCAGGGACCTAGCCGCCTGTGCCTGGAGGCCCGTCGGCGACATCGCGGCCCGATAGGCGAGGCTCGGGCGCCTTCACCTCCGGTACCCTCCTGAGCAGTTCCTGGCCCCCGGCGGAGAGCAGGGAGTAGACCTCGGTGATGTCTTCCAGCGACAGCATCCCCACCAGGACGCCCTTCTCCACGACGGGGACGGCCTTGAAGTTGCCGGCCCGCATCCTTTGCAGCGCATAGGTGGCCAGATCCTCCAATCCCACCGCGGGAAAGTCGGTGCGCATCACCTCCGCTACCGGGTAGTCCGGACCGTGCCGGCCCAGTTCTGCAATCAGCCGGTCGCGGGTGAGGATCCCCTCCAACTCGCCATGCCCACTGAGCACGGGGAAGTCTTCCTGGTAGGAGTGGAACAGCCGGGCGGCCAGCTCCCCCAGGGTCTGGCCGCGGCGGGCGACGTGCACGCGAGGGTTGACCACCTGCTTCACCCGCAGGCTACCCAGCACCCGCTGCACCTCGCCTTGGCTGCCTTCGCCCTGCGCGCCCAAGAAGATGAAGATGGCGATGAGGACCAAGATGATCCCCCCGCCCAGGAACCCGTACACAGCCATCGCCACGGCGAAGGCCTGGCCGACGATGACGGCAATGCGCGTCGCGCGCGCCCTCCCCATCCGCAAGGCAAGGAAGGCTCGGAACACCCGGCCTCCGTCCAATGGGAACGCGGGCAGCAGGTTGAAGACGGCCAGAAAGGCGTTCGCCACCATGATGTAAAGGTAGGCTCCCACGAAACTGCGCTCGAAAATCAGGGTCCCGAAGAGGCTGGAGAGACTCAGGCTGCCCCAGTCGACCACCAGGGGCAGCAGAGCCAGCATGATAACGGTCATGACCAGGTTCGACAGCGGCCCGGCGATGGAGATGGTCAGTTCCTTGCGCGGTTCCTCCGGGATCGCCTCCATGGTGGCCAGCCCCCCGATGGGAAGCAAGGTGATGTTCTTGACTTTGATCCCGTAGTGTTGGGCCACCCGCGCGTGGGTCAGCTCGTGGATGACGACCAAAGCGAACAGCAGCACGACGAGGAGGACCCCGTACAGCGCCCCCCAACCCCCGCCCGGCTCCTGCAGGACGCCCCACACGTAGGCGAAGTAGGCCACGATGAAGACAAAGGTGGCATGGACCCGTACGTCTATTCCGAACGCTCGGAATATCTTGACCGAAAGCCGCATGATGATGGAGTTCCCCGTCCTCGCGGCGGAGCAAACGCGGAGACGGTTCGCACCTGCTGCTTTCGCGGCGGTTTGCGCCTGAGGCTTTGCGGCAATACAGTGACTAGGCAAACCTACCCAGGTGAGGTCGCGCGGTGGAACCAAAACGCAGAAATGATCCCCCCGGCTTGCAGCGGTTACAGAGCGAAGTGGACAAGATGTTCCTCGAACTGCTCCGCGGAGAACGGGTGCCCCGCTACGGCAAGGCCTCTTTTCGGCCTAACGCCGACGTGTATTTCGACAAACGCGAGAACGTGGTGGTGGTCAAGTTGGAGCTGCCCGGCATCGACCCGGACGAGGTCAGCCTGGAAGTGGACGACAACATCCTCCGGGTGAGTGGGACCCGCTCCGATCAGCGTCACCCGGACGCGGTCTACCAACAGATGGAGATCACCTACGGGCGCTTTGAGCGCGCGGTCCCACTGCCCCCCGAGGTAGACGTAGCAAAGGCGAAGGCCGACTACACCGGTGGCTATCTGGAGATAGTGCTCCCCATAAGACCGCGGTCGGTGAGCAAACGTATCCGCATCACGCCGAAGAACGAGCGTGAAGGCGGGCAGCAACGATGACCGCGAGAAAGTCCGACCTCAGCCCCCCGCGCGAACCAGCCGCCGAGAGCAAAGAAGCTCGCGAGGCTGCCAAGCAGGACTTCGTCATCATCTCCCAAGAACCGGGGGACGACATCCTCACCCCTGGTCCCGCAAACCTGCCCATTCTGCCGCTGAAGGACACGGTCATCTTCCCCGACACCATGATGCCGCTGGCTGTTGGACAAACGCGTTCGGTGAGCTTGATCGACGACATCCTGCGCGGTGACAAGCAGGTGGGTCTGGTCGCTTCCAGAAACCCGGAGATCGAGACGCCGGGGCCCGAGGAAGTGCACACCATCGGCGTGCTGGCCAGCATCCAGAAGATGATCAAGGCCCCAGACGGGACATTGCGGATCATCGCCCAGGGCATACGCCGCATCGCCATCGACCGCTTCACTTCCGAGGAGCCGTACCTTACGGCTGATATCCACGATCTCCCGGATGTAGTGCAGGAGGGCACCGAGTTGGAAGCCCTCCAGCGGAACCTGATCTCGGTCTACATCAAGATAATCCAGATGGTGCCTTATCTACCCGAAGAGCTGGAGATGGCCGCCGCCAACATCGACGACCCCTCGGCCTTAGGCTACTTCATCGCCTCAACTATGCGCCTCAAAACAGAGGAGAAGCAGGAGCTGCTCGAGGAAGTGGAGGTCTCTAAGCGCCTGCGCCGACTGACCGCGCTCATGAACCGCGAACTGGAAGTCCTGGAGCTCGGCTCCAAGATCCAGGGCCAAGTGCAGTCGGAGATGGATAAGTCCCAGCGCGAGTACGTGCTGCGCCAGCAGCTCAAGGCCATCCAGGAGGAGCTGGGCGAATCCGACGAGACTCAAGCCGAGGCCAACGAGCTCCGAGAACAGATCGACAAGGCCGGCCTGCCCGAGGAGGTCGACAAACAGGCTCGGCGCGAGCTTGACAGGCTTTCGAAGCTGCCGTCGGCCGCTGCTGAGTACGGGGTCATACGCACCTATCTGGACTGGATCGTGTCCCTGCCCTGGTCGGTCCTCACGGAGGATAACCTGGACATCGCCCATGCCAGGACCGTGCTGGACGACGACCACTACGACCTCGAAGACGTCAAAGACCGCGTCCTCGAGTTCTTGGCGGTGCAGAAGCTCAAGAGCGAGGTGTCCGGGCCGATACTGTGCTTCGCCGGTCCTCCAGGAGTGGGCAAGACCAGCTTGGGCAAAAGCATCGCCCGGGCCATGGGCCGCAAGTTCATCCGCATCAGCGTAGGCGGCGTGCGCGACGAATCCGAGATCCGCGGTCACCGGCGTACGTACGTCGGGGCCATGCCCGGCACCATTATCAGAGCTATCCGCGACGCCGGCAGCAGCAATCCGGTGTTCATGATCGACGAGATCGACAAGATGGGTTCCGACTGGAGAGGCGACCCTTCCAGCGCCATGCTCGAGGTGCTGGACCCAGAGCAGCACAGTACCTTCCGCGACCACTATCTCGATCTGCCGTTCGATCTCTCCCGGGTCTTGTTCATCTGCACCGCCAACATGCTGGACACCATCCCCGGTCCTTTGCGGGACCGTATGGAGATCATCTCCATCGCCGGATATACGGAAGAAGACAAGCTTAATATCGCCCGCCGCTACCTGGTTCCCCGGCAGGTGGAGCGGAACGGTCTTCAGTCCGAGCAACTGACGATCACCGACGGCGCCTTGCGGAGGGTGATCGAGAACTACACCCGGGAGGCAGGCGTCCGCAACCTGGAACGGGAGATCGGGACCATCGCCCGCAAATTCGCGCGCATGGTCGCGGAAGAAGAGAAGGAGAGCATCAACGTCGACCGTGACCAGGTGACCGAGTTCCTGGGCAAGAAGAAGGTGTTCCGCGAGACCAAGCGCCGCACCAGCGAGCCCGGGGTCTCCACAGGCCTGGCCTGGACTCCCACCGGAGGCGAGATCCTCTTCATCGAGGCGCGGGCCATGCCCGGCAGCGGCCGGTTGGTCCTCACCGGTCAACTGGGCGACGTGATGAAGGAATCGGCCCAAGCGGCCCTGACATACGTGCGCAGTGTCTCCGACGGACTGGGCGCCGACGGCGAGTTCTTCCAGAAGCACGACATCCACGTGCACGTGCCTGCCGGAGCTGTGCCGAAGGACGGCCCCTCGGCCGGTGTGGCTATGGCAGTCGCCCTGGCCAGCATGGTGTCCGGCCGTCCGGTCGACGCCGCCGTTGCTATGACCGGGGAAGTGACCCTCACAGGACAGGTGCTGCCGGTCGGTGGGATCAAGGAGAAGGTGTTGGCCG
The DNA here is from genome assembly GCA_043801935.1 of bacterium. Taxonomy (GTDB): domain Bacteria; phylum Actinomycetota; class Thermoleophilia; order RBG-16-64-13; family RBG-16-64-13; genus JAZDLO01. The sequence continues at coordinate 7,587 of JAZDLO010000146.1, forward strand.
CGCGGGCTGCCGGCATCAGCCGGGTGTTCCTGCCCGACCGCAACGAGGCCGACGTGGACGAGATCCGAGGCGAAGACATGCTGCGAGGGCTGGAGTTCGTCTATGTGGATCAGGTCAGCACCGTCTTCGCTCAGACCCTTGCGATCCAGAAGAAACCCCGGGCCCGCGGAGCGGCCGGAGGCAAAGCGGCCCGCCGCGCGCCGGCCCCGGGCGGACGCGCGCGACGGGCCGACGCGGACCGCGCCCGCACCAGTGGAGGTCGAGCAAGCGGCAAGAAGTCACCACCGGCGCCCGCGGAGGCCGGAGAAGATGGAGAAAGCTCCTAGGAACTGGGCTTCGCGAGACCGAGCGGAGATCTACGCGGAGCTGGACCATCCCGCCGATCTGTTCCTGGAGATCACGGGAAGCGACCTGTCGACGCTGTTCGAGAACGCCCTCTTCGCCCTGTATGACCAGGTGGCGGTGTTGGCCGAGTTCGAGGCCCGGCGTGAGCTGACGATCACCGTGCGGGAAGCGTCCCCTCCGGACGCCTTACGCGCTCTGCTGGTGGAGGCGCTCTACCTGTTCGACACCGAGGGTTTCGTCGCGGCGCATGCCGCGGTGAGTGTGGATACAGCTGCAGGACCCGGTGATGAGGCCGGGGACCACCTACCCGAGAGCGCTGCGGAACGCAGGGCCGAGAGCGCTGGCGGCGGTCCGGAAGGCCTGGGGGTGACGGCGAGGTTGTGGGGCGAGAATGCCGACAAAGCTCGTCATGCCTTGTCGACCGAGATCAAGGCGGTCACCTATCACCAGCTTACGGTCGCGCGAACCTTGGGCGGCGACTGGCGGGCAACGGTGCTGTTCGACGTGTAGGGGACAGGCGAGGAGCCGATGGGACCGACAGCGTTGCGCCAAATGAGCGAGTGGCTCTGGGAACTACCCGCGACGGGCGGCATGCGCGTGCCCGGTCGCGTCTACGCCGACCGCCAGCTTCTCCAGGCCCTCCGAGACGATCAAAGCCTGCTCCAAGTGAGCAATGTAGCCCACCTGCCGGGGATCTTGTGCTGTTCCCTGGCCATGCCCGACATCCACTTCGGCTACGGCTTCCCCATCGGCGGCGTAGCCGCATTCGGCGTGGATGACGGAGTGGTCTCTCCCGGCGGCGTGGGGTACGACATCAACTGCGGCTGCCGGCTCCTGGCCACCGACCTGGGATCCACCGACGTGCAGGGCCTGGTTCCACGGTTGGTCGAGCAGCTGTTCCGAGACGTCCCCTCGGGGGTGGGGTCGAGCGGAGCCATCGCCAAACTGACTCGCAAAGAGTTGGGTGATCTCCTGATCAAGGGGGCGGGGTGGGCTGTGGATCACGGCTACGGGTCGCGCGACGATCTGGAGCACACCGAGGACCGCGGAGCCCTGCCCGGCGCCGATCCGGCCGCGGTAAGCGACCGAGCCTACACTCGGGGCCAAGACCAGGTGGGCACGCTCGGATCCGGGAACCACTTCCTAGAGATCCAACTGGTGGATGAGATCTTCGACCGGGAGGCTGCCTCGGCATACGGACTTCATCAGGGTCAAGTGACGGTGATGGTGCACTGCGGGTCCCGTGGCTTGGGCTACCAGGTGTGTGAGGACTACCTGGGCGTCATGGCGGCCGCCAGCGCCCGGTACGACATCGCACTGCCCGACCGCCAACTGGCCTGCGCGCCCGTGGCCTCCCCGGAAGGCCGCACCTATCTGGCGGCCATGGCCTGCGCGGCCAACTACGCCTGGGCCAACCGGCAGATGATCACGCATCTCACCGAGAAGGCTCTCCTGCACGCCTTACGCATCTCCCCCAAGCAGCTGAACCTGCGCCTGGTCTACGACGTTGCCCACAACATCGCCAAACTGGAGAGACATGAGGTCGGCGGCGCCCAGGTGAACGCCTGCGTGCACCGCAAAGGAGCGACCCGGGCTTTCGGCCCCGGCCGGGATGAAGTGCCGCCCGACTACAGAACGGTCGGTCAGCCCGTGCTCATCCCGGGAGACATGGGGACGGCCTCGTTCGTCTGCAAAGGCACCGACGAGGCCATGCGGCAGACCTTCGGCTCCACGTGTCACGGGGCGGGCAGGGTCATGAGCCGGTCTCAGGCGTTGAAGCGGGCGAAGGGCCGGGCTATCGATCGGGAACTGGCGGCAGCGGGGATCTTCGTACGCTCACAGAGCCATAAGACTTTGGGCGAAGAGATGCCTGAGGCCTACAAGGACGTCGAGAGAGTGGTGGCGGTGATGGATCAGGCCGGGATATCCCCGCGGGTGGCCAGGCTACGCCCGTTGGGGGTGGTCAAAGGGTAGGGGTCTCGTCCTCGCCGCTCCGGCCGTCGCCCCTCTGCACGCGCTGAGCCGCCGCCCGGCGCAGGCGGGCCGCTTCCCGGACCGGCAAAGACTCGCTGAGCTTCATCAGCACGTCCGGCGGGACCCGGTCTTTGAGCGCATCCATGACCGCATGCACGGCCCGGGTAGCTTCTTCTTTAGCCTGATAGGAACCCGCCTTTTGGACCGCTTGGACCAAAGCCTCCACCTGATCTTTGACTGCTCGGCCCTTGTCGCTGAGTAAGTCGGGTACGGAGAAGTTGATCCTGAACTCCAAACGGTCACCGCGCTTGTAGTGGGTGAGCCGCTGGATCACTCGGAGCAGACCGCTCCAGATGAGATGTCGGGTGACGGGGAAGCGCCGGAATCTGCGGCGGCGTGGCCGCGGGCCGAGCACCGCAACGCTCGACCCGTTGCTCCCAACGGGGATCCCACTGTTTGTGACTGCAGCCATAAGTACTCGTATGATACCTCAGGACCCGGCCGCTGGAAAGGTGAGGCCTGCGCTGCTAATGATGGCGCTCCACCCGGAACCGAGAGAGGTGGTAGCGGTCGCGATCCGGGTCGATACCCCCCTTGCGGCAGGTTATGCGCAGCTGCTGCTCGGGCGTATCCACTCCTTCCAGGTCGGGCAGGAGTAGCGCCTGCCGGCCGTCAGCCGTCCGCACGATGATCCCGTATTCCTTCGGGTCCAGGTCGGCCAGACCCTTGACCTCCTCGGGCGGCCCCAGAACGTCCACCGAGATGTCCAAGTCGCCGAGCTCCGCCGGCGTAAGGGGGTAGAAACGCGGATCCCGGCTCGCGGCGCTGATCGCGTTGCCGACGAGCTCCTCCTCGATGGTGGCGCGGGTGGGTTGGGTGGTGCCGATGCATCCCCGCAGCGACCCATCGGCAAGATGCAGAGATACGAACACGCCGGCCTTCCGAGGCTCTATTCCCTCCAACTTCTCCGGCTTGATCACCGCCCCGTCGCGCACGTAGGCTTCGATGGCCTCCCGGGCCAACCGCACCAAGGGATCGATCCTGTCCACCGCCTCTTCGCTCACCGGCTGCCCTCCCCGATCGGCGCTGCGTTCACGACCTCCACCTCACCCACGAGGTATCCCACCCCGAACGGCCCTTCGTACGAAAGCAGATGGTTGCGAGCATGGCCACCGGCGGCCTCCAACCCCGCCACCACGCCGGACAGCACCGCGAGCGAGCGGTAGCCACACTCCCCCGCAGCCCTCACCAACCCCGGGTCTATGGACAGGAGGGCCTCCCAATCTCCCGCGGCGAACGTGTCGGCCACCGCGTGGTCGAAATCGGCACCCCGCGGATCATAACCGGCGGGAGCCCCGGGCAACAGCCGGTGACTGAGATCGCTGCTGGCCACAGAAAGGACCCGCACCGAGGACTCGACGATGGCCCGCCCCACCGCTTCGCCAAAACGCACGTGCTCGTCCAGGCCCAGGTAGGAGAAGGCCAGCAGCACCAAACGGCAGGGCCGCGCCAGCTCACCCGTCAGATACCACAGCGGGACCATGGCCCCGTGGTCGAGGTCGATCGACTCGCCATGCGATCCGGTTATGGTCGTCGGAATACCGTGATCGAGCGCTTCGTTCAAGATTGCTTCGGCGAGCGCTTGGTCGCCGGCCATCTCCAGACGGACGTGGGGCGCCTGGAAAAAGGCCAACGATCCCCGATAGTCAGAAGCCAGCGACACCCCCATCTGACTTCGGGCCAAGGCGCTGTGTGGGGACATGAGCACGATAGCGTCGGGGTCCAGAAGGGCCGCTTTCTCCCGCAGCGCATGCATCGCCTGCACGGTAGCGTCAGCCTCTGCGAGGCTCGCTCCCCCTACCTCCGGCACGATGATCGGGGGGTGGGGAGTCACAAAACAGCCGATAAGCGCCATACCTACACCTCCTTCTGATCTAGTCCCACTCCGGCTATCCCCCGGCCGCAGTGCGGGCACCGCCCATCGCTGACGGAATCCGAGCGCATCCGGAAACCTCGGCGTTCGATCACCTCGGCTCCACAATCGGGGCACGTCGTCGACTCCGAGGCATGACCGGGGACGTTGCCTCCGTAGACGTAGCACAAGCCCTCTTCGCGCCCGATGCGTAGCGCCCTCTCCACCGAAGCCAGGGGCGTGGGGGGCACATCGAGTAGGCGATAGGTGGGATGGAATCGGGAGACGTGCCAGGGGATATCGGGCGAGATCGACGCGAGAAAAGAGGCCAGGGAGCGGAGCTCGTCATCACCGTCGTTGCGCCCTGGGATGAGGAGTGTGGTGACCTCGACCCACACTCCCATAGCCCACAGGCGGCGGATGGAGTCGAGGACAGGCTTCAGACGCCCACCCACCATGGTGCGATAGAACTCGTCGGAGAACGACTTGAGATCGACGTTGGCGGCGTGCAAGTGGCCGTCGATGTCGGCCAGGGTCTCGGCCGTCATGTAGCCGTTGGTGACGAACACGTTCTTCAGACCGGCTGCCGTGGCCAGACGGGCGCTGTCCCGGGCGTATTCGTAGAAGATGGTCGGCTCAGTGTACGTGTAGGAGATGCTCGCGCACCCGGCCGCTCGGGCCGCACTCACGACCTGCCCGGGCGAGAGCGGCCTTCCGGTGATCTTGCCCTGGTCGCGAGGCATCTGGCTTATGTCGGCGTTCTGGCAGAAGCGGCATGTGAAATTGCAGCCCACTGTAGCCAGGGACAGACTCAGGCTACCGGGAAGGAAGTGGAAGAGAGGCTTCTTCTCGATGGGATCGACGGCGGTAGAGACCGGGCAGCCGTAGACCAGGGTATAGAGGACTCCGTCCCGGTTCTCCCGCACCCCGCAGAGGCCAGGAGCGCCCGGTTCGATGCGGCAATGGTGGGCGCAGAGGAAGCAATGGACTCGAGGGCCTCCGCGCCATTCCTCCCACAATGCGGCCTGCACGGCTTCAGGCGGGCGACCGCCTTCCACGGGATGTCACCTCCTCACCTGCGATCCGCGGACCGCGCCATTCCAGTCGAGGCCCTCTCAGCACCTTCTGTGTACCCGCGGCGACCAGAGACAAACAAGGACCCTGCCGGCGAGTCGGCGCTCGGCAGAAGCCGACGCGAGGCGCCCCGACAGTCAGGAACGCTTGCCGCTGAGTCTGCGCCGGGCTCGGGTCACCGGCGAGAGACCCTGAAACACCCAATTGAGCGCATAACCCCGGGAGGTGAGACCGAGTTCCACGGACCCGGCTTCGATAAGGGAGACCAACGTGTCCCGAGTGGGTAGAGCATCGACCACCACGTAGGCAGACCCCACTTCGGTCACCCGGTGGGCGTCGCTGCCCGCTCCGCCCGGCTTCCCCAGCCGCCGGGCCAACGCCTGCGCCTTGGTGGTGCACCACGGACCCAGCGACCGGCCGTTCAACACCTCGATGATATCGGCCGACTCGGCGGCGCGAACCAGTTCGCGCCGCGAGATGGTGCCGCGGCGCAGCACATCGTAGGGATGAGGCAGGCAGACCAGTCCCCCCTGACCCCTGATCCGGATCATGGCTTCCACGGCCGAAAGTCGGGAGGGTATTTCCTCCGACAGATAGAGGCCGATGACCTCGCCGTCGCGCGTCGAGAGCTCGACCCCGGGGATGACGCGAGGCAGGTTGGGGTCGGACTCGGCCAGAGCCGCCCCTTGCAGGGCACCCCGGATCGTGTTGTGGTCGGTGATGGCGATGCAGGAAAGCCCCCGCATCCGGGCCGCGGCGAGCAGCGCCGCGGGAGACATGTGGCCGTCGGGAGAGAGGGCTGTGTGGTTATGAAGATCCAGCCTGAGGCCGGACGCGCCCATGGTCACACATCCGGGAACGAGCCACTGATTCGCCGGCGCCTCCGGTCCCGGAGCACCCGCTTGCCCCCGCCCTCGGTCCACGTGCGTCGCTCAGCCTCGCGCCGGTCGATGATGACCTCGACTCCTTCGACCCCTTCGAAGCGTTTCTGAAACTCCTCGTAGTACTTGTCCGCAAGCTCGCGGGGGATCACGTAGTAGATCACTCGTCGCCACCTCCAATCCTTCCGCGAGTTCTATGATAGTGTCTGATTTCCCTATGTCAAAGGGTCACGAGCTTCCATACTAGCTTATGGCTGACACTACCGACGAAAACGCAGCGGGACCGCTGCTCAAGAACCGATACCGACTAGGCCGGGTCTTGGGCCGTGGCGGCATGTGTATCGTGTACCAGGCCTGGGATACGCGCCTCCAACGCAACGTGGCCGTGAAGCGCCTGGAACCACCGCTCAACGAGGATCCCCGGACGCGGGCCAGGTTCGACCGCGAAGGGAGGGCGCTTGCCCAGCTCTCGCACCCCAACCTGGTCACCCTCATCGACCGTGGATCCACCGAGAATGAGGACTATCTGGTCTTCGAGTATGTCGAGGGCCGCTCCCTCAAGGAGCTGACGCGGGACGGCCCCATGGACGTCTCCGAGGTCGGGCATATAGCGGGACAGGTAGCCGAAGGGCTGGGCGCGGCCCATCTGGCCGGTATCGTGCATCGCGACGTCAAGCCGCAGAACATCCTCATCGACAGGCAGGGTCACGCCAAGGTCACCGACTTCGGCATCGCCACCGGTCCTGACTGGACGCGGGTCACGCGCGCGGGATCGATCATCGGGAGCGCCCGTTACATGTCTCCCGAGCAGGTCCGGAGCAAGCCGGTAGACGCGCGATCGGACATCTACTCCCTGGGCGTGGTCATGTACGAGATGCTCGTCGGCCATCCCCCCTTTGATGGCACCAACATGCCCGAGATCGCGCGCCAGCACCTTAACAGCCCGCCCCCGCCGCTCGGCGACCTGCGTCAGGATATCCCGGCCGGTCTGGAAATGGTGGTGATGCGCTGCTTGGAGAAGCTGCCCGAGGACAGGTTCGTGTCTATGGATGAACTGCTGGGTGCCCTCGTCGGCCTGGGACTGTATGCACCGCAACGGACAGCCGAGGTGTCCCCCCCGCACAAGCGTCCGCATCGACGCGGCGGTGCGGAGGAGCGCGGACACCGCTACTCCCCGGCAGGAGCTTCATTCGATTCGGATTCCGCACGCGCAGAGGCGGCTGGAGAGTCCTCGTGGAACCGCGACCGAATCCGAGTGCTAGCCCGCAAGCGGCGCGCAAGCCGCCGATGGAAGATGCTAGGCGCCGCGGCCGGCGTCATCGTCGTGATAGTGGTGATCCTCGTCTTGGCCCTGCCGGGAGGCGGCGCGCCCGCCGTTGTGGGGCTCACTCTCGATCAGGCCCGGCAACTGGCGGCGGATGCGGGGATGGAGGTGGAGGTAGCCGATCAGGTGCCCTCGTTCGACAAGCCGGCGGGGACCGTGCTGGAGCAGGATCCGGCCCCCAAGGCCAGCAGCAGTGACGACGTGCTGCGACTCACCGTGACCCGGGAGCCCACGCCGGTGAAAGTCATGAGCCTTAAGGACGCCGACGCAGAGGGCGACAATACCGAGAACCCGGATCTGCTGCCAAAACTCATCGACGGGAAGGACAGCACGGGCTGGACCACGGAGCTTTACCGCTCCAGCGCGTTCGGCAATCTCAAGACCGGGGTAGGCCTGGACTTCACTCTGGAGCAACCTGCCTCGATCATCGAGATCGTGTCACCGGTAGAAGGTTGGAAAGGCGAGCTACTGCAGAACATATCGTCCGGCCCCGCTGCCAGGCTGGCCACACTCGACGGCGACTCGACTCAGATCATCACCCTGCGCGAGGCCATCACCTCCGGCCGGCTCTGGTTCACCGAGTTGGCGCAGCTCACCGAGGGACGGTGGGGGGTCGAGATCTCGGAGATCCGTTTTTACGAGTAGTCTGCGGCGCCAGCCTCGGCCGCCGCCGGCGACAGCCGCCGCCGCACGGCACGCAGACTAGCCTATCGTGAACCGAGCGATACCCGCCAACCAGAACCCCACCACCACAGCCGCAACCGTCGCCACTACCACGGCCAGAAAGACCCAGTCGGAACGGCGCACTACCATGCGCTCCCGATACGTACGGTCCGGCAGCGCGCCGAACCCCCGCGCATCCATGGCCACCGCGACCCGCCCGGCCTTGCGAACTGCTCCGGCCAACAAAGGGATGGCATAGCGACGCGTGCGTGACCATACGTGCAGGAGACCTCTTCCCTCCCGCACCCCGCGCACTCGCTGGGCGGCGCGTATGGTCTGGTAATCCGCCTGGAAAAGAGGAAGCATGCGATAGCCCACCATGGTCCCGTAGGCCACCCGATAGCTGAGTCGCAGCTGGTGTACCAGGCTGAGGATCAAGCGCTGGGGTTCCGTGGTCTTGACGAAGACCAGGGATAGGAGGGCAAAAGACAGGAGTCGAAGCCACAGGGTCCCCGCAGCCCACAGAGCCGGACTGGTGATCTTGATCGGACCGAGATAGAACAAGGCCGGTGAAACGGCATTCTCTTTGTTGAAAAGGATGTTGGCCAGGAGGATCGCCATCCCCGCCACCACGAAGACCAGGAGCGGCCGGAGTTGAGCCCCTATCGTGAGCCTCCCCAACCAGCGGCCGGCAATCAATGTGATGAGAAAAATGGCGGCCGGCGTCACCGGATCGAAGATGAAGGTCAGGGCGAGGGCGGCCAAGACGACGGCAAGCAGTTTGACACTCGGGTTCAGCCGCTCCAGGAGACTTCCGCGCGTCGGCGACCGTGTAGAGAGATGCGCCGTCGACCCCGTCATCAGCCGCCCCCCCCGGATGGCCTCACTGCTCCGGCGATCCCGGCCGCTCGAGAGAACGCCCGCGCGGTGAGCAGGCCGTCGGGCGTACCCGCTGTCTCGTGGAGATCGGCGCTCACGCGCCCGAGGGCGGGTATGGCGAGCCCCGCGGCCTCCACCAACTCCGGCTGGGAGAAGAAGTCGCCCGGGGTACCCGCGTACACCGACCGGCCCTCGACCAAGACGACCAGCGAGTCTGCGTGCTCGGAGACTAGGCGCATGTCGTGAGTGACCATGGCCGCCGTGCCTCCCTCTGCTCGGAACTCTTGCATCATGGCCATCAGGCGGGCTGCCTGCAGCTCGTCCTGACCCAGGGTCGGCTCGTCGAGGATGAGGACGGACTGACCCCGGATGAGCATGGACGCTACGCTCAACCTGCGCTTCTGGCCTTGGCTGAGCGAGAAAGGACTGGCTTCGGCCAAACGGAGCAATCCCAGGCGATCGAGCCAGATCTCAACCTGGTCCCGCTGTTCGGCAGTGAGGTGGCCGGCACGCCCCCGCCGCGCTTTTGGTGACAGGCTGAAAGCCAGCTCGCCGAACACCGTGTCGGTCACGAACTGATGCTCGGGATTCTGGAACACGTAGCCCACCCGGCCGCCGTCGGCCCACGCAGGCATGTCGGTGACGTCCCGCCCCTCGAGGAACACGCTGCCGGGTGGCGGAGCAAGTACGCCCGAGAGCAAGGAGGCCAGAGTGCTCTTGCCGGCGCCGTTCGCCCCCGCGATGGCCAAAAAGCCGCCGCGGTAAAGGGACAGAGAGGCATCGACCAGCGCCAAGTGACCGTCTGGATACCGGTGGCTCAACCGCACCGCCCTCAGGAGAGGGTCGCTCGACACAGCGGGCTCGGCCGGGGCGGAAGCACATCGTCGCAACCGCTCGACAAGACCGGGGGTACCGGCGAGAGCCCCGGCCGTCTCTACCGTGCTGAGCGGGCTTCCAGGCACGCGCCAGCCGGCCTTCCGCAAGGCCAGCACCAACCGGGAGGTCTGAGGCCGCCACACACCGGCAGCCTCAAGCTCGGATGCGCGCTCGTAGAAGGCCGTCTTCGGATCTCCCCGAAAGAGCAGCCGCCCCCCGGTGGCCAGCACCAGCACGCTGTCCACCCACTCGATCAACTCGTCGAGCTTGTGTTCGATGATGAGCATGGTGTGCCGCCCGTCGGTGGCCAGCTTCCGTAGCAGGCGGAAGAGGTCCGTCGTCGCCCGGGGATCAAGATTAGCCGAGGGCTCATCCAGCACCAGTACGCGCGGCCCCATGGCCAACACGGCGGCTAAGGCCACTCGCTGCTTCTCCCCCCCCGACAACGTCGCCAGCCGACGCTCGCGGTAGTCGGGCAGACCCACCGAGCGAAGCGACCGGTCGATGGCGATCTCGATCTCCTCGGGAGCCGTGCGCATGTTCTCCAACCCGAAGGCGATCTCGTCCTCGACCGTCAAAGTGCAGAATTGCGCGTCGGGATCCTGGAAGACCAATCCGGTCTCCTGAGCCAGCAGGTGGACGGGGCTGCTGCCGACCACCAGTCCTGCTACCACTACCTCGCCCGCGTAGTCACCTTCCACCAAGTGCGGGATCAGACCGTCCAAGCACAGGGTCAGCGTGCTCTTGCCCGACCCGCTCGGTCCCAGCACCAGCACGGTCTCGCCGGGAGCAATGGCGAAGGACAGATCGCTCAGCGCCGGCTGGATGCGGGTCGCGTAGGTGAAGGACAGTCCGGCGGCCGATATCGCGGGTGGAGGGGTGGAGGTGGTCAGATCCTCTTCACCTTTCCCCGAGAGATCGACAGCCCCAAGAGCACCCCGGTCCTCGCGAGAGCCTCACCAAGCAGCTGGGATAGGACTCCGCCCAACACTACCGAGCTGATGACGACGAGAACGGCGGCCAGACCGATATCGCCCCACGCAAAGGTGCGGTAGTAGCTGTAGACGAAGGTATCGAGAAGGATGCTGAAGGCTCCGGCCAACCCGGCGGCTCCGTAGAGAGCGGCGCGATCGAAGCGTTTCCAGCGGAAACCCGCAAAGACGAGCTCCGCTCCCACGCCTTGCACGAGGCCGCTGGCCATGGTGAGGATGCCCCACTGGTTCCCGAGAGCCATGCTGACAAAGGCGGCCACCAGTTCGCCCAGCAAGGCCGCCCCCGGGCGTCTGATGATGTAGGGGACCAGCAACCCACCTACCATCCATATCCCTACGAGCGCGTAGGAGAAGGGAAAAGGGATCACCTGGAACACACTGGACCACAACAGGCCCCAACCCCAGAAGACCACGCCCACGGCCACGGCCAGCACGGCGGCCACCACCAACTCCCGCGTGGTCCATTCCTTGAATGACATGATCAGTCTCGACCTCCGGACCTTAGGCTACGGTCGCGCGGTGGCGTGACGACATCTTCCGTGGCGGCGGTCGCCCCAGGGACTACCGGGGGCCCGACGGCTGCCGAAATAGGGGTCATCGAAGCCCCGGCCCGTACGTCCACTTCGCGCTGGATCTCGCCGACCAGCTCGTCGGTAGGCATCCCTGCCGCCAGCGTGGCCGTCATCACCGTTGGGCCGGAACGCTGCGCGGCCCGGAACGCCGCCCGCAGCGCCTGGAACACCTGATCTTCGCTACCGGACAGTAGAGTGCTGAGGTTCCCGACCCGGACCGAGCAACCCTCGGCGCCGGCTGCCTGGATGGCCGCCTGGACAGGTCCGTCGATGTCAGGCTGTCGCAGCGCATAGACGGACAACTGGCAGCCTACTATCTCCGCACTCATGTATCCCGGTCCTTTGAGAGCGTTCGCCATTCTTACCTCCCTCGGTAGTGGATCAGCAGCAGGATGCCGTCTCCATGAGTCACCCGGGCACCCGTGCCGGTCATGGTGTTGCTGACTCCCCGGGTGGCGGCCTGAAAGAGGACTTCGCCATCCAACGGGTAGAGCAGACCCCCGGTCCGCACGTCCTCCACCGCAGGGGTCAGTGGAAGCAGGGAAACGGTGTCGCCCCGCTCTCCGGCGAAGGTGCTGTCGCCTTTGACCAGGAAGGCCTCGTGCCAATCGTCGACCATCCGTACCCGGGCGCCGGCCAACCACGGGGAAGAGAGGAGCAGGAGGTTACCCACCAGGTGGTCAAGGCGCGGACCGCCCAGCGCCCCATAGACCGTGATGTCGTCCGCGCCCCGGGCGGTGACCAGCCTGAGCGCGGCCTCAGTGTCGGTCTCATCCTTGGCTGTGGGCAGCACCACTACCTCAACCCCCCGGGCCTCCAGAGCCTCGCGAGTGCGGACGGTGATCGAATCCAGATCCCCCACCAGCATCGCCGGCGTCAGACCCACCCTCGCGAGAGCTTCAGCGCCACCGTCGACCGCCACCAACAGGTCGGCGGAATCGACAGCGGCCGCATCCAACTCTGCGGTCAGACTGGAACCAGCGACCACGACGGCGCGCACGATCTCCTCCTCGTTCGAGCACGGGGGGAGTGGAGCTTGAGCGGAAAGACGCCGGCGTATGAATAGGCGCTCGGGCTAAGGCGGATTACCGTTACTTCCCTTCGCTGGCATTACCCAGATCAGGTTCGTAGGGTCTGTGGCAGAGCCACACTCTCAGCTACACGCTCCCCTAGCAAGGTATGTCGAATACCAGGAGGATTATAGCACCGCCGATCTGCGCCGGCTTCAAGCGCCGCATCGGTGCCGCCGGCGACGTGCGCTACAACGGAGGGGCCCGGCCGCTACGCGGCCGGGCCCCAAGAGTCGTCGTGCCTACATCGCGCGGATCACGCGCGGGACGCCCGCTACTTGGCGCCTTCCTCCTTGACAGAGACGTCACAGTTCACCGGGCACTGCTCGCCTGTGGCGGAAGCCGTCACCTCCTTCGCACCGACAGCCGCAAGGGCCTTCTCATCAACCACGCCGGTATCGAAGGGGCACTCTTTGTCGTACTTCATCTCGGCCTGTTGCTTGAGGATCTCCCAACGGGTCCACACGTGTTTTTGTGCCTTGTCCGCAAGGATGCCCGCGGCCTCAGGGCGCGACTTCTTCAACATGTTGAAGCGGTTCTCCTGGTAGGCGAACTCCTCGAAGGGGATGGACGGCTCCTTGGAATCGATCTGCAGTGGGTTCTTGCCTTCGGCGGCAAGACGCGGGTCGAAGCGGAAGAGGGGCCAAACGCCCGACTGCACGGCGGCTTTTTGCCGGTCGTAGCCGGTAGTCATGTCGATGCCCATGTTGATGCAGTGACTGTAAGCGATGATCAGGCTCGGCCCGTCGTAAGACTCGGCCTCGGTGAACGCCCGCACCGTCTGGGAGTCGCTGTAGCCCATCGCCACCTGGGCCACGTAGATGTTGCCGTAGGTCATGGAGATGGCAGCCAGGTCTTTCTTGGCCATGGGTTTGCCACCAGCGGCAAAGAGAGCCACCGCGCCCATGGGGGTGGCCTTCGAACACTGGCCCCCCGTGTTGGAGTACACCTGGGTGTTCAGAACGAGCAGGTTGATATTCCGGTTCGAGGCCAGCACGTGGTCCAATCCGCCGTAACCGATGTCGTATGCCCAGCCGTCGCCGCCAACGCCCCAGACGCTCTTCCTGACTAGATAGTCGGCCACACCGAGAAGCTGAGCATAGCGGTGGTCGGAGCCGTTGCCGGTCATCACCGCCCGTAACTTGGTCTTAAGTTCTGCCACCCGGGCGCGCTGGGCCGCGATCTCGGCCTCGTCGAGCTGCTTTGAATCAAGCAGTTCTCCGCAAAGCTCGACCCCGATGACCTCCCGCAGCGAGTCCAGCAGCTCACGAGCGAACTCCGTCTGTTTGTCGACCGTGAGACGCAGGCCAAAACTGAACTCCGCCGCATCTTCGAACAAAGAGTTGTTCCATGTGGGTCCGCGGCCCTCGTCGTTCTTGGCATACGGCGTAGTCGGTAGGTTGCCGCCGAAAATGCTCGAGCAGCCGGTGGCGTTGCCGATGAGCAGACGATCGCCGACCAACTGGCTGAGCAGTTTGAGGTAGGGCGTCTCCCCACAGCCGGCGCAGGCTCCCGAGAACTCGAACAGCGGCCGCAGAAGCTGGCTGCCTTTCACGCTGTTCACGCGCACCTGCGAGCGGTCGGGATCGGAGAGGCTGAGGAAGAATTCGAAGTTCTCCCGCTCGGTCTCACGCAGGGGTGGCTGGAAGGCCATGTTGATGGCCTTGCGGCTCGGATCGGCCTTGTCCCTGCCCGGGCAGATGTGAACGCAGGCCCCGCAACCGGTGCAATCCTCGGGGGCCACCTGGACGGTCCACTTCTTGCCCGCGTACTCCTTGCCCTTCCCGTCGACCGATTTGAACGTGGGCGGGGCGTCGGCGAGAGCGGCCGCGTCATAGACCTTGGTGCGGATAGTGGCATGCGGGCAGTGAAGTGAGCACTTGCCGCACTGGATGCACAGATCGGGCTCCCACACCGGGATCTCGAGAGCGATATTGCGCTTCTCCCACTTGGTGGTGTCGGTGGGCCAGGTCCCGTCGGCCGGCATGAGGCTCACCGGCACGTCATCGCCGGTGCCGGCCAGTATTCTAGCCGTCACCTTCTTAACGAATTCGGGTGCCTCGTCCGACACGACCGGCGGTTTCTCCACCGTACTGGTCGGCGAAGCGGGGACCGCGATCTCATGAAGCTTGGCGATGGCCTGATCGACCGCATTGTTGTTCATGCGCACGACTTTGTCGCCTCGCTTGCCGTATGTCTTCTTGATCGCGGCCTTGATCGCCTCGATAGCTTCTTCCTGGGGCAAGATACTCGACAGATAGAAGAAGCAGGTCTGCATGATGGTGTTGATGCGTGCGCCCATGCCGGTCTCTTTGGCGACCTCATAGGCGTTGATCGCATACAGCTTGATCTTCATGTCGATGATGCGTTGCTGCATCTCCCGGGGGATCTTGTCCCAGACCTCTTCAGTGGGGAAGGGAGCATTGAGCAGGAACGTGGCTCCGGGCACGGCGGCTGCCAGGATGTCGAACTTCTCAAGGAAGGCCCACACGTGGCAGGCCACGAAGTTGGCCTTGTTGACAAGGTAGGATGATCTGATCGGTTCCGGTCCGAAGCGCAGATGGCTGACGGTCATGACCCCAGCCTTCTTGGAGTCGTAGACGAAATAGCCCTGAGCATAGTTCGGGGTATCTTCTCCGATGATCTTGATGGAGTTCTTGTTGGCGCCCACCGTGCCGTCGCTGCCCAGGCCATAGAACAGCGCCCTGACTACGTTCGCCGACTCGGTGCTGAAATGCTGGTCGAACTCAAGGCTGGTGTGAGTGACGTCGTCGTTGATACCGATAGTGAAGTGCTTCTTGGGATCGGTCTTAGTCAACTCGTCGAACACCGCCTTGACCATTGCCGGTGTGAATTCCTTGCTGGAGAGGCCGTAGCGTCCGCCGATGACCGTTATGTCGCGGCCCGAGCAACCGACGGCGTCGACCACGTCGAGGTAGAGAGGCTCGCCGCTCGCCCCCGGCTCCTTGGTGCGATCGAGGACGGCGATGCTCTTGACCGTCTCCGGAAGCGCGGCGACGAAGTGATCGATGCTGAAGGGCCGGTAGAGCCTGACCTTCAGTACCCCCACCTTCTCGCCGTCGCCGACCAGGTAATCCACCGTCTCGTGCGCCGCCTCCGCGCCGGAACCCATCAGCACAACGACCCTCTCCGCATCCGGAGCGCCGACATAGTCGAATAGGTGATAATTCCGGCCGGTCGATTCGCCCAGCCGGTCCATGTAGTCCTGCACGATCCCCGGACAAGCCAGATAGTAGGGGTTGACGGTCTCGCGCCCCTGGAAGTACACGTCCGGGTTTTGGCTGGTGCCTCGGAGGACGGGACGGTCGGGTGTCATGCCCCGGTCACGATGAGCCAGCACGAGGTCCTCATCGATCAGGGAGCGTACGACCTCATCATCCATGAGCTCGATCTTCTGTACCTCGTGCGACGTGCGGAAGCCGTCGAAGAAGTGGATGAACGGAACCCGGGACTTCAGCGTGGCGGCAGACCCCACCAAGGCCAGATCGTGGGCCTCCTGGACGGAGCTCGAAGCGAGCAGAGCGAAACCGGTCTGCCGGACGGCCATCACATCCTGGTGGTCACCAAAGATGCTCAGGGCCTGGCAGGCCAATGAGCGAGCGGTCACATGCCAGCAGGTGGGAGTCAGCTCGCCGGCCACCTTGTACATGGTGGGGATCATGAGGAGCAGCCCTTGGCTGGCGGTGAACGTCGTACTGAGCGAACCGGCCTGCAAGGCCCCGTGCACTGCCGCAGCTGCGCCGGCCTCCGACTGCATCTCGACCACCATGGGCACGGTCCCCCACAGGTTCTTCTTACCCGTGGCGCTCCATGCGTCGGAGTGCTCGCCCATGGGACTCGATGGGGTGATCGGATAGATGGCGATCACCTCGTTGACCTTGTGCGCCACGTGGGCGACGGCTTCGTTGCCATCCATCATTACGGTGTTCTTCGCCATCCTAGTCCTTTCTTCGTCGCGTCCTCAAGACCGCGGTTCCAGCCCAGAACGCTCAATGCAGCCGACACAAGTACTGGAACCGGGGCACGGAAGCTATCGATCACGTTCGACAAGCCAGGGGCGTCGTTCCCTGACGCAGAACGTGCGCAACCGGGCCTCCGGGCGTGTCCAGCGAAGACCTCGGCGCTCAGGGAACATTATAGCGCCTGTGCGTTGGCGGAACGCCCCCGCGCGCCGGCTCAGGCCGGAGGCCGGACAGGCTTGCTGCGCGGACCCTCGATGCGGATCCGGGGCAGGATCCGGCGCAAAACCCGGGGCAAGTACCAGCTGAGCTTGCCCAGGAGCGCCATGCTCGCAGGCACGAGGATCGACCGGATAAGGGTGGCATCAAGGAGCACCGCCACGGCAAGGCCAAAGCCTACCTGCTGCAGCATCACCAGGTTGCCGGCCGCAAAGGTGGAGAAAACCACAACCATGATGAGAGCCGCCCCCGTGATGATACGACTGGTCGCCTTCAGCCCCACCGCGACCGCCTCCCGACTCCTGTCGGTCCGGTCGTAGTGCTCCCGTATCCGGCTGAGCAGGAACACGTGGTAGTCCATACTCAGCCCGAACAAGATGCAGAACAGGAAGATCGGCACCCACGATTCTATCGTGGATGTCCGCTGGAACCCGAAGAGCTGGTGGCCGATGCCCTTCTGGAAGACCAGGACCAGCATGCCGTAGGCCGCGCCCACCGAGAGCAGGTTCATGAGGATGGCGTTGAGCGGCACCACGACCGAGCGGAAGACCACCATCAGCAGGATGAAGGTGAGGCCCAAGACGAAGGCGAGGACTGCCGGAGTCAGTCTGTTGACCAGCCGCACGGAATCATGGTCGAGAGCCGACTGGCCTGTCACATGTACCGGCGCGTCGAGCCCCGCGAAAGACTCAGGGATCAGGTCGCTCCGCAGATGGTCGATCGCCTGGTATGCCGCGGGCGAATTCGCCTTCATGACTAGTGGGACCGAGATCAAAGCCACGTCTTTGGCCTGGTTCCAAACCACTGTAGCCGTGCCCGCAAAATGGCCGGAGGTGGCCATCTGCACCTGTAGGCCTGCGATTGCCTGATCGATCTGAGCGGTCTCCTCCCCGTCAACAACGATCTGCACGGGGCTCAACAGCCCGGCCGGGAAGTTATCGACGAGCATCTCATAGGCGTCGCGCCGCTCGCCAGGTGGAAGCGTCTCCGGTCCTCCGGACGCTCCGGTCTTCAGCATCAACGCCGGGGCAGCGGCGGCGAGCAGTATGACCACCGTCAGCACCACTCCCACTGCCGGCCGGGCCATGATGCCCTTGGTGAACTTGCCCCAGAAGCCCCTGTAGACGGTGAGGCCGCTGTGGACTTGCTCCCCGTCGTGCTTCTTCCTGTGCCAGCGGACCAGCGGCCAGTTGACCCGATCCCCAAGGAGACTGAGCATCGCCGGCACCAACGTCAGCATGGCAAAAACCGCTATTCCCACGACCAGCAGAGCGCCTGCCCCGAGACTGCGGAACGTCGTGATCGGTACGATGAAGAGCCCGGTCAGCGCGAGCATCACCGTCCCGCCGGAGAATAGGACCGCCCGACTGGCCGTGGACCCGGTGCGCGTGATCGCTTCAAGCTTGCTGAGGCCTTGCCGCCGCTCCTCCCGGTACCGCTCGATGATGAAGAGCGCGTAGTCGATACCCACCGCCAATCCGATCATCATGATCACGTTCACGATGAAGAACGACTGCGGGACGAAGTGGCCCACGATGGCGATCACCCCGATGCTCACGAAGATGGCGACGAGCGCCAGCGCCATCGACACGCCTGCGGCTGTGAGCGCCCCGAACACGAAGACCAGCACGAGCAGTGTTATGGGCAGTCCGATCATCTCCGCCTTGGTCAGATCTTTCTCGGCGGTGGTCGTGAACTCATGCTGGATGCTGGATTGGCCCACCGTGGTGACCACAAACCCATCGGCGGACTGAGCCTCGACCGTCCCCAGATAGCCGCTCATGTTCTCGTTGATCGCAGCGGACGTGCCGGCGAGAGAGACCGCGATCAGGGTCGTGTGGCGGTCGGCGGAGACCATAGCCGCTGCCGCCTCGGGCGCGAGCATGCTGACCTGGTAGTAGTTGAACACCTGGGCTACTGTCCCAGTCTCGCCGGCGAGCGCGCCGGTGGCCTTCTCGACGACCTGTTTGAACGCGGGGTCATCCACCGTGGCGGTGTCGGAGTGCACGAGCACAGTCTCCGTAGTGGAGGAGGAAGACGTCATGACCCCGGTCATCTTCTCCTCGATCAAAGTCTGCCCCTGAACGGAGTCAGGGTTATTGAGGAATCTCATCTCGTCGCCGGTGAGCGCGTTCTTGAGTCCCGGCGAGGCGATCGCTGCCAAGACCAAGAAGAGTACCCACACGCCGATCACCCACCAAGGGTGACGCGCGCTGAAACCAGCCATTCTCCCCGTCGTGAGCGGGAACTTCATTCTTTACCTCCGATTGCTGCCAGTGCGCCCTCATCGACCGCGTCCAGATCCTCGCACGGGCAAGGCGCCAGGCGCCGTAACATCTCATCGACCACGCCGAGGAGCGATTCCAACTCCATGGCGTCCTTTACCTCCAAGCTGAGTACGTGAATACCGACCATGAGCGACACGAACAGCAGCGCAAGGCCGCCGGTATCGATGGCCGGGTCGAGCGCCCCCTCATCCTGCGCTTGGCGGAACAGACGCTCGGTCAAGAAGAGGTATGCCTCCCGAAGCTGGCGCTGCCCTGCGACCAGTTCGTCCGACCTGCGAGCATCGGAGAGGATGGCTTCCAGCACGAGGATGGTCTCCTCGCGGGTGGGTTCCTGCTCGAAGCGCTCCAAAATCACTCGGCCGGCGTTGCGCAGGATATCAGCGGGCGACTCGGCGCCTTCCCCGGCCTTTCCGAAGAGCGACCTCGTGCTCTCGCCGATGTGGTCGAAGACCGCCCGCACCAGTTCGTCCTTGCTCGCATAGTAGCGATAGATCGCACCCACGCTCAGCCCGGCTTCGGAGGCCACATCCTGCATCGTCGCCTGCGCGCAGCCCTCGCGGGCGAACACTCGGGTCGCTGCGGCCAGAATGCGGTCGCACTGCGACTTGAACTGCTCAGCCGTCACTTTTGACAATGAGGTGGCCCTCCGATAGCCCGGCGTCCGACTTGGGACGCCACGTGAATGAACGTTCATTCAGGGTCGACGGAGGATACGGCCCAATCGTTCTCCTGTCAAGGGCGGCTCCGTCCGAATCCAAGCTATTGTTCATCCCATCCGCCTGGTGTGTCATCATGGCGCTATGGTCACCATCACCACCCGCCCCCTCCACGAGGAGGAGTTCCATGCCGCCGTGGGAGTCGCATGCGCCGCCTTCGGCGAGCAAGCTACCAGGGAGGACGAAGAGGCCTACCGTCAGGTTTTCGAACTGGAACGATCGTTGTGCGCTTTCGAAGCCGACACCATGGTGGGCATGTCCGCCGTCCTCACCCTCGAACTCACCTTGCCCGGAGGGGTAGCGGCGCCTGCCGGCGGCCTCACCTGGGCGGCCGTTCTACCGACCCATCGACGCCGCGGCGTCCTGCGGCAGCTCATGGCCGCTCAGCTCGCGGACATGACACGCCGCGGCGAACTGGTGTCGGCGCTGCTCGCGTCCGAGGGGAACATATACGGCCGCTTTGGCTACGGGCCGGCAACGAGCGCCCTGAGCTTCAGTGTCGAACGGGCGAGAGCTGCATTCGCGCGCCCAGTCTGCGCGCGCGGAAGAATCGTGCTGTTGACCGGCCAAGAGGCCGCCGCCGAACTGCCTACCGTCTACGAGCGCCTTCAGCGCGTGCAGCCGGGGGCCGTGAGTCGCCCGCCCGGCTGGTGGAAACAGTATCTACACGACCCCGAGGCCGAGCGAGAGGGCGGGGGCGAGATGCTTCATGCCAAGCACGTGACCGCCTCGGGAGAACCTGATGGCTACGTCACCTACCGCATCAAGCAAGAGTGGCAGGGAATGGCCTCGCGCAGCACTTTGCTGGTGGTTGAATTGCTGGCGGCCGATCCCGAAGTCTACGCGGCATTGTGGGACTTCGTTCTCAACACCGACCTGATCCATACCATCTCATTCTCGCGAGGAGCGGTGGATGAGCCCCTGCGCTGGCTTCTGGCCGACCCCCGAGCCTTCGCCGTACGCGCGCTCACCGACTATCTCTGGGTCCGGCTGCTGGACATCCCGGGGGCTCTCGCCGCCCGGGCCTACAGTGCGGCGGACGAGATGGTGCTCGAAGTGAACGAGACTTTTCCAGCGCCGATCACCACCCGAGTGGCGCTGCGTGTGGGCCGGGCTAGGAGTCAGGACGTCGAATGCGCCCCCACCACTGAGCCTGCCGACCTCGCGCTCGAGCTGAGCAGTCTAGGGGCAACGTATCTGGGAGGCGTCTCGTTCGCGACCCTGGCCGCTGCCGGGCGGGTGCGAGAGCTACGGGCGGGATCCGTCGAGCGCGCGGACGCGATGTTCTCCACCGGCGCGGCCCCCTATTGCGTGACGATGTTCTAGCGTGGGTACCCTTGTCCTGAGCTCGTCACCTGAGAAGCGAGGATGAGAGGGGGTCGCCACGGATCACCAAGCACCATTTCGTTTCGACCGCGCACATCGGCTGAACGACGCACGGCGCTTGCACACCCAGCTGAGCGAGGAAGCGCTTGCCCGCCTACTCGCTTTGCGCGGCGATGAGGACGTAGCCGACCTGGGGAGTGGCACCGGTTTCTATACCGACCGCATCGCCGGCCTTACTACGGGCACGGTGTATGCGGTGGAGCTCCAGCCGGAGATGCACGACTTCTATCGCGAGCGAGGCCTCCCCCCAAACGTTCAGTTGGTCCTTGGCGACATAAACGATCTCCCGCTACCTGCTGCGAGCGTCGACGTGGCCTGCTCGATCGTCAGTTTCCACGAGACCGGTGGCAGCGTAGGCCTACCTAAGCTGCTCCACATCCTGCGGTCCCGGGGCAGACTCGTGGTGATCGACTGGCGTAGAGATCCGGAGTCGTGGGAGAGCGGGCCCCCTGCAGACCTCCGCTTCACCAAGGAGGAAGTCGTTCAGAAGCTCGCTCCTTTCTTCGACAACGTCCACACAGAGGAGATCGGCCGGTTCATGTTCGCCGCCGTGGGCGAACTGGGTTCCCCGGTCGCGCCGTGAGCGAAGCGGCGATCATCTTCTCTCTCCGCGAGCACGGACCTCTCACAGGCTCGGAACTGCTGGACAAGGTCGAGGTCGAGCCTCTCGATCTCTGGAGATTCTGCTCCACCAGCTCGCGCGTACTGGCCCGGGTGCTGGGACGTCGTTTCCTCCGCCTCGACCGCGCCGTCTCCGGATACGCCCGGCTCTCTCCTTCCATACGACGGGAGTTCCTCACATACACCCTTCTCGACCTCGCCAGTAGCCACGACCGGCTCGAAGAACGGGCCGCCGCTCTGACCGCAGAGATACGGCGCATCAGTGACGCCAAGCGGCACCTCGCGGCTCAAACTGTGGCCACGGTGGTCGAGAGTCTGGCTGCGCGCAGCATGGTGCGCGAGCACGCCTGCTTCATCTTGGCAGGTGATATCACCTACGACATGGCCCACCGCGTGCCCCGTCCGGAGCGCAGCACCGGCAAACTGGTGCGCGGTTCCGACCTCGACATCGTCATCGTGACCAGCGACGATTTCGATCCGGCAGTGCGTGAAACCTTGGACGACGCCATCTACCAGAAGAAGCACTTCCTGCTGGTCAGCCCCAGCTACCGGGAAGAGATCGACTACCTGATCAAGGATCTCGCCACCGTCCGCCGCCAGGTGGCCTTCGAGACTTTCGAGCACATGGTAGCCTGCAAGATCCTGGCCGAGGGCGAGTTGCTGCACGGCAGCCCGGAGGTTTTCTCGAGCATCCAGCGCATGTTGGCCCAAAGGCGGATCCCGGCCAAGCTGGCCGAGATGGAAGAGAAGGCCACCCTTTTTCGAGCCGAGGCCGAACAGACCCTGCGCAAGGTCGGAGGAGAGCAGTCAGGCAGCCAGTTCCTCAACCTCTTCTACACCAGCGACGAAGGCGACGAAATCTACTGATCAGGGTCCCCGGCCGCCGGTCAAGGCCGCCCGGCCGCCCGGGCTATCAGAGATGCGCCCTCCGTCTCAGCTCCCACCGATCTCGCTGCATATGACTCCGGCCAGTCTGCTCGCGAGCCGGTCGGTCATCTCCGGTGCCGGACCCTCAACCATGACCCTGCATATGGCCTGAGTGCCCGAGTACCGGATGAGGAGACGGCCCTGCTCTCCCAGTTCCGCCTCCGCCTCGGCGATCGCCTGGTCCAGGCCGGGGATATCTTCGAGAGGCGGCTTAGCGACCACCTCCACGTTTACCATGGTCTGGGGGAAAACGACCATCGTCGCGGCCAGGTCGGACAGCGGTCGATCGTAGAAGCGCACCGCTCCAAGCAACTGAAGGGCCGCCACTATGCCGTCGCCGGTAGTGTGATATCGGCCGAAGATGAGGTGGCCGGAATCTTCCCCCCCCAGCGCGGCGTGTCGCTCGGCCATCAGTTCGAGAACATACCGGTCCCCCACCTCGCTGGTCAGATGCTCTATGCCAAGTCGCTGCAGAGCAGGCCTCAGGCCGAAGTTGCTCATGACCGTGGTGACCACCAGGTCGTTGTCGAGCCATCCTCGATCCTTGTACATCCGGGCACAAACAGCGATGACCTGATCGCCGGTCAGACGTATCCCATTCTCATCGACGGCGATCAGCCGGTCTCCATCTCCGTCGAAGGCCAGACCCACATCGGCCCCTAGTTCGCGCACCTTGGCGCTCAGGCCGTCGGTATGCTCGGATCCGCAATCTTGGTTGATGTTGACGCCGTTAGGCTCATGATTGATGACGGTCACCTTGGCACCCAGGCCGAGAAAGACCGCCGGAGCTACCTGATAGGTCGCCCCGTGAGCGCAATCGAGGACAAGCCGCATCCCTTCCAGGCTCGGGCTAGGGAAGGCCCGCATGCAGAAGGTCACATAGCGGCTTGCGGCCTGAGCGATCTCGTGCGTCGTGCCCACCTCGCCCCCGAAGACCGTCGGGTCCCCACAGAGGGCGGGTGGGATCAAGGCCTCGATACGATCTTCCTGGGCGTCGGTGAGTTTGCGACCCCGCTCCGAGAAGATCTTGATGCCGTTGTCACGATAGGGGTTGTGGGAGGCGGAAATGACGACGCCCGCGTCGGCGTCTGTATCTCTGGTCAGGAAGGCCACCCCCGGGGTGGGCAGCACGCCGGCCCGGTACACGTCTCCGCCGGCCGAGCATATGCCGGCCGCCACAGCGCATTCCAGCATCGGTCCGCTCAGACGCGTGTCTCGTCCCACCACCACCCGCGGAGACGCGCCGTTCACCCCCCGGCAGTACTGTGCCACCGCCCGGCCCACAGCCATAGCCATCTCTGTAGTCATGGGAGCCTGGTTGGCTTGGCCGCGGATGCCATCGGTGCCGAAAAGGCGCGTCCCAGCCATCCGTCACGCCCCCGCCGCCGAGCCGCGTGGCCCCGAATAGATCTCGTATGCCCCGACGGCCACCTCATCCACCAGAGCCTGCAACCACGTGCTACCTGCGGCTCGCCCGGCCGGGCTGAGCGAGGCCACCGCCTCGGGATACGGGGTGAGGGAAGGGATTCCTCGCCACTCGTCCAAGAACGCCTCCCGCTCTCTCTCTCCGATGGCGTCAGGGGTCCCGGCTCGCAATCGCGCCTCGACAGCCGGCCACGAATCGACGAGTTCTGCGTATGAACGGACCGCGGCCGCCCCCGGGCTCGGACGCTTCCCGGTCTCCGACTGGGTCAGGGCTCCGGCCATGCGTGCAGCTACCTCCCCAAGCCGGGTGACCCGCTCCTCGAAGATGAGGGCAAGTCGCGCCGTCGCTCCCGCGTAGCACGCCTCCTGGCAGGGAACACCGGTCATCAGCGGTTTTCGCACCAGCTGATACCAGGCCTGCAACGCTCGGATGTTCCCGATGTAGTGAAGGTTGTTCGACATCAGGCGCTCGATGCCCACGTATACCCCGTTGCTATAGGCCCGCGTACCTCCCCCGCCGACAGCCCGGCCGGCAAAGAGCTGGTTCTCCTCCAGGATGTCCTGCCGACAGGTCACTCCCGCGGCCACCACTGTCCCGAAAGCCAGCCGGGCCGGCCCGACCAGCCCGCCTTGGCCGCCAAGAAAGATCGGCGGTCGATCGAGCATGACCCCGCGCGGCACATCGCCGAGCAACGATGCCGTCGCCTTGTCCTGATGAGGGGTGAAATTGAAATGGATGTACGACGAGCCGATCTCGCTGTGATCCGCCCGTCCGGTCCCCCCCGAAACCAGACAGTCGCACAGGTTGACGAGACTGCCCACGGTCACAAAAGGAAAAAGGACCGTTTGCTTGAACCCGACGGCGTGGGCCGCGCTCGCCCCTTCTTCGAGGAGGGTGCCCGGCCGTACGTGGGCGCAGCTACCCACGCTCGACCCGTCGAGGAAGGTGGATTCCGAGAAATATCCTCCTTTGAGTGACACCCCCCGACCCAGCTGGCAATCATCGATTGTAGCCGGAGCCTCCTCGCCGATCACCGATCCGGGTCCTATCGAGGTATTGGCGCCCCGCAGGCGACAGCCGGCGTGGATGACGACCCCGGGAGCGATGCGCCCCGGGTCGAGGCTGTCGGCCGCGTCCACCGTCCCGGGGCAGTGGACCACCACCCCTTGGTCGAGGAGCCGACGGACCTTGTGGCCGACCGAATCCATCATCTGCGCGTTGATCACCTCATTCGCGTCGCTGAAGGCGGCCGCATCGTGGCATGGGAAGGCGCGCCGCTCACTGCCGCCTTGCCTAGTATAGAGGTTGGCCGCTGGTGGTCGCCGACCGGAGCTAATCGTCGAGATCACGATCCACGGCCCGCTCCCGCTTGATACGGCTCCGACGGCGTTTCTCCTGCAGACGCTTCTCGTTCACCGCCCCAGGAAGAGCGACCGGTATGCGCGCCGGCGCCTCCACCAAAGCGTCGCGTAACAGGTCGGCGAACCGCTGCACCACGGCCTCACGGTTGGCCATTTGGGTGCGATGGCGCTGTGACACCACCCGCAGGATCCCGTCCTTGCTGATCCGTCCCGGAAGGCGCTCCCGCAGCAGCGTCCGCTGCCGCGCCGACAGACTGGGCGCCTTTTCCACGTCGAACAGCAAGGTCACTCGAGTGTTCACCTTGTTGACGTTCTGGCCGCCGGGTCCGCTGCTGCGCGACGTGGTGAATACAAGCTCTCCATCCGGGATATCGAGCCCTTCGGTAACGTGTACCATCTGCAGCGCCGTCCCCTTCGTGAGACTATTCTGATGACGGTGAGATCATCTTACGACATCATGGTTCACCACGATCCCCAGCGGCTCCTGCTGACGCTCTTCAGGGCGATGGTGGAAAAGGCGACTCCTGCCCGCCTCCTGCCTCCATGCCTACCACACCCGCCTCGGGGTCGCACCCTCGTGGTGGGCGCGGGCAAAGCAGCCGCAGCCATGGCCAAAGCGGCGGAGGATAATTGGACCGCCCCCCTCTCTGGGCTGGTCGTCACCCGCTATGGACATGGCCTCCCGTGCCGAAGGGTGGAAGTCATCGAAGCGGGCCACCCGTTCCCCGACTCGGCCGGTGCCGGCGCCGCGGCACGGATGCTCGACCTGGTCCGGGGGTTGTCGGTCCATGACCTTGTCTTCGCTTTGTTCAGCGGTGGAGGCTCGGCGCTTCTCACCCTACCGGCGCCCGGGCTGACCATTGCCGACCTCCAGGATGTCAATCGGCAGCTGCTGGTCTCCGGCGCGGCGATCGACGACATCAACTGCATGCGCAAGCACCTTTCCGCTATCACGGGCGGTCGGCTGGGCGTCGCCTGCTCTCCCGCCCCCGTCCGCACCTTCCTGATCTCCGATGTCCCCGGGGACGACCCGGCCGTGATCGCCTCAGGCCCCACCGTCGCCGATCCCACCACCTTCGCCGACGCTCGTGCAGTGGCCGAACGCCACCGTCTGCTCCTCCCCGATGCCGTGCGCCGCCACCTGGAAGAGGCCGCCGATGAGACCCCCAAACCCGGGGATCCCCGACTTGCGAAGGGGGAGACCGTCATGCTGGCCACCCCGGGCGAAGCTCTGGAGGCCGCGGCGGCACGAGCCCAGGCCGCCGGCCTCGAGCCCATCGTGCTCGGCGCCACCCTGCAAGGTGAAGCCCGAGCGCTGGCCGCCGCACACGCCGATCTGATCCGGACTATCCGGCGTCGGCGCGGGGCGGACGGACCTCCGGCAGTGCTTCTTTCCGGCGGTGAGACGACCGTCACGGTGAGAGGTGAGGGACGAGGGGGGCGCAACACCGAATACCTACTAGCCTTGGGACTGGCCTTGGAGACGGCTGGGGGCGCCGCCCCAGGCGTCTTCGCCTTGGCGGCCGACACCGACGGCATCGACGGCACAGAAGCCAACGCCGGGGCCTTCCTGCGCCCCGACACCCTGCAGCTGGCAGCTGCCGGTGGCCTCGACCCGCGGTTGTTCTTAGAGGCCAACGACAGCCACGGCTTCTTCGAGAAGCTGGGCGATCTACTGACGACGGGTCCCACTCGTACGAACGTCAACGATTTTCGAGCAGTGCTCCTTCTCTGACTCAGGTGGCCGGTGCCTCACCTCGTCTGCAGGATGCAGTGGCCCGAGACGGCCTCCATCCCATGGGCCTCGCAGTACACCATGGCAGCTTCGCACTCCGCCCCTGGTTGGAACCACACGCTGTTGATGCCGGATTCAGCCGCCTCTTGCACCACCCTCTCGCCCTGCTTCGGCGGCACCACGATCAAGACCCGATCCACCTTTTCCGGCAAGGCGGACAGGCTCGGATAGCAGACCTCTCCCTCCACCTCGGCCGCCTTCCGGTTCACCGGATACACCTTCTTGCCCCGCCTCTTCAACTCTCGGAAGGTGATGTTCCCGAACTTGCTCCTGTCCTGCGACGCGCCCACGACCGCCCAGCTTCCCCCCCGGAGGAATTCGTCCAAACGATCTCTACTCACCATGATCGGCCCCCCGTCCGAGAGACGCTACGACTGCGCTTGTGAGCTCCACGATGGAGCCGAGCACCACCTCAGCCAAGCCGATCGCCGCGGTCGAGGGCGGGAACATGGGATTAGGGATGGCGATCACCGCCAAGCCGGCGCCGGCCGCAGCCTGGATCCCGCTCGAGGAGTCCTCCACCGCCGCCGAGCGCCGCGGCGATGCCTCCAGACGCGAGCAGGCTTCCCGGTACACGTCGGGCTCAGGTTTGCCCCGCGCCACCTCGTCCGACGAGACCACCGCGGTGAAGTATCCGCGAAGGCCGGCCGACTCCAGTGCGTACTCGATGAGCTCGCGGGGGGAAGAAGAAGCCAGCCCCAAGCGATAGCCCGAAGCCAAGCCGGCGATGGCCTCTCGGGCCCCATTCATGAGGGGCAGATCGCGCGCGTACCACTCGCGTAGTCCCCGGATGACCCCGGTGTAGATCTCGTCGTCGGGCAAATCGATCCCGCACCGCGTGCGCATGTAGGCGGCCCATTGCAGGGAGTTCGCCCCCATGACCGCAGGTTGGTCGTCATCGGTCCACTGGCCCCCGTGAGCCAGGGCGAAGTCGCGGCGCACCGCGTTCCATACCTGCTCTGTGTCGAGTATGACCCCGTCCATGTCGAAGATGACGGTATCGATGCTCAGGGTCCCACCTCGAGTTCGTGCGCCTCACATCGGCAGCGGGCGACAGGCCGCCCGGGACCCGAGGTGGCTCCCGTCACCAGGCAGACCTTGCCGGTCATCGGTCTCCGGGCCACCCTCCTCACTTCAGGGACTTCAGGGTGATGTCCGCTTCGCGGGGGCTGATGTTTCCCTCGATGAAAGGCGAGAAGTGCAGTTTCAGGCTCTTGGCGCCGGTGGGAACGGCGAACACGACGAAGCTGGAGGCAGTCCCGCCGGCCGGGACCGGAGCCAGCGCGAACAATCCTGTCTTGGTGTCGATCGCCCGATAGGTGGAGGCGCCGTCCCCTTTCACCGAGAGATCCTCCGCTGTGAGGCTGACCGGCCGCGAGAGCGTGTTGACTACCGTGAACCGCACCACCAGGAGTTCCTCGCCGGCAGACGCTTTCGCGCCGTCGACCTCGGCTGTCGATCCCACCGCATCCACGGTGATCTTCCAACCGGCAATGGTCGTCTCTCGGCCTAACTCCGCTCCCGCAGGCGGGGCAAGAGACGCAGTCGTGGTACCACCGGCGATGCTGGATCCACTGCCATTCGCCGCGGTCGAGGGAGTGGTACTTGCCCCGTCGCCCCCATCATCGCCCGAGGAGCAAGCGTGAAGCGATAGTGCAACCGCTGCCAACAGGGTCAGGCGGACCGCGAGGCCCAATCGGCGTCCCTGAGACCCAGGTCTCGACCATCGCAGATGTCGCTTGAAAGGCATGCGATGCTCCCGTGTAGTCGCAGGCGGTCCCGGCCTACGACATTTTGACTACGCAGGTTCCCGCTCGTTCTTCGCTCAGCAGATCTTCGATCTCGGGATGGCACGTGAACAGTAGTATCTGATGCTTCTCCGCGAACTCGAGAAGCAGCCGGGCGGTCTCCCGCCTTCGAACGGGGTCGAAGTTGACCAGAACATCATCCATCACCAATGGTATGGGCTCGGCCCGGCGCGAGAACTCCTCCGCCAGCCCCAGCCGCAAGCAGAGATAGAGCTGCTCCGCTGCTCCTCGGCTAAGATCCTCGGGCGACTTCGCCCGACCATCGCTGTCGACCACGATGATACCCTCCTCGTCCACGGAGCGGAGAACGCGCCGGTACCGCCCCCCGGTCACGCGCTCGAACATCCGCGAGGCCTCCGCCAGCACCTGAGGTTGGCGCTCCCTGGTGAATTGAGCGAGCGTATCCCGCACCAGAGCCGCTGCGAGAGTGTGGACCCTCCACCGACGCAGGGCGGAACCGAGATCGGTGCGCAATCCCTCGACTATGGTCTCGAGCCCGGGGATATCCGCCGATTCCTCCAGCTCTCTGCGCCTGCGTTCGGTATCGCCCTGGAGCTTGACGATCTCGGCCCGCTCCGCTTTGATGTAATCCAGTCGACGGTCCAACTCCCGTAGACGTTCCTCCCACAGATCGACCTCTCCCCCCGCAAGGATGTCGCGGAATGCGTCGGCCTCGGCCCCGGAGCCAATCCGCTTGACCAGAAGCCCCCCTCCCTCCGCGATGCGGCGCTTCAACTCCAGGCGCTCTTCGAACACCGACAACTTATGCAGGAAAGCCGCCTCGTCGGGCACGGCGGCCTGTGCGAGCAGCGATTCCCACTGCCGAAGCGCCTCCTCGCTCTCCGCCTTGGCTTGTTCAATCTCAACCTCAAGTTCACGTAGAGTTTCCTGAAAGGCGGCCAGCCGGCGCCGGCGTTCAGCCTCTTGGCGGCACGCATCGGCCAGGGAGAGCAGAGCCGACTCCACTTCCACATCAGCCGGCACATCCTCCGATGGATCGGCCTGCGCGATCAGCCGTGCAGCTTCGTCCTTCCAGGCCGCGATCTCCTGCTCTATGCGACTCAAAGCGGCACGATCCTCATCTAGACGCGATGCATCCGCTTTGGCCGCCGCCGCCGACCGCAAGTACTCCTCCGCCCCCTGACAGGACAGTGTCGACGGCAAGCCCCAGTCGTCCATCAGGTTCCTGAATCGGTGCCCCAGAGATCGGGCGTCCTCCCCGGCTCGGTCCCATCTCTGCTGGGCCTCCCGTTCTTCGAGCAGCAAAGCCTGCAGGCGGTCCTGGGTCCGTTGCAGTTCCGTACTTTGGTCTTGCCATCTGACCAAGCATAGCCCTTCTTCAGCCAAGAGCGCGTCTATCTGCTCCAACTCCTGGGGAGTCGGGAGTCGATCCAATCCCAGCGCGGCTGCTGCCTCCAGAAGGGTCGATTCGGCCCGGTGGATGTCGCCACGCAGTTGCTCCTGCCCGACGAGCTCAGCGTGTACGATCTGCTCGCGGTCCGAGTCGTGCGAAACGGCCGCCAAGCCACGAGAGCGCAACGCGATGACTCCTGCGATCCCGAAGGCGACCAGCGTCAGCACCGCCAAGACACCCGACAAGGTGGTCCGTCCGGCGGTGAGCGAAACGATCGCACCGGCCCCCAAGATGACCCCCAGCAACAGCAGCCCCAGGGGCAGACGATTCGGACCCTGCGGCGATGGGGCACGGAGCGCGTCGCTCTCGAGCACGCGCGTCGTCGTTTCGGACGCGGTCACGCGACCCTCCAAGGCCGCCCGTTTGGAACTCACCTCGGCCAACCCCGCCCGAAGAGCCCGCAGCGCTTGCCACCGGGCCGCGAGCTCCGTACCGTCGGGAGCCTCCATCGCCTCCGTGGCGGCTGTCTGACGGTCCCGTTCCGATTCAGCCCGCTTGCGCAGAATGACGGCTGTATCCAGGCGCTCTGCGGCCTGCTTGACTCGATCGGCCGCCTCGGTCAATCTCGACCGCCACCTGCGGATCTCCTCGATCCGGGGAAGTGAGGTGTCGACCAGCGCCAGGGCCGGTTCGTCGACGTCGGTCCCCAACTCCCGCAGGGCCCCGCGTAGACGCTCTTCACCCAGCCGCACCCGGGTGTGCACGGACTCGCGCTCAGCAAGGCGATCGCGGTTGAACGGCAGCAGGCCCACCTGCTTCTCGACAGCAGGGCCGGATTCCCAGAGTCTCGGCTGCGACTCTGCCTGGAGGCTCTCGGCCTCGGCGGATCTACGCCGCTTCTGCTCCTCCATCCGCACGATCGTGCGGCGGGCTCCCTCCAGCGCCTGCTTGGCCTCCGCAAGCCTCTGGAGAGGATCGGGTATGAACTCATCGACCGGCTCCAGAGCGCTGAGCCGGGAACGGTCGCTCTCATTGTCGACCCAGACCGGCCACAGATCCACCAGGCGCTGGTGCGTCGCAACACCCGCCCTCGATTCGCGCTCCTGCTCGTCGAACTGTTGGAGCTGGGCTCCGACCACCGCCTCTTCCTGCAAGAGCTGGGGGTAGTGCTCCGACCGCAGACGGGCTTCCTGCAACTCCTGCTCCCGCTGAGCCAATCGTTCCAAGAGTCCGTTGATCTCGGCGTCCCGTGACCGCGGCTTGAGAAGCTGGCCGGTCGTCTTCTCCAGATCCTGCACCACTTGGCGGACCGAAGGACCGGCGCCCCCGACCCCGGCGGCGAAGATCCGGGAGCGGACCTGCTCGCCGGTGAGGGAGTCAAAATCGCTCAACTCGTCCAGGCTGAAGGCGAAAACGGTCCGGAAAGTCTGGGCGTCGACGCCTCCTATGAGCTGCTGGAACTCGGCGTCGCTCAGTTCCGAACCGTCACCGAGGAGGATGCGCGCGGCGTGTCCCATTTCGCGCTCGACCGTGACTTCGCCGGAAGCGGTCTGCAAGAAGACCCGCCCTCCATGGCTGCCCCCGCACAACGGCGGATAGTGAGGCCGTTTGCCTTTGGTGACCCGGGGGAAGCCGAACAGCACCCCGCGCAAGAACGCGAGGAGGGTGCTCTTGCCGGCCTCGTTAGGCCCTTCGAATACGACCAGTCCGGCCGGCAGGTCGCGTGTCTCGAAAGCGCTCAGGACGCCAAAACCTTCCACGTACCAGCCTGTTACGCGCACGAGGGCGCTTCCTTCCCGAGGGCCTCCAATGCCAGCAGGGAGGCCGCCTCCAACAACTCGGGCATATCATCGTGAGCCGGCACCCCGCAGCGGCGCACGAGATCGGCGGGGGCAGTAGGGGTGAGAAGCCGGATGAGCTCATCCCGCCGAATCGAGTCGTCGGTCGCGGCCTCAGCCAGAGTCAGAAGATTGGAGGCGAAGTCGTCCCGGGCTCGCACCCGGTCAAGGTCTATGTCGGGCCGGGTCTGGTCGCGCACGCCCTCCCACCAGACTGGAGGGTCGGCGTCCGACAACGCGTCCTGGAGCTCGTGGAGCAGGTCGCTCGTCGCCCCGGCGGGCGCCAGATCATGGTGCAGCGGTCCCCGACCCTCCAATGTGGTCCGCACCAGGAGAGCGCGCCCCACATTCTGCTCGCGCAGCTCCACCGCTTTCCGTAGCAGTGCAGAGCGCAATCCCCC
Source organism: bacterium (assembly GCA_043801935.1). Lineage (GTDB taxonomy): Bacteria > Actinomycetota > Thermoleophilia > RBG-16-64-13 > RBG-16-64-13 > JAZDLO01. The sequence continues at coordinate 40,269 of JAZDLO010000146.1, forward strand.
GAGGTCGGTGACCTCGCCAAGAGAGGTCACGTCCAGCCGTAGGTCGAGAAACCGGACGAGATCGACAGGCACGAATTCCAGCGAGCGTATCTCAGCGCCCTCGACCTCTACGACCGCCACCCCTTTGACGCCCGCCTCAGCCGGTTTTGGACTACGGCCTTGTGTGTTCCCGGGGTAGACCACCCATGGCCCCCCTTCTCGCAAGACCGCCGACCGATGGATGTGACCCAGGGCCCAGTAGTCGATATCGGCACCGACGAGGTCGGCGAGCGAACAGGGGCTGTACGGGGAATGGTCCGGCTGGTCACCGACACTGCAATGCAGCAGGCCGATCCTGAGCCCGGCCCCCGGGTCGCGCGTGCCGGTCCGGGAGAAGCGCAGGGCCAGATTCTCCGTTACGTCTCGACGCCCATAGCTGAGCCCAAACACAGTGGCCGCACATCGGCCGGCGATCTCCACCGGGATGCCGACCACTTCCTCGGAGTCGAAGATGGTCACCTCGCCGGGCCAATGGCGGACAGCCGACCACCCCCCCAGAGGATCGTGGTTGCCGTGCACCACAAAGGTGCGGATGCCGTGCCCGGCCAGGCGCTCGACCCCCTCGAGAAAGCGAAGCTGAGCCCGCACCCCCCGTTGTTCTCCGTCGTAAAGGTCGCCCGCCAAGAGTACGAAGGTGACTTCGCGCTCGAGGGCCAAACGCACCACGGCGTCGAACGCCTTCAGCGAGGCGTCGCGTAGGAGTGCGGCAGCCTCCGGAGACACCTGCGCCAACCCTTGAAAGGGCGTATCGAGGTGAAGGTCGGCGGCATGTATGAAGCGAAACCTCATGTCCCTCCCGTCGGGGACGCTGACGGACCATACTACTATAGCGACGTGGATGGACAGATGGATGCCATGGCCCCTCCAAGCGGCTTCGGACGAACGGCCGGAACACGGAGCGAGGCATTCATGCAATCACTCGCCGTTTTCGCTAGAATCACCAGAAAAGGAGGTAGAGCGTGATCGATTGGGACCAGAAACTGGCTGGCGAGGGTCTGAGTTTCGACGATATCCTCCTGATCCCGGCAGAATCCCGGGTGTTGCCCAAAGAGACCGACGTCCGCACCCGTCTCACGAGCAAGATCAGCCTCAACATCCCCCTGCTGTCGGCGGCGATGGACACCGTGTCCGAGACGGCATTGGCCATCGCCTTGGCGCGGGAGGGAGGACTCACCATCATCCATAAGAACCAGCCCATCGAGCGGCAGGCCGAGATGGTGCGCAAAGTCAAGAGGAGTGAGGCTGGGATGATCGTGGATCCGATCACCCTTCCTCTTACCGCCACCTACGGCGACGCGGAAGCCCTCATGAAGGAATACCGGATCTCCGGCGTCCCTATCATCTATCCCGACGGAAAGCTGGCCGGGATCGTAACGAACCGCGACACCCGGTTCGAGACCGATCTGACAAAGCCCATCACCCAGCTTATGACTTCCGAGGACCTGGTCACCGCCCCCGTGGGGACCACTCTCGATCAGGCCATCGACCAATTCAAGGTGCACAAGATCGAGAAGCTGCTCGTGGTGGACGACGACTTCAAACTGCGCGGTCTGATCACGATCAAAGACATCATGAAGATGATCGAGTTCCCAGACGCGTGCAAGGATGAGCTGGGCCGTCTGCGGGTGGGCGCAGCCGTGGGGGTCGCCCAGGACACCGCAGCCCGGGTGGAAGCCCTAGTGGAGGCCCAAGCCGACATCATCTGTATCGACACAGCGCACGGGCATTCTCGGGGTGTGCTTGACGCCTTGGCGGATATCAGAGAGCGTTATCCCGATATTCAGCTCATGGTCGGTAACGTAGCTACCGCCGCAGGCACCAGAGCTCTCATAGAGCGGGGGGTCGACTCGGTCAAGGTGGGGATCGGTCCCGGTTCGATCTGCACCACGCGGGTAGTCACGGGGTGTGGAGTCCCGCAGATCACGGCCGTCGCCGGGTGTTCGGCCGAGGCCTACAAGTACGGCATCCCAGTGGTCGCGGACGGCGGCGTCCGCTATTCGGGCGACGTGGTGAAGGCGTTGGCCTCGGGGGCCCACAGCGTGATGATCGGCTCATTGTTCGCCGGTACCACTGAGAGCCCAGGCGAGCGCATCCTGTGGGAAGGGCGCAGCTACAAGGTGTATCGGGCCATGGGCTCGGTGGGTGCCATGAGCGAAGGACACAGCGCCGACCGCTACTTTCAGGAAGACCAGAAGAAACTGGTCCCCGAGGGCATCGAGGGTATGGTGCCCCACAAGGGCCCACTGTCTGACGTGGTGTACCAGCTGGTCGGCGGTCTGCGGGCCGGTATGGGTTATACAGGGGCCGGTTCGGTGCAGGAGCTGCACAAGAAGGCTCGCTTCATGCGCATCTCCGCTGCAGGATTGGCGGAAAGCCACCCGCACGACGTGCAGATCACCAAAGAAGCGCCCAACTATGAGCGGCGGCTGCCGTTCTCATAGGCGAGAGTGCTGGGTCTGAAGTGTGGCGCGACGTGCTGTGGGTGGACGGTGATGCGGGCCTTGGACCGGTGGCGCTGCGCCCCAGCACCGGGCCGGTCTAGTGTCCGTGATATGCCAGAGTCTGAGCCACGACCTGTTCGACCTCAGCCGTGGCTCGGTCGTCGAGGTCCAGGCGCTCGATCTCGATCAACGAGGTCTCCAGGAGAGTGCAGAGGGTCGCCAGCGCACCGGCGCTAAGAGCGAAACAGGAAGCGGCGCCCGTGCTCGCACACTGCTCGCATACCACCCCGCCCAAGCTCGGTGAGAACCCGTACATCGGCCCTGTGCCACCGCACACGGCGCAGTGGGACATCTCGGGCGTGTACCCGAGCAAGACCAGCAGCTTGAGACGAGTGGCCAGCACCACGCCGGCAGCCGTCGCCGCATCGGCCGCGTCCGCCAACCGGGCCACGCCCCGCACCAGCAGGTTGAACGCCGGGATGCTCCCCTCTTCCTGAGGGAACAGGTGGCGGATTGCGCCGAGGAGCTGTGCCCCCTCCTCCATCCGGAACAGTTCCTCGCGCACTCCCTGGAAGGTCCGCAGGGTCTCGACCCCCACGATCGTGTACAGGCCCCGGCCGGAGTACAGACTCGCCCGTACCAAAGTGAACGGCTCGAGCCGCCCCCCAACCTTGGATCTGGTACGGCGCACCCCTTTGGCGATGGCGCTCAGACGACCCCGGTCGCGCGTGTACAGCGTAACGATGCGGTCGGCCTCCCGATAGCGCATCGATCCGATGACGAGAGCCTCGGTGGTGAAGAAACGGGAACTCAAGAAAACGCGCCCCCGGCCGTCAATCCTTCTCGGAGGAGAACTCCTTGATGATGTCGACCGCGTGCGAGGTGCCGATGCGAGCCGCCCCCGCGTTGATCATGAGCTCGGCGTCCTCGGCGGTGCGGATCCCTCCCGAAGCGTCCACGCCCACGCTTTCGGGCAGGAGATCGCGGAACAGCTCCACATCCTTGGCCGTAGCCCCTCCCGGGGCTTTGCCGGTGGAGGTCTTGATGAAGTCTGCCCCGGTTGCCAGATAACCAGCATCTAAAATTTTATTTACAATATCATTATTCACATTTGCATCATAAGCTGTGTATGGTCTTGCCATAACCAAAAAACTAGGTTCGTTTTTTTTACATTTCTCTTGAATAGAATTAAAGACTTCTTTTGTTTTTTCCTCAATTTTCTTATCAAATTTTTTTTTGTTTATTAATCCTTCTTGAATTGCAGCCCTAACATTTTTTTTGTTATAACCCATCTTTGCTACAGCTTTCTTCATCTGATCCTCAATATGATTTAACCCCCAGTCAAAAAATAGTGAAGGGGAAAGTAAGTTTTTTAGATTGAGGCCTTCTTTAACAAACTTTGGTGCAGATTTCATGAGATCTGGTGCAGACTGTGTCCAGGGACATGTGACACAAAACTTATAGCCACGAGTTGGTTCTCCTGTAGTTGCAATTTGGGGAATAAAAATAAAATCAACACCTTTTTTCAAAAGATTATCAACATGACCATAGGCTACCTTAATTGGGAAGCAATATTCTGCTGGCACTATCTCTAAACCACGATTTATTATCTTCCTATTCGTTTCGTCTGAAACAATAGTTTTTATGCCTAAATAATTAAAAAAAGGAATAAATAAAGGGGAGAAATCATTAAATAACAAACCCCTTGGAATTCCTACTCTCATTTGCATATATCCTCCATTATTTTCTGCCTTTCTTTAAATAAGTTAGGCGGCTTTATTTTTTTCTCATCCTTTTTTGCACTGTATCTCTGGCATCTGTCACCTATAAAATAAAATATCTTTTCTTTACCTTTAATTTCAGCCCTGGTTATGTTACAGTCATTTCCACAATCTTTGTTGATACATTCATAAGGTCCTACATTGTATTTTAGATTTGATATTTTTTTAAATCCTCTAAAATTACCTAAATTAGAGGTATCATATGCATATTTTGCTGCACCTATTGCTCCAGTTATATGCGGCCAAGGAGGTACAATTATTCCTTTTCCCAGAACAGTTTCAAGAGCAGCAACCTGTCCAAGATTAAATGCAGTTGCACCCTGAAAAATAACCTTTTCTTTTATTTCGATGCCGCTAATTACCTTTGCTAAATAGTTTCTTGCAGTTGCTAATGTAAGGGCAGCACATAAATCCTCTAAAGATACATTGTTTTGTTCGTATTTTATTATTGATTGCTCTGATAAAACCGCACAAGTGCTATCAATATCAGGGGGATTCTTTGCTCTTAATGCAATATCTCCAAAATCCTCTATTTTAATGCCTCTGCGCATGGCATATTTTTCAAGCAATGCTCCGGTCCCAGCAGCACAGGCATTATTCATTGCAAAATCAACAACCACGCCCTGGTT
>JAZDLO010000208.1:0-7541 GCA_043801935.1 bacterium
GAGCATGCCGGATGATGCCAGTGTATGGGATGCCGTACCCGAAATCCAGCCTTGGCGCGCTATAGTTCAACCTGCACAGCGCTTGCCCGGTCGGCTGTCTATCCAGGAGCCCATAGGATGTCTATACCGTTGGTTAGGGGACTCAGAGCCATAGTCGGGCGGGACAACGTGCTCGACCGGCTGGTCGATCTCCAGACCTACGAGTACGACGCCTATGGTGAGCGCTCTCTCCCCCGGGCGGTAGTGTTCGTCCACTCCACTGCCGAGGTATCCGCTGTAGTCGGGTTCCTGAGCATGAGGCGCATCCCTTTCGTACCGCGAAGCTACGGTACCAATGTCAGCGGCGGTTCTATCCCGCTGGACGGCGCGGTGGTCCTGCAGATGGGCCGTATGGACAAGATCCTCGAGGTCGACCTCCCCAACCGGTGCGTGGTGGTCCAGCCGGGCATCTTCAACCTCGATGTATCCACAGCCCTGTCGCCCTCTGGCTACTACTTCGCCCCCGATCCCGCCAGCCAGAAGGTCTCTTCAGTTGGCGGCAACATCGCCGAAAACGCGGGCGGACCTCATTGTTTCAAGTACGGGGTCACTTCGAACCATGTGCTTGGAATGGAGTTGGTGCTCCCCGGCGGAGAGGTCCTTTGGGTCGGGGGCAAGAACGTCGATTCTCCCGGGCTCGATCTCACCGGGGTCTTAGTTGGTTCTGAGGGGACCCTCGGGATAGTGACCGCCGCGACCCTGCGTATCCTCAAGAAACCGGAGACGGTAAAGACCATGCTGGGCGTCTTCCAATCGTTGGAGGACGCCGGCAACGTGGTCTCGGCCATCGTGGCCGCGGGTCTGGTCCCCGCCACTCTGGAGTTGATGGATAGCCTCACCGTCAACGCGGTAGAAGACGCAATGGCCTGCGGTTTTCCCCGCGATGCCGGCGCGGTGATCCTCATCGAACTCGACGGACTGCGCGAGGGCATGGAGGACATGGCCGAGCAGATCGTGACGCTTTGCCGGGCGAACGGCGCCCTCGACGTCCGGGTGGCCCAAGACGAAACGGAGAGGGAGGCGCTGTGGAGAGGGCGCCGAGGGACGTTCGGGGCCCTCACGTGCTTGGCTCCCAACCAGCTGTCCATGGACGGTACGGTCCCGCGCACCAAGTTACCCGAGGCGCTCCGGTTGATAGCGGAGATCGGTGTCCGTCACGGCCTTGAGGTGTACTGCGTGCTTCACGCCGGTGACGGCAACATCCACCCGTTGTTCCTTTACGACAGCCGTAACGAAGAGGACGAGAAGAAGGTCCATGCTGCCGGCATGGAGGTGCTCCAAGTCTGTGCCGAGCTAGGGGGGACTGTGAGCGGCGAGCACGGCATCGGTATCGAGAAACTGGAGGCCATGCATCTGGTGTTTGACGATAACGATCTGCGGGCCCAGAGTTTCGTCAAAGAAGCCTTCGATCCTCAGGGCCTGTGCAATCCCGGCAAGGTGCTACCGGCGAGGAAGAGGGCGACCGAGGCCTAGCGGGCTGCGGCCCATGCCTGGGCCCGCGCCGTGAACCGCGCGCCGGAATTCCACTCATGCCGGTCACCAGTCCGGCGCGCGACGTCAAGCCGTCGGTTCCGCGGGCGGGACACCCCCTAGATCCTGTCGGTATTGGCCGCCGGTGACCGTGGTGAAATGGAAGATGGGCCGGTCGACGCGAGTGAAAGCAAGTGGGCAGTGTTTCATGCCCGCCGGGACGAAGATCAGGGCGCTACGAGTGATGAGGTGCTTCTCGTCTTCCAGCCAGATCTCGACCTCACCGCCGAGGTCGTGGGGGTCCGCGGCGTCGTTGCCGAAGAAGCCGATGATCTCGTCAGCTTCGTGGGTGTGGGTGTGGGGTTCGGGAGTGGCGGGCTTGAAGTACCAGGACGTGTTCATGTGAAAAGCCCCCTCGACCACCTCATCGTCAAGCCAAAGGGTGCGGGTGGCGTACTTGGAATACTCCGCGTGGATCCGTTGCTTGGATTCCGGCATCTTCAGCTCGGTCACGATGTATTTCGAGGTCTCGGAGTGGTCCATGGTTCGATTCTCCATTCACTGTTGTGGCGGGCGAAAGACTACCCCCCGGTCGCCAACACCGCCAAGATCAGCTCGTCCTTGTCACTGACTGCCCTGCCGAAGTCCGCCTTATGCAGGCCCTCTGCGTTGACGTACACATAGACCTGTTTGAACAACTCGCCGTTCGCATCGAATATCAGTTTCTCGACGCCCGGATACCGGCTCACCAGGTCGTCGAGACACTCGCCGACCGTTTCACCATCGACCCGAATCTCGTCCGGGTTGTCGACAAGACGTTGCAGCTCGGGATAGAAGACTCTTACCTTGACGCTCATTACCCTTTGTCAATCCGTTTCAGCGCCCGGGCCGCAGGCCAGTATCGTCCTCTTGATCAGCGTGCGGGCTATCTGGATCTTGTAACGGTTGTTGAGAAGCGGAAGCGCTTCCACGAGTCCGGCATCAGCAGCCTGCTCGGCGTTCGCCTCATCGACCGGTTTGCCGGCGATGAACTCTTCCGCCCCGGTCACCCTGAAAGGCAGGCCGTAAACCGAATTCAGGCATATCCGGGCCGATTTGACCACACCGTTATCGACGTCGATCGCCGCGGCGCAATTGACTATCGCAAAGTCTATCGATTTCCTGAGGGCGAACTTCTTGAAGTGAGACCTGGTGCTTGCGCCGGGCTGGGGGATCTCGACTTCCAGGACCATCTCGCCGTCATCCAGGACCGTGCTCGTATTGACTCCCACAGAGAAGAACTCCTGGGCATCGATGACTCTCCGGGAAGTCCTGATCTCGGCACCCAAGACTATCAACGCCGGCGCCAGGTCCGACGAGTTGACGGCCACGCAACCGCAATTGAAGCAGCGGTTGGCCTCCACCTGGACCGCGTTCAGGTCCAGGCTGCCTGTTTCCTCGATGTGAAGACCCTTCAATCTCTCGGTCAGCGAGAGTTCCGGTACCTCGACCCGGGTGCTTTCTTGAAGACAAGAACCACTGAACTTCTCTGCATAGGTGCAAATCGGTTCGGGTTCTTCCTCTATCCCGGCTTTGCCCTGAAGATAGCGGTCGATGAAGTGTGCCGCGTTCCGTCCGGCGTTTGCCGCCTCCGCGACGGTCGCGGGCCCGCTGACAAAGTCCCCTCCGGCAAAGACGCCCCTGCCCAGGGAGTAGCTTGTCTCATCTATCTTGAGGTTGCTCTGATCGTCGATGAACTCGGCCGGGAGAAACGAGTAGTCCGGTTTCTCCACGATAGCTTTGATGACCGTGTCACATTGCACGGCGAATTCCGAGCCCTCTACGCGCACCGGGCGGGGTCTGCCGCTCGCGTCCGGCTCCCCCAGCTCCATCCTGCAGCAGGTCAGGGCTACCCCGCCGTTCTCCTCCTGACCCGCTTCCACCGGCTGGGTCAGGAACTCGAAGGTGACGCCCTCCTCCTCGGCCCTCCGCACCTCTTCGGCCAGAGCCGGCATCTCATCCTTCGTACGCCGGTAGTAGATCACCGGCCGGGCCCCCAGTCGCAACAGCGAGCGGGCAACGTCTATGGCGGTATTCCCTCCGCCGATGACCCCGACCGTCTTCCCGGCCATCTCTTCAGGTTCCAGGTACGAACTCCTGAGGAAGTCGACGCCGGACAGCAGGCAGTGCTCTCCCGCGATCCCGGCCTGCGTTTTCTGCCAGGCGCCGCAAGCGAGGAACACCGCGTCGAAGCTCTGCATGAGCCCCTCGAATCCATCCTTGTCGATCGCCCTCCCCAGGGCGAACTGTATGCCGGTGTTCTCAAAGGCCTCTATCTGTTTCCGGAGGACGTCCCTGGGAAGACGGTAAGGCGGTATTCCGTAGGCGAGGAGACCGCCCGCCTCCTCACTGCGCTCGAGAACGGTCACCTCATGCCCGGACTGCCTGAGATAGTAGGCCGCGGAAAGCCCGGCCGGTCCCGAACCTATGACCGCCACCCGCTTTGAGGTCTCCTGTCGAGGCGCCTCATAGAACTCATCCACGTTCTCGAGGAGGTAGTCGCCAAGGAACCGTTCGACCTCCCTTATGGAGACCGGTTCATCGAACTCGCCTCGAGCGCACTCGCTTTCACACCAGTGGGGGCAGACCCTTCCCGTTATCGCCGGGACAGGATTCGATTTCAGCAGTATCCCGGCCGCTGATGCCAGGTCGCCTTCCCGGATCTTGCCCAAGTAGGAGGGTATGTCGATGCCGTTCGGGCATCCTTTGGAACAGGCCGTGGTCGCTACTCTCGCGGCTCCGAGGATCGAGTGGTATCTCGCGTCTCCGGTCAAGGCGTAGCAGGCTCTGCCGCCTTTTCTCAGGCAGTCGAACGCGTTGTCCGGGACCCAGTAGTACCAGCATCGGTTGTTCTGGCAGATATTGCCCGCGACAGTCCCCATCTCCCTGATATGGGGGGAAGCCGTCTTACGGGCGGCCTCGGCCAGCGCCGGATACTCCCGCTTCACGGTATCGTCCACGGCCAGGTCTTCCAGCCTGGCCAGCGCACCCAGGTGAAGCCGACCGTCCTTCTCTCGGATGTGATCGAGACCCGGGATGCTCTTGATATCAACAAGAACCTCCGGATACTCGGACAGGATACCGTCCTTCATTTCGCCCAGCAGATCAGTACCGCCAGCGATGATCCGCGCCGTGCCCCCGTACTCCTGAAGGATAGAGGTCGCCTCTTCTATCGTCTCGGCGCTTACGTGGCTGAATCTTCTCATCCCTGTGGTCTCCCTAGCGAAGATTTGAGCTCAGTCTTGGCTAACCCTTACCCAGCGCCTTGAGCACCCTTTCCGGCGTAGCTGGAAAGCCCTCTATCCAGCTGCCGATGGCATTATGGACGGCCGGACCTATGAGCGCCGGCAGCACAGTAGCCACGCACTCCCCGATGCCGACTGAGCCGTAAGGACCGTATCCCATGCCTGTTTCTACCAGAATGGTCTCGACGGAGCCGATATCCATCAAAGTGGGGATCTTGTAGTTCAGGAGGTTCCCATTGAGCATGATGCCGGTCCTGGCGTCGTAGACCACTTCTTCGGTGCGGCCTCGACCGACGCCCATGTAGGCCCCTCCGTATGCCTGCCCTTCGCATCCGTCCCAGTTGATCACCTTGCCGACGTCGTTGACGGTGACTATCTTCGTTATGTCGACTTCCCCGGTTTCCGGGTCGACCTCGACTTCCATGAAATGGGCCTGACGGCAGAAACGGAGTCGCACCCCCAGGTAGGTCCCTCGTTGGACATGCCAGGCATGTTCGAACATCGGGGGGGTGAGCCGCAAGGGATACGAAAGGCCTTCTTCTCCGGCCAAAATTGGTTCACCGATGGGCGAGGTGAGAGGTCCCTGCGCTCCGGAAGGCCCGACGAAATCCGCCACCGTCATCTTGTTGGCCGGGTCGGCCTTCTCGTAGATCACGCCGTCCCTGATGTCCAGCTCTTCCGCCCGCTTCTCCGGAAAGGCGGGGGGATAACTGGCCAGCTGAGTCTTCCCGCGGGGGCTGACGGCCGTTTCAAGGAGCTTCTGCTTCAGCAGCCGGGCGGCATGCCTTACGGCCCATCCGTTGATGCTCAGATTGGTGGAAGTGTCCGGGGTCATGGTGAAGAAGCCGGCGTCGTCCTGGTGCTTGAAGCGGACATCCTCCACCCGGAAGCCCAGTTCATCCGCCGCGATCTGACAATAGGTGGTCTCCGCGTTCTGCCCGCCATCGGCCCGGCAACCCAAGATGGTAGCCGTGCCGTCGTTGCGTTCGACATACATCCCGATCTCGCTTGAGCCGGCGGAATCATCCCATTCATGGGTCCAGGCAAACCCGAGGCCGTGCATCTTGCCGTTGGGCAGTCTCTTCGCCCCCGGAGCATGCCACTTGTTATCCCAGTCGATGGCGGCTTTCCCCTTTTCAACGCACTCCCGCAGGCTGTCTATCACCGGGAATCCCTGCTCCGCCTTGCGCTGGTTGAGCCAGTCGGTGTCGTGCCCCTCGGCGCCGTCGTTCTTGAGGGCGACCTCAATCGGGTCCAGCCCCAGGGCGTCCGCCACCCGGTTCATCACCAGGTCGAGACTGTAGCAGTTGATGTTCTGCTCGCAACGGGTAGGAACGTTCGGCCCCTTGTTCACCCACACCGCTTCCGTCCGGCCGTGGACATGGGGGATCCTGGTGTTCTCGAGAAAATGCTTGACTATGCCGAACACGGGCATGGCTTGGTTGACCACCACTCCCCGTTCCTCTACCGCGGTGATGGTCCCGTCCAGCTTGGCTCCCACTTTGATATAGAACACCCCGGCATCCATCTCGCCGCCGTAGAAGTCTTCTCTCCGGTTGAAGAACCACTTCACCGGTCTGCCGGTCCGCTTCGCCACCACCGCCGCGCAGTAGGTACCGCCCAGGTTCCAGCCCATCTGGCTCCAGCCGCCGAAGCTGGCGCCCTGGTACAGGCAATGGAGGTCGATCTTGTTCATGGGTATGCCGCCGAACCAGGTGGAGATGGCCCGCTTGCAGATGTGGGGCCGTTGCTGCTTGACCCAGACCTCCGCATACTCGCCGTTCCACCTCCAGACCCCGCAGGGGCGCTCCGGACCGACCCAGGTGTTCAGTCCCTGGGTGAACTTGAACTCGATGATCTCGTTCGCTTCGGCGAAGCCCTTCTCTACATCGCCGTGCCCTTCGAGATACACGTCCCTGGGGCTCAGATTCCCTTCAGGATTGTATTCCGGGTTGGAGAGAGGAGCGCCCGGCTCCAGGGCTTTCTCGACGTCGAGGACGAAGGGGCGTTGCTCCCACTCCACGCGTATCGACTTCAAAGCCAGCTCGGCAAGCTCCTCGCTGTCGGCGGCCACGAAGACCCCTACCTCTTCCCCCTGAAAATGGGCTATGTGGGGAAGGGGGGGCACGTTGTTGAGCTCGTGTCCACCCAGGCTTGCGCCCGCGGGCAGTTCCGGGTCGTCGTACCTGAGTATCGCTCTCACACCCGGAAGCTTCTCCGCCTCCGAGGTGTCCATGCTGATGATCCTGGCATGGGGATAGGGGGAGGTAAGAAACCTCCCGCAGAGCATGCCCGGCAATTGCACGTCCAGCGTGTACTGGGCCGCTCCGGTGGCCTTCTCATAACCATCGGTACGCCGCACCCCGCGTCTCCCGATGCTCTGATACTCCTTCAGGGGATACTTGTCCGCCCGGAGATTATCGAAGAGCTCGAGCATCCTTTGCTTTTCGTCACTGGCCACGGCCGTTTCCTCTCCGTAGGATCGCGGCAGCTTCCAGGATGGCTGTGATGTGCTGGGGATAGGTACCGCACCTGCACAGATTGCCTACCATGGCTTCCTTGATCTCTTCCACCGTCGGGTCTGGGTTCCGGTCCAGCAGGGCTTTAGCGGTGACTACGAAGCCAGGAGTGCAGAAACCGCACTGCATGCAACTGTGCTTGATGTAGGCTTCGATGAGCGGATGGTCGGCCTTGGTGATGCCTTCGATGGTCTCTATGGCTTTGCCGCGACACTCGATGGCCAGCATC
>JAZDLO010000154.1:0-3686 GCA_043801935.1 bacterium
TCGCGCTGGAGAGGAAGGGGCTTGGCGCGAACGGCGGCGAACGTGCAGCGGGGCCGGTGAAGACGCAAGAGTCGGAGGGATTCCACTGGGACTCACGACGGGGCGTGAGGGAGGTGAGGGAGGTGAGAAGTGAGAGGTGAGAGGGGACGGCGGCGGACCTCGTCCCAACCGGCGCCTGCTCCTAGGGAGGCGGCGCCGTGGCGCGGGCCATTATCTCGGCAGTCAGTTCCGGCAGGTGGACCCGGATTCGCTCGGTGGCCATCTCACTGCTCCGAACGCCAAGTGGCGCCATCCTCGTGGTGAACCACCGCCCGAAATCAGACTGGTAGAACCGGATCAGCTCCTCGACTTCAGACTCAGAGAAGGTCTCGCGGTACAACCGAATCAGATCGGGTTTCATGGCGTCGTAGGAGATGTACCTCAGGGTGAAGGCACGGAGTAGATCGGCGTAGGGCGCCAAGGCAGGGTTAGCCCTGAATTGAGCGGCTGTCCCAGCCTCGATGGTCTGTACGTACAGGCGCTCCAAGTCCGCCGCCACGAACAGACGCTCGATGGCTTCGGGGCGGGCTGAGTCCGCTGGAGGTATCGCCTGGGCGTTCAGGGGAGAGGCCAGGGAAGATGCGATCAGCGCGGCCAGCACGGGATAGCCAAGTCGCATGGTGCCATTCCCTCGGAGGCGAAGGCCGGATGCGTTGCGCGGGGCAGCCCGCTCCACGGCAGCCGGCACCGCTGGGTTTGTTGAGGTGCTCGGCGGGACACCTATGGCACTACTCGCCGCCGTCTCTTCCGCCACCGGATCGTTGCCCCGGCAACCACCGCCACAATGCTGGTGAAGAACAGAATGACCCCGATCGTGATGAAGACGTGCTGCAACGCCTCGGCCAGGACCAGGCGTGAGAGCAGTATGCACAGGGCCCCCCCCGCTGCGGCCGCCCTCCCGACTACAACAGCCCCGCCTCGGCCTGAGCGTCGCTCACTCAGAAACCCAACGCTGAACAGCAGGAACAGGACTGCCCAGATACCGGTTGCAATCACGACCTCTGGCCCTCCAGCGTTGCCAACTTCCGAGATCCCACGAAATGCGCTAGTCGCAGCCGGCTAGCATCTCGTGTGAGAGTCCTCGCACACCTCGGGACGGAGGAATCTGAGTCACCACATCCTCCGGCCCTTGGTGATGCTACAACGAAGTGGCTGTCCGGTCGTCTCCTGTCAATGCCCGAATTGAGCCTGCAGCACCCACTCGGCCTCAAGGTGCCCGCGAGTCAGGAGTCACACTACGCTCCTCCGCCTAGGGCAACGTACCGGAAGATCGGTCCAACCCCCCGCGCGCGCGACCGGCGCAGCCGTCCTCACCGGTCGCGCATCAGCGGATCATCGACACGTGTCTGCCCAGCGCTTCAGCAGGTCGCGGCATGCAGACCCGTCGGCGACCAGCCGATGTCACGCACACAACCTCCTTCAGCTCTGGTTCTGGTAGCATGTCCAGCCGGACCAGTAGAGCTCCCAGGTTGCGCCGCCATCGTAGCTGATTTCCCAGTACTCCCAGTAGCAGTTGTCCCCTCCTCCCCCTCCTCCCCCACCTCCCCCACCTCCACCACCTCCACCGTGGGCCACCAAGCAATCAAGATACTCCTGATTGGCTACCACGACGGCGGCCTGTGCCGCCGCGAACAAGAGCGTGAGGCCTGGGATTGTTCCGCACGCCACGCCAGTAGTTAGACAACCAGCCCAGGCGCCTGACAGGCTTGCCCCGGCAACGACCTCCGCGGCCACGGCTGCGATGAGCACGACTCCCTTCCAGGTGCAGGGGCCTTCATCATCGAGCGTCGCAGCGTGGAGCGCGTCGGGCTGCGCGAGCCGACCAAGTTGACTACAGACGCGACCGAGACCGTCGAGCAACCCGCCGGCACTGCCAAACCTGTACAACGACGCGTCCACGGACATACCTCTGAGATCGTGCTCCGAGATCAGGCTGACCTGGCCGGTCGAATCGAACAACGTGACGCTCGCCCGGCTGGCTCGCCAACCCACGCCGTTCCTCACATACCCGTACCGATTCAATGCGAAGATCCGCCCGTCAACGAAGATGGCAACCGCCAGAGGCGGGCGTCCATCACCTCGGGGACTATCCGCGAATTCGATCCGGATGCTCTTGCCATCGGCTGTCTTCTGCTCGAGAGACCTGCCGCCAAACGAAGGGCGCAGCAGGAACGGACCTCCCCTGCGCGAGGCGGCAGGGTGACTGGAGCTCGCGGAGCCACTCGGGCTCATCGCGGCGAGAGTGGGCCATAGCGATGATCGCAACGAGTCGACCTCGGAGCGCGGGAGCACCACCGTGCTCGCCCGCCCTACGGCGGTAGAGTACCCGCTCGTGTTCTTCGTGATCGTGATGTGCCCGCTTGAGGTTCCCAGGTACTCGAGTTCCGCTCCGGCCCGCCGCCAGAGCGAACTGGTCACCTCTCCGCTTCTCTGAAGATCCTCCTGAGGACCCCGCTCCCCAGGCGCTATTCCTGGCTCGCTGCACCCGGACAGGAGAGCAACGACGCCGACCGCAAGCACAGCTCCACGGTTCTGTCCCATGATTCTCGCGCGCAACGGCGCCTCCCGCGAAAAGGGTGGCACACCAACCCGGTCCATCCGCGTGTGAACAGCCATATGACAATGGGCGACCGTCGGTCCGGAGCTTGCAGTGGTCCACGACAACTCGACAGCATCATGCCAGCGCCCGCACAGACTCTCCGCCGGATATGGACCGATGTCAGAAGGCGAGTCGCTACTCACGGGCACACCGGAAACCCGCCCCAGATCGGGGAAAGATGGGCACAGGCCGCTCCTGGTGCTATGATCCCGTAGAGTCATACTCACGAGGGAAGGGACTCGAGACGCACTCGCGTCAAGGAGACAGAAAGGGGCTCCAGACCTGAAACGCTGATGCCATGGCCCAATCAGGTCCACGGACCTTCAACTGGCCCCAGCAGCGACCGGTTACTCTCGCGATGAACCTGTAGTAGACAGATGGGTCCTCCCCTCTCTGAAGTGCCCAGCCAGCCAGGGAGACTTCTGGGGTCGCGCGTCCTAGGAGCTGAATCACATATGCCCAGTCTCGCAGCGACGAGAACGGTGGGAGATGAAGCTCACGTAGTCGCCGTTCAAGACAAGCCGCGCTAGCGTAGCCGAGAAGGTTTGCAGCACGTGCTGCGGTGAGGCGCAGGCGGCACTCTCCGAGGAGCGGCCACAACTCCCCGCAGCGGGTCTGCACATCGCTCCAGGCGTCATCCACGTCGCGCCCTCCTCCCTCGGCACTCCCGGGCAGCCGGCGAGCTTGGCCATCTTCGGCCGCCGCGCCAACCACATCGCCCACCCCGCCGCTCGTGCTCGTCCGCTCGCCAAGCGCCCGTCGACGCGACAGCGCCGCGAGCGACGAGCACGCCACCACCCAACTCAGTCGGGGTATCGAAGCCTTTCGGGGGCCAATATTGGAGAGTCGCCGGCGCGGGGATAGTCTATGACATGTTATAGTCGCCTCCGGAGGCGCTGGATGGCGCCGAATCCCTAATATCTCCCAGGTATATCGGAACGCGGCCCCGCCCCCGCGGCGCGCTCCGACTCACGCTCCCCCACCGCACTCAGGCACGCCCGGTAGATCCCCTCCACCTGCGACCTCGTGGCCGGCGGCGCCACATCCC
>JAZDLO010000017.1:0-14497 GCA_043801935.1 bacterium
ACGGAGAGGATGACGCCGGTCACGAAGTCAGAGGCAGCGGAGGACAGGTAGACGGCCGTTCCGATGAAGTCGTCGGGAGTAGCCGCCCGGCCCCAGGGGATACGCGACATGAAGATCTCGTACAGCTTCTTGTCGTCGAGAACTTGTTGCGTCAAGGGGGTCCAGAAGATGCAGGGCGCAATGGAGTTGACGTTGATCTTATACTTGGCCCATTCGGTCGCCAGCTGCTGTGTGAGCAGGTGGACGGAGCCCTTGGAGGTGCCGTAGGCCGCATACCCGCCGGGATGGCCGAGGAAACCGCGCACCGAGCCTATTGTGATGATCTTGCCCTTGCCCTGCTTGATCATCTGCTGGCCGGCTTTTTGTGCGCAGATGAACGTGCCCTTGACGTTGACATCCATGACCTTTTGCCAGATGTCGATGGGGAAATCCTCCGCCGGATGCCGGTCGGCGATGCCGGCCACGGTGATGAGAACGTCGACCTTGCCGAATTCGGCTACAGCCTTGTCGACCATGGCCTGGACGCTCTCTTCATCTACGACGTTGACTTCGACCGGTAGGGCTTTCCTACCAGCCTCCTTTACGTCGGCAACGACCTTGTCCAGAAACGAGAGAGACATGTCGGCCGTGACGATATCCGCTCCGTGGAGCGCCAGCCCCTTGGCAAGGGTGCTTCCCAAGGCGCCCCCGGCACCCGTGATGACGACCGTCTTGTCGGTTAGGTCGAAGAGGTTCTTGATCTCTGCCGGTGACATGCGAACTGGCTCAGCCATCTTGGTCCTCCAGACTAGTTCTTATGATCTCAACCGAGGCCGCGGGCCAAGCCCTAGGCCGGATAGTTGATCACCACCAGCATGCTGGCGGGGAAGTTGGTGTTGTTCTTGACCGCACGGCCCTCGTTGGCGCCGATAAAGACCGAATCGTAGGGCTTGAGGACGATCTCTTCCTTCTCGGAGGTGATGGTTATCTCACCGGATACGCAGAAATATACCTTCTCGGGGGGGGAGGCGTCGAACTCGGCGCCTCCTCCGGGCAAGAAATGCGAGAAGCCTACGGAGAACTTCGAGATCCCCGTCTCATCCTTGCCCTGCAGTCTCAAGGTGGTGCAGCCGAAATGCTTCGGAGCCACATACTCGACTGCCTCGCTGACCGAAACTTTCTTCATCTACTCGCTCCTGCATCCGGCGACCGTCGTCGCTTTTTCGGGTCGACAGCCCAGTAGCGAAACCCCGGTACGGATGTGGATCCGCCCGGCGTCCGCACTGTGAGCGGGCTGGGTGGAACGGTCGAGCGACAATGGCGCTCAGCCGCTTGACACTTACTTCTTGGGCGGCAATCCCAGGATAGCCCGAGCCTCAGCCACGCTGGCGATGGGGCGCTCGAACTCCTTGGCCAAGCGCTGGACCCGCTCTATGAACTCGTAATTGTGCTTCGCCAGGACGCCCTTGGTGAGGTACACGTTGTCTTCCATGCCGACGCGTACGTGACCGCCCATGTGGATGGCCATCGTCATGATCGGCAGAGCGGTGGGACCGCAGCCGAAAGCCGACCAGGTGGACCCTTCGGGCAGGGATTCGACCAGGTGCAACAGGTTCTTGGGAGTGCCGTCCATTCCCCCTTGCACGTGCAGGCAGCATTGGAAGTGGATGGGAGCTTTGAGAAAGCCATCCTTCATGAGACGCTTGGCGTTCCAGACCATGCCGGCGTCGAAGACCTCCACCTCGGGCTTGATGCCATTCTCGATCATGGCCGTGCCTAGTTTCTCGAGGAATTCCGGCGGGTTGAGGAAGACCCCCCGGTAGAAGTTCATGGAGCCCGCGTCGAAGGTACCCATGTCGGGTTTCAGCTCGACTTGGGGAGCGATGCGCTGCTCATCGGAGAAGCCGAGGCCACCGGAGGAGGTCATGTTGATGATGATATCGCACCTCTCGCGGACAAGGCTGACCGTCTTTTTGAACTTCTCCATGTCCATGGTGGCTTTGCCCTCGTCGGTGCGCACATGTATGTGAGCGATGGCAGCCCCGGCCTGGTAAGCCAAGTAGACCTCTTCGGCGATCTCCTCGGGAGCAGTAGCGAGGTACGGGGTGTTCTCTTTGGTGGTCATCGCCCCGGTCGTCGCCACAGTGATGATGAGCTTCTCCATACGTCGACCTCCACGTTTCTTGATCTGACTACCCCAACTCCAGAGTGCGCGGACGCGCCTTTAGGACCCTGGCGGGCAACACAAAAATGATCCGAGATGACGAATCACGACTGCACTCGGAAGAAGCACGAGCTCAAGTGTCACTCTACACTATTCCCGGCAAAGAGAGAACGTAGGCGGCTTTCCAATCGTGGTCGCGACGGCATGTTTCCATCCTACGGAATGATGGTCCACCATACGGGATAATATCCAAAGACCCTATACTGCTCGTAGCCCGCAGCCGCCGATCGGACCTGCCGACGACCAGCTTTCTAGTCCACAAGCACGACGCCCATGAGCGCACCCGCGGGAACGCGTTCGGCCGGTGCCGAGATGCCGACGGGATACATCTCCCACCCCAGCGCGGCAGCCATGGCGAAACAATCCATGCCAACCGCCTCCATCGACGGGCGGGCCAGGAGATCGTGCCGGCACTTCTCTTGGGCGAGGACGGTGCAGTCCACGTTGTAGCACAGCGTGCTTTTGCAGCTCCCCGCCGCGAACCCGACCGCGAGATAATGGCCGTCGTAGAACGCAGCGCTCTCGACCGCGCTCACGATCTGAAACATGGTCCTGTAGGCAGCGAGTCTCTCCTCCATCGTGGCCCGGTCTCGTACGATGACGGCAGGCGGAACGTCCAAGCGGACGACCACGCCCGTGCCGAAACGTTCCACCGCCCGCCTGACCTCTTCCGGCCGAGGCGCATGCGGCGGACAGTTTGCGCACGCACCATAACCGAAGCACTTGGGTACGGCGCACTTCATCGTTACCCGTTCGTCGATCACGATCTGTGCTGGCTGGATCACTCGAGCGGCGCTCGCCCCCAGTTCTATCGCCAGCCGCGCGTATCTGGCAGCGTCCTCGGCCAGCGTGCTCGCAGCCAGGATGGGATCGACCTTGGCTATTCTCTCGGGGATCGGACTAGGTTCGCGCATGTCCACAAAGATACCATCCTCATCGACTATAATGACGGCTCGGTGACGTGCCGAAGTGGCGGAATTGGCAGACGCGCTGGACTCAAACTCCAGTGAGGCTCACACCTCGTGCGGGTTCGACCCCCGCCTTCGGCACCATTCGCACCATTCGCACCATTCGCACCATCCATCCCCGTTCAAGAGGTAGCACCGGTGTGACGACGTTATAAGAGGAAGGAGAGGCTCCCGGGCGGAGCGTGCGGGCTCAAGCGAGTTGGAAGGAGACGAGGTATGAGGGGTAGGAAGCGGCCGCCGCTGTTGGGAGTGGCGCTCCTGGTAGTGATCGCAGCGAGCCTCGTGGCTTTCGGATGTGGGACCGCGGCCTCTGCCGGGGTTCCCCTGCAATACACTCGCAACGCCGGTGACTCGTGGGCGTATGAGATGACCATGGTCATGAACGGCAGCGTCGAAGGTCCGGGCGTGACAGAGGCGGGTGGGGACTCGCTCCTCAAGGACACCACCATCAAGATGCGGGTGGGCGCCACGGTCAAAGAGGTGACCGACGGCGTAGCCACCGTAGCCTTCAAGTACGAATTACTCGAGGCAGCCGCCGACGGGAAGCCGATCGACCCGGGGACCCAGACCGCGCAAGAGATCACGGTGAAGGTCGACCAGACCGGCAGGGTCGTTTCGGTGGAGGGTGCCGACCAGAGCGGCCTGGCCTCCGGCCTTATCGACTCGGGGCTGCCCTTCGATCCGACCGAGTTCACCAACCAGTTCTCAGTGCCCTTTCCCGAGGATGGCCTCGGTAAGGTGGGCGACGAATGGTCCGCCACTTCCACGTACCCTCTTCCGGGCACGGGGCAGGATATCACCGCCAGCACCAAAGCGAAGCTGATAGCGGTCACCACCGAAAACGGGCGGCAGGTGGCGACCATCGATTACAGCGTCGCGGTACCCATGGACCTTACCCTCGACCTGGGCGCAATGCTCCAGCAGATCGCCAAAGGCATGGGCGCCGGTGACGCCGGTGACGTAGCCTTCAAGATGACCATGGAGGGCGGCGTCGACTTCAGGGGAACCGCCAAAGTGGACACGGCCGACGGCAGAGCCACCTCTACCGACGGCATCGCCACGCTCAAGATCGAGATGGCCATCACCGAGGCCCCTGAGAACATGGTGCCCCAGGATCAGCGCGGTCCGTTCACCATCGATATGACTCTCGCCATCACGATGGTGGAGGTGGACTAAGACGTCAGAAGCGACCTGCTCGCCCGGTCCTTGCGGGGCCGAAGCCGGCTACGCCGGCTTCGGCCCCTTACTTTCTTCCACAAGCTGGCGGGTCGAAAAGGAATTCCCGCGGGTGCCGCGAATCAAAATAGCGGAGACGAGAACGCTTCGCCTCAGTAGATTATATGCCGTACTACTGCTACACTTTTTGGTATGGAAAAAGGACACGAAGAAAGAGAAAAACGCTACGCTGAACTGGTGGGGGAAAAGCTCCGCCGGCTGCGTCAGGACAGGTCTTTGAGCCTGCAGGAAGTGTGCGAGCGCTCGGGCGGTTCGTTCGTGGTCTCCACCCTCAGCGCCTACGAACGCGGCAAGCGCAGCCTCAGCCTGGAACGCCTCTACGAGCTGGCCTCTATCTATGGCCAGTCACCCATGTCCATCCTGGACATCGAAGACGATCCGGAGTTCCAGCGAACCCTGACGCGCAACGGTCCTCTGCGCATACGTCTCGACAGCTTGGAGCGGTTGGCCCCTGAAGAGCGCCAGCCACTGGAAAAGTACCTCGAATTCCTGCGCCAGCTACGCAATGACCCGGCTCAGGAAATGCTGACCATCCGGAAGGATGATCTGACCTACCTGTCCGGTCTGTACGGAGTGCGACCGCAGGCTCTCAAGGACTACCTAGAGAACGAGGGTATCCTGCTCAACCAGTAGGTTCTTGGACCACCCCAAGTCCTAGATCGCCGGCGTCGCCGCCATGGCCGCGCCTACCTCGTCCAGATAGGCGCCCAGGCGAGCCAAGGCCGTATCCAGACTCCCGCTCCGGGAAACCATGTCGACCAAAGCGCTGCCGATGATGACCCCATCGGCATAAGAAGCCACAGTGGCCGCCTGTTCTGCCGTGGATACGCCGAATCCCACCGCCAAAGGGAGGTCGGTGTGCCGCCGGACCCGGGCTACGAAGTCGGGCAGATCGGTGCGGAGCGAAGCCCTTGTCCCCGTCACGCCGGTGGTGGAGACGCAGTAGATGAAGCCGGAGGCCGCGGCGGCGATCCGGGCCAGCCGCGCGTCGGTGCTGGTAGGAGCGGCGAGCAAGATCACGTCGACTGCCCTCGCCCTGGCGGTCATCTGCAGCTCGGTCGCTTCTTCCACCGGCAGGTCGGGCACGACCACACCCAGGATCCCCCGGTCTCGGCACCGGTCGAAGAAGCGCTCGGGGCCGAAAGCAAGGATGGTGTTGAGGTACGTTAGCAGCACTACCCGGGCGCCTTCACCGGCGACCTGGCCGACCAGATCCAAGACGTGGGCCGGCCGTACCCCCTGCCGAAGCGCCACCTGGGAAGCAGCTTGGATCACGGGCCCATCGGCCAGCGGGTCGGAGAACGGTATCCCCACTTCGATGATACCGGCACCGCTCCCGGCATAGGTGCGCAAGATCTCGAGACAAGAATCCGGATCGGGATAGCCTCCCACGGCATAGGGCATGAGGAGCGGGCGTCCGGCTTCCCGGAAGAGGCTGGTCAGCACGCTCACGACCTCACCCCCAATGCTTCGGCCACGCTGTAAACGTCCTTGTCGCCACGGCCGGAGAGATTCACCACCACGACATCGCCGGGAGCGAACCCGTGGTCGCCCCGCAGCAGGTAGGCGATCGCGTGCGCGCTCTCCAAGGCAGGGATGATCCCCTCGAGCCGCGAGAGAGTCTGAAATGCCGCCAGGGCCTCGTCGTCCGTAGCGCTGGTGTACTCCACTCGGCCCACATCCTTGAGGAACGCGTGCTGGGGCCCTACCGAGGGATAGTCAAGGCCGGCAGCCAGCGAGTGCGCTTCCTGGATCTGGCCGTCTTCGTCCTGGAGGACGTAGGAGAAGGAGCCATGCAGAATGCCCCCCACCCCGCGGGCCAGAGAAGCCCCATGCTTCCCTGAATCGAGCCCCAGTCCGGCCGCTTCCACCCCCACCAGCCGGATGTGTTGGTCGTCCAGGAACGCCTGGAACAGACCGATGGCGTTGCTGCCGGCGCCCACGCAGGCGACAAGGCCATCGGGGGGCCGACCCTCTTTGTCGAGGATCTCTACCCGCGTCTCCCGGCCGATCACCGCCTGGAAATCGCGTACCATCGCAGGATACGGAGCGGGGCCGACCACCGAGCCGATGATGTAGTGGGTGTTCTCGACGTTTGCCACCCAATCGCGGATGGCCTCGTTGGTGGCGTCCTTGAGCGTCCCGCTCCCGGAGGTCACGGGCAGCACTTCTGCGCCCAACAGCCTCATGCGGAACACGTTGAGCTCCTGGCGGCGGATATCCTCCTCCCCCATGTACACGTGGCACTCGAGCCCGAAGAGAGCGGCCACGGTGGCGGTGGCCACTCCGTGCTGGCCTGCCCCCGTCTCTGCGATGATGCGTTTCTTGCCCATGCGCACCGCCAGAAGGATCTGCCCGAGGGTGTTGTTGATCTTGTGGGCGCCCGTGTGAGCCAGATCCTCACGCTTGAGGTACACCCGAGAACCCACCTGTGCCGACAGGCGTTGAGCGAAGAACAGCGGTGTGGGCCGGCCGGCGTAGTCGGTCTGGAGTCCCCCCAGCTCTGAGAGAAAACGCGGATCGTCGCGGTACCTCTCGTAGGCCGCCTCCAGCTCTTCGAGGGCCGATACGAGAGTCTCGGGCACGTAGCGGCCTCCCCAGGGGCCGAACCTTTGCGGCACTGTCACGTTCTTGGTCCTTCCTGTCGCTCGTCCAGACTGGTCACACCAAAGGTCGGGTTACGCATGGCCGCGACCCGGGTCAGCAGCCGCTCCGTGAGCCGGGCGTCTTTGCTTCCCGGCGACGATTCAACCCCACTCGACACGTCGACCCCCCAGGCTGCCGACTCCTCCAGCGCCGCCTGCACGTTCTGCGGACCGATGCCTCCGGCCACAAGGAAAGGGCCACACCCCCCAGCCTCCCGGGCAGATCGCCAGGGGAAGGTGGTCCCCGTGCCTCCGAACCGCCCCATCGTCCCGGTGTCGAGGAGGACAAGGTCGACCTCCGCGCCCGCCGCGGCGATCGCACGCCGGACCGCGCCTGGATCGGCCCCCTCAGGCGCCATCGGGACGGCCTGGATGATCAAGAGCGGCATTGCCGGGGGGGCCGGAGCGACCGAGCCACCGGCGCCCCGAATGGGCCCACTGACGCCCGGAGCGCCCTCGACCACCCGAGCGCCGCCCCGAGCGCCGCCCAGAGCGAGAGGGCACACCCAGCCTGACAGCGCCTCTCTCACCTCGGCCGCCGCCGGTCCCGTTCGCCCGTGCAATTGCACCGCGTCCAACCCGACTTGCTCCACAACCCGGGCGACTTCCGCCGCCGCCACATCGCCGAACACGCCAACGGCCAGAGGCGCGGCCGGCTCCGCGGACCCCGGAGGCGCCTCGGCGGACGGCCGGGCCGCGGCCGCAAGGTCGATCAGCCCCCGAGCCTCGGCCGGCGTGAGCCGGCGGGGGCTCGGGGCGAACACAAAGCCCAGCGCCCAAGCCCCGAGAGCGCGGGCCAACAGAATGTCTTCCAGCCGGGTGAGACCGCAGATCTTCACCACCGGCCCCGGCGGGAGACCATCCGGTCCCCAGCGGCGGCTCACTGTCGTGTCACTTCCGACGATGGCTCAGGTCCTCCTCCAGCTGTAGACCACCATGGCTACCACGGATATGAACATCAGCGCGAACATGGCCACGAACCAGGCCAGGTTGCCGAAGGGCATCTGCCTGAAATTGGTCCCGAACAGGCCGACGATGAACGAGAGCGGCATGAACATCGTCGCCACCACCGTCAACTGCTTCATCACCCGGTTCAAACGGTTGGACACGCTCGAAAGGTGCAGGTCCAGGGCGGAAGAAAGGATGTCGCGATAGGTGTCCAACAACTCGATGGCTCGCATGACGTCATCGTGCACATCACGGAAGTACACTTCGGCTTCAGGCTCCACGAATAGCACCCCGTGGGAGCCGAGCCTCTGCATGACGTCTCGCAAAGGAGCCACACGCCTTCGCAGGTCGACGAGGTCGCGCTTGAGACCGAAGAGCTCCTGCATCGGAGCTTCCCCCGTGGCCAGCACCACCTGGTCCTCCAAGGCGTCGATCCTGTCGTCCAGTCGCTCCAGAGCCGGCTGCAGACCCTCTACCAGCCATTCGGAGATGTGATAGGCGACGAAACTGGCTCCCCGCTGTCTCGAAAAGACCTGTCTCTTCATCCTTTCGGCAAGCGCGTCGTAATCGGGATCACCGAGATGGCCGACCGATATGATCCACTTCGGACCGAGGAACAGCCGCAGTTCACGCAGCCGGGGCAGGCCGCTCCCCGGCTCGCCCGGTCCGGGGGACGCAGTCCCGTTCGTTCTTCTACCAACCGGTTTGTCGGCCAAGAACAGCGATACGTAGAGGTGGTCGGCGAACTCCTCCACCCGCGGACGCTCCGGCCCATCGCGCAGGCTCTTGACGGCTATCTCGTCGAGACCCATCTCGTCGAGCGCCTGGACGGTGGCCCGGTGCAATTCGGCATGGATCCAGGTGACGGGGCAGGAGGGGTCGCGCAGGCGGGCCAGAAGGGGCGGGAGGTCCCCGGGAGACACTTCCCGGCCTCCCTCCGCCGTGAGTACCCGCACCTTGCGCTCCGCGGCGCTCATGGCACGAGGAGGATGGGGAGCTCTACCGAACGCATCAACTGCTCGGCTGTGCTACCCAGGATGAGATGGTGGAGCGCCGAATGACCGCGCATGCCCAGTATCGCCACATCAACGGGGTCGTCTTCGAGGGCGCTTGCGGTCGCTTTGGCCGCTCGCCCGGGCACCAGGCCGTAGGTGGCTTGGAGGCCGAGCGGCTCCAGATAGGACCTGGCCTCTTCTTGAGTGGTCGTGCCCCTCGCGACGTCGTCATCCACCGTCAAGACCTTGAGTTCGACCGCGGTATGGACCGCCAGATCGGCCGCCAGCTTCAGAGCGCGGTTCGCGGGATGGCTGCCATCGAACAGCACGAGCGCCTTCCTTATCGGCCGCGATTTGCTCTCCGCCAGCAACACCGGTGTTGCCGAGTGTCGAGCCACACTCTCAGCGGTCGATCCCAGGAGATCGCGGCCCCACTTGGCGTGCTCGCCCCGTTTTCCCATCACGATGAGGTCATGCGCGTCGCCGATATCCGCAATCACCTGGCTCGGGACCCCCTCCTCGGTGCGTGTCTCCACCTGCAGCCCGGCCCGCTCTACCACCTCCCGGAAATCGTTGAGGATACGCTCGCTCTTGACCCTGAACTTCTCCATGACATCCAGCGGGGCCAGGATGGGGGGCACGGCCTCGAACGTATACGAGTAGTCGAGGTACGGCGGCATTTCCAGATACCGGATGTCGAGCACGTACAGGCCGGTCATCCGGGCCCGGTAGACCCTGCCCAGATCCACGCCATGCTCAAGGGCCGCCCGGGAATGGGCGGAAGAGTCGACAGGCACCAACAATGAGTTGATCATTCAGGCCTCCTCTATCTGCAGGTGAGGGATCGACCTTTGAGCTACCGCCGGGGTAGGGTGCATCAATTCGCCGACTGCAGCCTCTACGTCAGAGCTTCGTAGAAGACTTTCCCCCACTAACACTCCGTCAACCCCGGAGGCCGCAAGCCGTTCGAGATCGGCGTGCGTCCAGATCCCGCTCTCCCCGACCAACAGCCGTTCGGGGCCAACGAGGCGGGCCAACTCGACAGTGGTGTCCAGAGATACCGCGAAGGTGCGCAGGTCGCGATTGTTCACGCCGATGACCACCCCGTCGAGTTCTAGTGCGCGGGCCATCTCCGTCCCGTCGTGCACCTCCAGCAGTACGTCGAGACCCAGGTCGGTCGCCAGCCCCGTGAGTCGCTGAAGTCCCTCGTCGGACAGCAGGGCTGCGATAAGGAGGACTGCGGAAGCCCCGAACGCGCGGGCCTCGTGGACCTGGTACTGATCGAGGATGAAATCCTTGCGGAGCACAGGCAGTCGGGTCCCATCCACCGCGGCACGGAGGTCCTCCAGGCTGCCCCGGAAGTGGTCTTGCTCGGTGAGCACGGAAATGGCTCCAGCGCCGGCCGCCTCGTAGGCCTTCACTAGAGACCCCACCTCCAGCCCGGGACATATCGGGCCCTTACTGGGAGAAGCCCGCTTCACCTCGGCGATCAGCGAAACACCCGGGGCACGCAGCGCGGCGGCGAACGAGGGCCGCGGCCCAGGCCCTGGCATGGCCTCGATCTCCGCCTGCGGCACACGCCGCTTCCGCTCCTCCAGGCGGCTAAGGACTGTGCGCGCGATACGATCAAGGTAGGTGGGGACACCGGCCGACGTGTCCGATCGCGCGCTCACCGCGATCCCGCCGCCAACTCGTTGGTGACGGCGACCATACTGTCCAGAACGCGAGCGGCTCGTCCCGAGTCGATAGACGCCCGGGCATGCTCCATTCCCCCCCGTATCGATGGCGCGATCCCCGCCACGTGCAAGGCGGCAGCCGCATTCAGCAACACCGCGTCGCGCGGCCCGCCCTCCCAGCCACCGAGAATCCTCCGAATAATCTCAGCGTTCTCCCGGGGGTCGCCTCCCACCAAGTCGGCCAGCCCATGCCGGGTGACCCCGCACTCCTCCGGATCGAAGGTATAGGGCTCCCCGACTCTTCCGCTCGTCACTTCCACCACCGTGCTGGGACCGGTCACCGATAGCTCATCCATCCCGTCTTCGCCGTGCACGAGGAGCGCTCGCTCGCACCCCAGGCGCGCGAGCGCCCCCGCGAGCACCTCGAGATACTCAGGCGGGCTGACCCCCAGCAGCTGCCTGGGAGCTCCCGCCGGGTTGGTCAGGGGTCCCAAAAAATTGAACACCGTGCGGATGCCCAGGGCTCGCCTGACCCCGGTCACTTTTCCAGACGCCGGGTGGTAGAGCGAAGCCAGCATGAAGCCCATGCCCACTCTGTCGAGACAGGCGGCCACCTCGCGCGGTCCCAGGTCGACCCGCACCCCTAGGGCTTCCAGCACGTCGGCCGACCCGCAGCGCGAACTGGCGGCCCGGTTGCCGTGTTTCGCCACCTTCACCCCCAGCCCGGCCACCACGATCGCAGCGGTGGTAGAGACGTTGAAGGTCCCTAGGTTGTCGCCACCGGTGCCGACGATATCCACCAACCGGTCGCCATGAGACGTTTCCACGCGCACTGCCAGCCGACGCATGGTTTCGGCCAGCCCGGTGATCTCTTCCGCCGTCTCCCCCTTGACCCGTAGGCCCATGAGAAACGCGGCCGCCTGAGCATCTCCTACCGCTCCGTCGACCATCTGCTCCAGGGCCGAAGCTGCTTCGGCCCGGGTGAGATCGCGCCTCTCCGCCAGCCGCTGCAAGATGTCGCTGAAGACCGGTCCGGACCGGTCGAGCGGCTCTGCGTGTAGCGCTGCACTCATAAATCCCCCCTAAGACCCCCCGGCGGCCGGGGAGTTCCACCGGGCTTCGCGTCTGCTCAGGAAGTTGCGCAACAAGTCCTTTCCCACGACCGTCAACAAGCTCTCGGGGTGGAACTGGACCCCCTCCACTGCCAGTTCCCGGTGACGCACAGCCATCACCACACCTTCGTCGGTCCAGGCCGAACGCTCCAATGCCGGCGGCAGCTCAGGATGCAGCACCAGCGAGTGATAACGGGTAGCCACGAACGGCTCCGGCAGGCCCGCGAAGATGGTGCGTCCGTCATGGTGGATCAACGAGGTCTTGCCATGCACCGGCGCCTCTCCCCGCACCACCTCGCCGCCGTGAACCTGGCCCACGGACTGGTGCCCTAGACAGACTCCCAGAATGGGACACTCGCCCCCCAGAGCGCGGATGGCCTCCAAACTGATACCTGCCTCGTCTGGGGTGCACGGACCCGGGGAGACGACCACGTGGGTGGGCTCCTCCTCCCGGATTCCGGCTACGGAGATCACGTCGTTGCGGAACACCCTGATCTCCGCCCCCGAGATCTCCGCCAGGTACTGGACCAGGTTATAGGTGAAAGAATCGTAGTTGTCTACCACCAGGATACGGAGGTCGCTCAGCCCCGGGGCCGGAAACCCCGCCCGGTCGCTAGCCTGACTAAAGCTCTGCTTTAGCTTGATTCTTTCTCGTGTCGTCGGCATCATCATGACTCACTCCCATTCCTCTTGAGCGGCCGCCAGTTCGATGGCACGGAACATGGCCCGCGCCTTGTTCTCGGTCTCCACGTATTCCCGCTCGGGGTCGGAGTCGGCCACGATGCCCGCACCGGCCTGAACGTAGGCCCGTCCGTCACGCACCAGGATAGTGCGGATGTAGATGCAAGAATCCAGATCGCCCGAGTAGCTCAGATAACCGATGGCTCCCGCATAGGGGCCACGCCGGGCCGGCTCCAGCTCGTCGATGATCTCCATGGCCCGCACCTTCGGCGCCCCGGAGACCGTCCCGGCCGGGAAAACCGCGCGCAGGGCATCGGTGGCCCCCACACTTTCATCGAGTTCCCCCGTCACCGAGGACACCATATGCATCACATGGCTGTAGCGCTCGACCTCCATGAACTCGTCCACATGGACCGTTCCCGGGCGGCAGACGCGCCCCAGGTCGTTGCGGCCCAGATCGACCAGCATGAGGTGCTCGGCCCGCTCCTTCTCGTCGGCGAGCATCTCGTCGGCCAGGGCCGCGTCCTCCGCCGGTGTGGCGCCCCGGGGCCGGGTGCCGGCGATAGGCCGGGTCTCGGCCCGGCGACCGGTCACCGTCACCAACGGTTCGGGGCTCGACCCCACCACCTCGAAGTCGCGGAATGAGAGGTAGTACATGTAGGGGCTGGGATTGACGGTCCTCAAACCCCGGTAGATAGAGAACCCGCTCGAGTCGACCGGCCGGTCGAACCGCTGCGAGAGCACCACCTGGAAGGCGTCGCCCGCGTAGATGTATTCGCGCACCCGCTCGATGGCCTCGAGAAACCGGTCCCGGTCGAAGTTGGAGCGGACCGGCACCTCGCGCATCCGTCCGCGTCCCAGGCTCCACCCCGGGTCGGGGATCGGCGCCCGCAGCCGGGCCTTCACCTCTGTCAGCCGGCCGGTCGCCGCCCGATAAGCGGCCTCCAGGTCGGGCTCCTCGTCGCAGTAGATGTTGGTGAGCAGGGTGATGGTATGGCGCAGATGGTCGAAAACGACGATCACGTCGGTCAGAACGAAGGCCATGTCGGGCAGACCCAGGTCATCGGGCGGTGCCTCGGGCAGGCGCTCCACATGGCGCACGCAGTCGTAACCGAAGTAACCCACGGCGCCGCCTACGAACGGCGGAAGCCCCTCAAGCGGCGGCGCCCGATAGCGACTGAGATGCTCCGCCATGAAGGCGAACGGATCTCCCCCGCTTTCAGCCAGTTCGTGACGGGTATCGACCCCCCCGCGGCGTACGGTCACCGTGGTGCCGGTCAGGCGGATGCTCTCCCAGGCTTTGACGCCTAGAAAGGAATAGCGACCGAGTCGAAGCCCCTGCTCGGCGCTCTCCAGAAGAAAGCAGCCCGCCGACTGGCGCAACTTGAGAAAGGCCGACACCGGGGTCTCGGTATCGTCCAGGAATTGGTGCGCGACCGGTATGACGTTATAGCTGGCGCTGAGCCGCTGCGCCTCGTCGAACGCGGGCGCAGTGGCGATGGTGCCGGATGTCATGGCCGCCTACCTTTCTCGGCGAGCGAGGAATGCGGGCTGCTCTCCGGCGGGAGAGATAAGCCATCGGCCATCGAAGCAGGTGAAGTCGCCGGTGTGGCAGGCCGCGCCGGCCTGCTCTACGATCGCGAGCAAGGTGTCACCGTCGCAGTCGTAACGGAGCTCGCGGACCGTCTGGAAGTGGCCGGAGGTACCGCCCTTGTTCCACAGCTCCTCGCGCGAACGGCTGAAGAACCAGGTAGTGCCCGTCTCAAGGGTCTTCTGAAGAGACTCCTCGTTCATGTATGCGAGCATCAGGACCTCGCCCGTGGTCCACTCCTGTACGACGCACGGGACGAGACCGCGAGAATCGAACTTGACGCGGGAGAGGTCGGAATCGGCGGACATATCAAGTGGGTTGTCGGCTCGGTCTTGCATTGCATCCCTTCCGTGGTCATCTACCAGCCAGATATGCGTCTCTACGCCCGGACTCGGCCGCGATGATCCGGGAGACCACCCGGCCGCTGGAGGCGCCCCTCGCG
>JAZDLO010000020.1:0-16444 GCA_043801935.1 bacterium
AGCGACCGGCGCCGCCGGGCGGCGCCCCTCCTCGAGCAGGTCGTCGCCGCCCAACTGGCCGACTTGGGCATGATCGAGGCGAACGTACCCGTCGTGGTGGAGTCGCGCGACGGGTGGGAGGGGTTGCGCGAGACAGGGGCCGACTCGGTGGAGTTCCTGTTGGCGGCCAACCCCGGGCAGCTGCCGAGAAGCCTCTCCCGCACGGCGTCGGGAGGCGAGCTCTCCCGGGTCCTTCTCGCCATCAAGTGCGCTCTGGCCGGCGCCGGTGGGAATGAGACCCTTATCTTCGACGAGATCGACGCCGGCATCGGGGGTCGGACAGCGGTAGCCGTGGGGCGCAAGCTTCGCGAACTGGCCGCGCGTTCGCAACTCATCGTGGTCACTCATTTGGCCCACGTGGCCGCCCTCGCTTCTCGCCACTACCTCATCGACAAGACAAGCGGCAGTGGAGTCACCGTCACCAGGCTCTCGCTCCTCTCTGGGGAAGATGTGGTCCAAGAGCTGTGCCGGATGATGGGCGGCCGCCCCGACGATACCGAGGCCATGGCCCACGCCCGCGAGTTGCGAGACAGGGCGGTGGACGGACTGCTAGACTAGGCAAGGCGCGGGGCTGTTCGGCCATGCGCCGCCCGTTTCACCACCAGCGCGGTAGGGGTAGGCATGGCAAAGCACGTTTTCATAACCGGTGGCGTCGTTTCATCGCTCGGCAAAGGCATAACCGGCGCGTCTCTCGGCCGCCTCCTTAAGAGCCGAGGGCTGAAAGTCAGCATCCAGAAGTTCGACCCCTACCTCAACGTTGACCCCGGCACGATGAGCCCTTTCCAGCACGGCGAGGTATTCGTCACCGAAGACGGGGCGGAGACCGACCTTGACCTGGGCCACTACGAGCGCTTCGTCGACGAGAACCTCACCCGCGACTCGAACGTCACTTCGGGCTCCGTGTACTACAACGTCATCCGTAAGGAACGCAAGGGTGACTACCTGGGGGGTACGGTCCAAGTCATCCCCCACATCACCAACGAGATCAAGGAACGCATTTCCCGAGTGGCGCGCAACCCCGATGTGGACGTGGTAATCACCGAGATCGGGGGCACGGTGGGGGACATCGAGAGCCTGCCGTTCCTCGAGGCTATCCGACAGTTTCGCAAGGATATCGGCCGCAAGAACGTCATGTACATACATGTGACGCTCATCCCCTTCATCAACGCCAGCGGCGAACTGAAGACCAAGCCCACCCAACACAGTGTAAACGAGCTGCGCAGCATCGGGATCCAGCCCGATATCATCGTGTGCCGCTCTGACCGTGCGATCAGCCAGGAATTGAAGGAGAAGATCGCCCTCTTCACCGACGTGGAGCCCCGGGCGGTTATCAGTTGTGTCGACGCCGCTCACATCTACTTCGTGCCTTTGAATCTGCGCGATGAAGGGCTCGACCGGTTGGTGGTCGACAAGCTCGAGTTGGAGGCCGGCCCGTTGGAGTTGGACGAGTGGACCGACCTGGTCGAGAGGGTAAAGAACGCCTCGGGTACGGTGCGCATCGCCCTCGTGGGTAAATACGTACAGCTTCAAGATGCCTATCTGAGTGTGGTGGAAGCGCTGCGGCACGCGGCCATTCATCACGGGCGCAGGCTCGAGGTGATCTGGGTCGATGCCGAGACCCTGCGTAAGGAGGAGATCACCTCCCGGCTGGAGGCGGCGGATGGGATCCTCGTGCCCGGGGGGTTCGGCATCCGGGGGATCGAGGGCAAGATCATGTCGGCGCGCTATGCGCGCGAGAATATGGTCCCATACCTCGGGCTGTGCCTGGGGCTCCAGGTAGCCGTAGCCGAGTTTGCGCGCCACGTCGCCGGCATGGTGGGAGCCAACTCCTCGGAATTCGACCCGTCCACGAACTATCCGGTAATCGACCTGCTGCCCGAGCAGAAGGACGTGGCCGACATGGGGGGGACGATGCGGCTCGGCGCCTCTCCGACCAAGGTGGTCGCCGGGACCAAGGCCCACGCAGCATACGGCGAAGAGGTGATCTACGAGCGGCACCGGCATCGCTACGAAGTAAACAACATCTACCGCAGTACATTGGTGGAGGCCGGGTTGGTGATCGGCGGGATGACGCCGGACGAGCGGCTGGTGGAACTCATCGAGTTGAACGACCATCCCTGGTTCGTGGCCTGCCAGTATCACCCCGAATTCAAGAGCCGGCCCACAAAACCGCACCCGCTTTTCCGTGATTTCGTCGCTGCCGCCATCGCGTGCGGGTGCGGAGCAAAGACCGAGCGGGTCCAGGCGGCGTGCGAGGAAAGCCCGCTCGTAGGCGCATGACCGGCATTCCCGTGCCCTCACGAGAACGGTTGACCGAGCTGTTCCTCGGTCTAGCCCGGTTGCGGAGCCCTTCCCTAAGCGAGCGCAAAGTGGCCGACGCCGTCACTGCGTGCTTGGAGGCCGTAGGGGTGAGCGTCCACGAAGACGACGCCGGTAGCCACATCGGCGGAGATACCGGCAACATCTGGTGTACCGTGCGGGGCGACGACTCGGGGCCGTATCTGGCCTTGGGTGCTCATATGGATACAGTGGAACCCACCGACGACGTGGAGCCCGTGCTGGATGACGAGGGCGTATTCCGGAACGCGCGCCCCACTATCCTGGGTGCCGACGACAAAGCCGCCGTCGCTGCGCTCCTTCATGCCACTGAGTTGCTCCGTCAAGCCGGGGAGCCTTTCCCTTCGTACGAGTTGTTCTTCACGGTCTCGGAGGAGACCGGCTTGGTCGGGGCTAAGCACTTCGGTGAGCACGTGCTGGCCAGTCCTTTCGCAGCGGTGCTCGACTCCTCTGGTCCGGTCGGGGGGATAACCGTCAAGGCTCCGAGTCAGCAGGGTCTCCGGGCCGTCTTTCGCGGCCGCGCCGCCCACGCCGGAGTGGAGCCGGAGCGGGGCCGCAGCGCAATACATGCCGCAGCCAAGGCCATTGCCGCCATGCGTCTAGGACGCATCGACGATGAGACCAGCGCCAATATCGGCGTGATACATGGGGGCGTGGCGGCCAACGTCATCCCCGATTTTTGCGAGGTGCGGGGCGAATGTCGTAGCCACGACGACGAAAAACTGGCTCACACCGCGGCGGCGATGGTCGACGCTCTCCAGGAAGGGGCGGCTCAAACCGGCGTGGATGTCGAGATCAATCTAGTTCACGAATACCGAGCCTTCGTGCTGACCGGGCGCTCCGGGGTAGTGCGCCTCAGCAAAGCGGCAGTGGCGGCGCTCGACCTGCGACCACGGCTGTTGACCGGCGGAGGCGGGTCGGACGCGAACATCTTGAATGCGCGCGGACTCCCGACCGTGAACCTCAATGCAGGGATGATGCAGGTCCACAGCCCCGACGAGTACCTCACTTTGGATGACCTGGAGTGCCTGTGCTCGTTGGTGTTACATATGATCAGGCTGGCGCCCGGGTTCACGCCTCGAGGAACTCCCATGGTCT
Organism: bacterium; assembly: GCA_043801935.1. GTDB lineage: Bacteria > Actinomycetota > Thermoleophilia > RBG-16-64-13 > RBG-16-64-13 > JAZDLO01. The sequence goes on from JAZDLO010000020.1 coordinate 3,475, forward strand.
CCCAGGCCCGTGGCTGACCCGCGCGACCCCATACCCGGTGAGGCGGCCGGTGACCTACCGGAGGTGGTCGATTCCCGCGCCGTCTACGCGGGCAGGGTGGTGGCCCTCCGCGTCGACGAGATCACCCTGCCTCGGGGTGGTACCGCTCTCCGTGAGGTCGTCGATCATCCCGGCGCCGTCGTGGTCGTCGCCATCGACGCAGAGAGCCAGGTCTACCTGGTCAGGCAGTACCGGCACCCCATCAGGCAGTACCTTCTGGAACTCCCTGCGGGCGGCCTTGAGCCTGATGAGGAGCCTCTCGCAGCGGCGATGCGCGAATTGCGCGAAGAGGTAGGGCTCGTAGCGCAGATTTGGACCCCTCTTGGATCCTTCTTTTCCTCGCCCGGGTTTGCGAACGAGCGCCTGCACGCCTTCCTGGCGCGTGGGCTGGCTCGTGTGCCTACCGAGCCTGACGACGACGAAGACATCCGCGTGGTACGTTACCCTTTGACACAGCTGCTTGATCACCTCGAAGAGACCCCGGATGCCAAGACGATGGCGACGCTGCTCCTCGCCGAGAGGGCTTTGAGTGATGACGTGACAACAGCGACCTGAGGAACGGCCGAGATGCGAGTCGGAGTACCCACCGAGATCAGAGAAGAAGAGTACCGGGTAGCCCTCACCCCGGCCGGCACGAAGGAACTGACCAGCAGAGGCCACGAGGTCCTGGTCCAGCATGGGGCCGGAGAGGGCTCGTTCTTCCTAGACGAGGCCTACGTGACCGCCGGCGCCGGCATCGTCCCCGATGCAGAGGCGCTGTTCGCGCAGGCTGAGTTGATAGTCAAGGTCAAAGAACCGCTCCAGCGCGAGTATCTGCTGCTCGAGCCTCGTCACATCTTGTTCACATTTCTCCATCTGGCTCCCGACCAGGGACTTACAAAGAGCCTGATCGAGAGTGGTGCTACCTGCCTCGCCTACGAGACCGTCGAGACGGCAGGCGGCCGCCGACCCCTACTGGCGCCCATGAGCGAGATCGCCGGTCGCCTTGCCCCCCAGGCCGGCGCCTACTTCTTGGAGCGCATGAGCGGGGGCAAGGGCAAGCTGCTCGGGGGCGCGACCGGGGTCAAGGCCGCGAACGTCGTCATTCTGGGAGCAGGCATCGCCGGAGCCAATGCCGCATTCATCGCTTCGGGGATGGGGGCGAACACCAAGATCTTGGACATAGATATGGATTCCCTGGCCGCCGTGAGGCGTCAATTGCCCGCCGTCGAGACACTTCACAGTGACCAACTCACCATCGACGAAGAAGTCAGGAAGGCCGATGTGGTCATCGGAGCGGTTCTTGTTTCAGGGGCGCGGACACCCGTCTTGGTGTCTGAGACGCTGGTTCAGGCGATGCAACCCGGGTCGGTCATCGTCGATCTCAGCGTCGACCAGGGCGGTTGTGTAGCCACCTCGCGCGCGACCACCCACCGGGATCCCACCTTCGTCAAACATGGATTGATCCACTACTGCGTGGACAATATGGCCGGCGTGGTCCCCATCACCTCGACCCTGGCACTCACCAACGCTACGCTGCCTTACATTCTGGCTGTTGCCGACAAAGGCGTGGTGGGAGCCGCGCGCTCCGATCCGGCCCTGGCCCGTGGCGTCAACGTGATGGAAGGCAAGGTGACCATGCGCGAGGTAGCCGAGGCGACAGGCAATCCCTATTTCCCCCTCGAGTACGTCCTGCCCATCGAGTACATGTAGCCTCGACCTGAGCGTTTGTGCGATGACGCTTCGACCCGACCAAGACTCCGCCCTGGCCCAGCATTTGCGCGCGCTCCGCCTGGAGCAGGGTCTGGCCGAGCAGACGGTGGAGTCCTACCGTCGAGATCTGACCCAATTCGCGGTCTTTCTCCAGAAGCGAGGCATCACCCTCGAGAGTGCGTCCGTGGAGGAGATCCGCGATTTCCTCGCCGCGGGGGAGTGGCGTGCGGCCACGCGCGCTCGCAAAGCGGCGGCCATCCGCTCGTTCTATCGCTCGCGTCTTCTGGCCGGGCTAGCCGTCTCCGATCCCACGCGGACCCTGTCCAGCCCCCGTCTGGAGTCGAATCTTCCCCGTACTCTGACGGTCGACGAGGTTTCCCGGCTCATCGCTGCCCCCCTGCCTACGCCCGGCGGATTCCGTGACCGGGCCTTACTGGAGACCCTCTACGGCGCCGGTCTGCGGGCCTCAGAGGCACTCGGCTTACGTCTGCAGGACCTCGACTTGGACGTGGGATTCGTCCGCACGGTGGGCAAGGGCGACAAAGAACGGGTCGTGCCTTTGGGGCGCAAAGCCATCGAGGCTTTGCGCACCTACAATGAGCGTGGTCGGCCCTTGTTAGGGGGAGCCGGCACTTTGAAGGCGCCCGAGTTATTCCTCAACAAGCGCGGGCGCAGGCTGTCGCGGCAGGGGCTTCACCTGATCATCAAGCGCTGCGCCCGCGAGGCTGGGCTCCCCGACGATGTATCCGCCCACACCTTGCGCCACTCCTTTGCCACCCATTTGCTCGAGGGCGGGGCTGATCTGCGAGCCGTCCAAGAGATGCTGGGCCATGCCGACCTCTCGACCACGCAGATCTACACCCACGTCAGCAGTGCGCATCTACAGAGGATCTACCGGGACGCACATCCCCGAGCCCGGTCGGCGTAGGGCACCATGTCTCGATTCGTCTTCATCATGATCGACGGCGCGGGAGCCGGAGCCCTTCCGGACGCCCCGGACTACGGCGACGGCGGGTCTGACACATTGGGCAACCTGAGCCAAGTAGTCGACCTCCGGCTCCCCTTCCTTCGTAGACTGGGCCTGGGAAACATCCTCCCCCTGACCGGCGTTCCTCCGGTGGGCGCGCCCTTGTGCTTGCCCGGACGGTTGGCCCCTTTGTCGGCCGGCAAGGACACGACAGTGGGTCACTGGGAGCACATGGGTCTTGTGACCGCGCGACCCTTCCCGACTTATCCCGAGGGCTTCCCCGATGAGGTCCTGGCGCCCTTTGAGGAGCGGATCGGACGAGGGGTCCTGGGGAATACACCAGCCTCCGGAACGGCCATCATCGTCGAACTAGGGGCAGAACACCTTCGTACCGGCAAACCGATCGTCTACACTTCGGCCGATAGCGTGTTCCAAATAGCCACCCACGTGGATGTGGTGCCGCTCGAGCAGCTCTACGGGTGGTGTCAGATCGCTCGTGATCTCCTCCAGGGCCGGCATGCGGTGGCCAGAGTAATCGCCCGGCCCTTTGCCGGCCCGCCGGACGCTTTCTTCCGCACAGCGGACCGCAGGGACTTCTCCCTCCCACCGCCGAGCCCCACCTATCTCGATCTCCTTCACGATGCCGGGGTACCCGTCCTTGCCCTGGGCAAGATCAGTGAGGTCTTCGCGGGCCGAGGAGTGACCGCCAAGGTCAAGGTGGCTTCGAACGCGGACAACCTCGCTTTGGTGCTCGCTCTCCTCAGGGGAGAGTCTCACGAGGCTGATTTCTCGGACGGCCTGTTGTTCACCAACCTGGTCGACTTCGACATGGTCTGGGGCCATCGCAACGATGCCGTCGGCTTCACTCGCGGGCTAGAGGAAGTAGACTCGGCTTTGCCGAAGATCGTGGCTGCGCTCGCCCCCGACGACCGGCTCGTCATCTCAGCCGATCACGGGGTGGATCCGACCACACCCAGCACCGATCACAGTCGCGAGTATGTGCCACTGTTGCTCTACCCACGGCCCTCCAAGGCACTCGCGGCCGTCTACGAGGGCTCCTTCGCCGACACCGGGGCGACCATCTATGAGTATCTGACCGGGCAAGAACCGCCGTTGGCCGGCGACCCGGTCGACAGGATGCAGCCGGCCCGCGGCTGGCGACGCTACACCCCGGCGCAGTCGGCGCCTGCGGGCGTTGGTCTTCGCTGGCCCGGACAAGTGGGGCCCGAAGAGGCCCGCGCCGCAGCAAAATGGTTGCGTACGCGCCTCGGTAAGCCTCCAGAGGCGGCCATCGTGCTGGGTTCCGGTCTCGCGCAAGCCTTTTCGGAGAGTGAAGGCCCAGAGATCCCTTATCGAGACGTGCCCCATTGGCGCACGGGCGCAGTCTCGGGACACCCCCAGATGCTCGCTCTTGTCGATTGGGGCGCCGGCGACCGCGTCGCCCTGCTCAAGGGGAGGATCCATGGCTACGAGGGGTTCGATCTAAGCGAACTCCAAATACAGGTGCGGACCCTCGCTGCGTGGGGCGTGCCCCGTCTCGTGCTCACCAGCGCCTGCGGCGCGGTGGCTGCAGGTCTGGCCGCCGGGACCACGGTGATCGCCCGGGAGGTGATCGATCTCCAGTATCCCAGCCCAGATGGAAACCCAGCGCGGTTAGAAGCGACCGGCGAGCGTCTCGCTACTGCCACGCTGCAGCGAAGACCGGCTGCACGGAACCTCGTTGCCGGGCGGCATGGGGCCGTGCCCGGGCCCCAATATGAGACGACCGCGGAGCTCGCGGTCCTGCGGGCGCTCGGCATCACCACCGTGAGCATGTCAGGTGCCGGGGAGTTGCGGGCGGCGCACGATGAAGGCCTTGAATGCGCGATGATCTGCCAGGTCGCGAACGCTGGGGCTACTTCTCACAGTGAAGTCCTGGAGGCCACAGCGCAGACCGGGGGCGGGTTCGCCGCGGCCATATCGGCCCTGCTGTCGGCCTGGGGTATCATTGGGTCCTCGGGGGGCGGGGGGGCAGCAGAACCCTAGCCGGCGAGCGGCCCTCCAGTCGGAAGAGCCGCTTGCTCCGGCGCTACGGGGGAGCTCAACCTGGGTCACCCCGGTATACTAGCCGGCATGACATCATCGCCTTCACTGATCGAGGCGCCCACGGTCATCACGACCCACCAGAACGCCGACTTCGACGCTCTGGCCGCCGCGGTGGGAGCCACGCTCCTTTATCCGGAGGGCCGTATCGTCTTCGCCGGCTCTCTCAATCCCAACGTGCGGGACTTCGTCTCTCTTCATGGTGAGAACCTCCCCATCCTCAACCTGAGACTGATCGATCAAAGCAAGATCCGGCAACTCATCATCGTGGACACTGCTGATCCGGACCGTATCGGCGATCTAGGCCGCTTGTGCGGCCGTCCGGAGATCGAAGTCGTCGTGTTCGACCACCATGAGGCCGAGAACCCTCAGCGGCCTCCCTTCGTCAAGGGCGAGAACTGGGTCCTATCCACCGACGGTTCCCAGGCTGCCTCCTTGCTCCACATCCTGCGCGAGCGAGGAGTGGAGGTCCCGCGCCTGGAGGCCACCATCTTTGCTCTCGGCATCCACGAAGACACGGGCTCCCTCACCTATCCCCGCACCACCATCCGTGACGCAGAGATGCTGGCGGCCTGCATGCGCTTGGGAGCTTCACAGGCGTTGATAGAGCGTTATCTACACAGCGCCCTCACTCGGGAGCAACGGGAAGTGCTCATGCGCATGGTCGACGCGGTAAGGGTCGAACGGGTGCGCGGCATCGACGTCCACGTCGTGGATCTTGATGTGCCGGTCTATGTGGATGGGCTGAGCGTCCTCGCCCACAAGCTCATGGAGCTGATCAACGCGGAAGTGCTGCTCCAGGCCGTCAGTATGGAGAACCGTGTTTTCGTGACCGCACGTTCGCGGGCCGGTTCAGTGGATGTGGGCGCCCTCCTTCACACGATCGATGGGGGCGGGCACGCCCAAGCCGCCTCCGCCGTCATGCGCCATCAGAACGCGCCAGATGTGCTTGCCCGGCTGCTAGAGACGCTCGCGCAGACCAGCCTGGGGGTGCCGACGGCCGGAGAGATAATGAGCCGTCCGGTACGGTTCATCGAAGCAAACACTCCGGTCACCGAGGCCCTGGTCATCGCCCAGCGTTACGGCCATTCGGGCATCTGCGTACGGGCCGCGGGAAAACTGGTGGGTATCGTGGCCCGCCGCGATCTGGACAAAGCTGTCCGGCACGGCTTGGGGCACGCGCCGGTCAAGGGCGTGATGACGACGAAGATCGTCTTCGCCCGCTCGGCCACGACTGTGGACGAGTTGCGGCGCATTATGGTCGAGGAGAACATCGGCCGTGTGCCCGTGGTGACCGATGAGGCCTACTTCGGCGCGGTGGCCGAACGAACTGCGCGGGTCTCCGATGTGATCGGCATCGCGACCCGCACCGACGTGCTGGCCGCCCACCAGGGCCGATGGGAGCAGGAGCAGGCTGAGGCGGCCGAGCCTCACGTCTACACCATGCAGACCTTGGCCGATCATCCATTCTTCGGACGGCTGTTCCGAGCGTGCTCGGCCTTGTCCGAGGACTTCGCCGGGGTGTATCTGGTGGGCGGGTTCGTCCGCGACCTGCTCCTAGACCAACCCAACGTCGATGTCGATATTGCCGTAGAGGGGGATGGTATCGACTTCGCTACTCGCCTGGCAGCGGAACTCGGGGGAAGGGTCCGCGCGCACCGTAAGTTCAAGACCGCCGTCGTCTTGCTGCCGCCTGCTATTCTAGGCGAAGCTCCGGCCTGGCTCCGATCGTCCGGGGAGCCCTTCCATGTGGACGTGGCCACCACCCGCACCGAGTTCTACGACTATCCGGCAGCCTTGCCTCGGGTGGAGCATGCTTCCATCCGCCAGGATCTGTTTCGGCGCGATTTCACCATCAACGCCATGGCCATCTCCTTGCGGGGGGGTGATTTCGGCACGGTCATCGACTTCTTCGGGGGGTTTCGCGATCTGCGCGAGGGTATCATCCGCGTACTCCACAATCTCAGCTTCATCGAGGATCCCACACGCATCTTCAGGGCCGTTCGCTATGAGAACCGCTACGGCTTTCGCATGGACGAACAGACGAAGGCCTTTGCCAAGAGCTGCGTGGAGATGCACCTGGTGGGCGACCTATCCAGCGTCAGGCTCCGCGAGGAACTCATCCCGCTCCTCAGCGAGGCCGACGTGGACTGGACGCTCGGCCGGCTTTTTGAGCTCGGCGTGGCTCGCGAAGTCCACCCCAAGCTGGCTACGGGGGTGAAAACGGTCGCGCTGGTCAAGAAGCTCGACTCGCTGGTGGTGGAGCTAGCTGTCGCGGACGAAGTGATAAGCTGGCGGCTACGCCTAGCCGCCGTGACCCGCAACATGAGCCACGATGAGCTGTATCTGTGGCTCGATCGGCTTAAGCTCAAACGCTCCGACAGCCAGGTGGTGCGAGCGGGGGTGGTGGTCGGGCCCTTGCTCGCTGCTCGACTGGCCGAAGAGCGCATGAGTGATTGGGAGATCGACCGGGCGCTTCACACGACCCCGGTCGAGGCGCTGGTCTTTGCGCTTGCGAGCATGGAGTCGGGTTTGGCGGAGACCCGGCTACGCCTCTACCTTGAGGAGATCCGCCATCGGACGCTCAGCGTCAGCGGCGACGAGCTCCTGGCGCTGGGAATGAAGAAAGGTCCCGCAGTGGGACGCATGTTAGAGAGACTGAAGGAGCTGCGAGTGGAGGGCATCATCAAAGGGCGCCGGGCGGAGCTGGAAGCGGCTCGCCGTCTGTTGGAGAAGCGGCGATGAGCGGCGACCGCTGGGCAAACCTCCTTATCCTCATTCCGGTCCTCCTGATTTCGATGATGATGCACGAGCTGGCTCACGGATGGATCGCCTATCGGTTAGGAGATCCGACTGCCAAAAACCGAGGGCGGCTGAGCATCAATCCCCTCAAGCACCTGGACCCGATCGGCACCGCCATGTTCGTCATCACCTACCTGTTCTCGGGATTCGTGTTCGGATGGGCCAAACCCATCCCCGTTTCCCCCTACTACTTCAAGAACCGTCAGCGAGGTATGGCCATTGTGGGGGCAGCTGGACCTATCACCAACTTCATTCTCGCGGTGATATTCGTACTGGTGCTCAATTGGATCGCCCCGCCGACCGACGGCCGGGTCTTTACCATCCTGTTCCTGCTATTCCAGGTCAACCTCGTCCTGGGCCTGTTCAACCTTATCCCCATCCCTCCACTCGACGGCTCCCGGGTACTGGGTGGCTTCCTTCCGAGGGGCGCCTACGAGAAATGGGTTGCGGTCGATCGGTACGGCATGCTCCTTGTTCTTGTGATGATCGTCGTTTTCCAGAGCTCCTTCTTCCGCCTCTTGGAGGGAGCCATTCTGGGGGTGGCGCGGCTGCTCCTCACGAACTACACGATCTTGTGATGAAGGGCTCGACCGAATGAGGTCACGCTGAGGACTCTAGAACTCGATCTCGACATCTACCAGGGCCCCTTCGATCTGCTCCTTTCGCTGGTGTTGAAGGAGGAGATCGACCTCCTGGAGGTCCCACTGTTCCAGGTGATCCTCGCGTATCTGGAGGACATGGAAGAGTCGGGCGCTTCGGGCTACTGGGACGAGATGACCGAGTTCTTGCTCCTCATGAGCCTTCTGGTCGAGGTGAAGTCCCGCTTGCTGCTCCCCGGAGCGTATCCGGATCTAGAGGCCGAGCTGACACCCGAGGAGGCTCGCGACCAGCTCCTGGCCAGGCTTTTCGAGTACAGCAAGTTCAAGGCAGCCTCCGCACGACTCAGAGAACTCGCCGAAGCTGCGGCGACAGGGCTTCTGCGGCCGGCGGCCGGCGAGCCGAGGCGCCGACTGCCTCCTCTGGATGACATCGCCGGCAGCGGGGACGCCATGGTGCTGCGCGAGCACCTTGTCCGCCTCTTGGAGAGCAGACGCGAGCCCGACAGCACTCACATCGGCCAGATCAGGGTCGAGCTGCAACGCCAGATCCGCATCATCCGGGGCGTACTGAACAAGAGGGGCCGCTTCTCGTTCAACGGCATCTTCGGAGGTGAGGAGCCGCTCGTGCAGGCGCTCTCGCTCTTCGCCTTGCTCGACCTCTTGGCTCGAGGCGAGATACGCGTCTCTCAGCCCCAGCTTTTCGGCGACATCGTCGTCAGGGCACACCAGGCCCGAAAGACCGGCTGAGGAGTCCCGTGAACGATCTCGGTCCGAAGGACGTGAACCTCGACGACATCAAGCGCAACATCGAGGCCGTGCTGTTCGCCGCGGGTGAGCCGCTCTCGGTCGAAGCTATCCTACAGGCCCTTTCCTTGCCTGATCCGGGCCATCGAGACATGGCGGAGAGCGCCTTGAAGGAGCTGACCTCGGAGTTCGCCCCGGAGGGTGCGAGAGGCTTCGAGCTGGTGCGCCTTGCCGGAGGATGGGCGTTTCGGACAAATCCTCGCTGCCAGGCTGCAGTGTCCGCGCTCTTCGAGCTCCCAGACGACGCCACCCGGCTTTCGCCCGCGGCGATGGAAGCCTTGACCATCGTGGCCTACTTGCAGCCGGTGTCGCGGCCCCAGATAGCCGAGATCCGCGGAGTGAATTCGGATTCCTCTGTCCACAGCCTGCTCGAGCGCGAGCTTATCACTGAGGTAGGGCGGTCGCGGGGCCCGGGAGGGGCGGTGCTCTACGGCACCACCATTCGATTCCAAGCCATGTTCGGCTTGTCCGACCTCGACGAGCTCCCAGCCCTGGAAGGTTTCGCCCTCAGCGAGGAGCAAAAAGAGGGCCTGCGGCGCCGGCTGGGGCTGCTCACGGTCCCGGAATGACCGAGCGGCTACAGAAGTTCCTTGCCGAAGCGGGGCTGGGCTCGCGCCGGCGTTGCGAAGACCTCATCCGTTCGGGCCGGGTGGCGATCGACGGGCGCCCGGCCCACCTAGGGGCCTCGGTCGACTCCGACACCCAGCGGGTCGAGCTCGACGGCCACCAAGTGGTTCGAGAGACCAAGGAATACTGGTTGCTCAACAAGCCGGCCGGGATTCTGAGCGCCACCGTCGATCCGCGGGGCCGATCGACGGTGGTCGATTGCGTCCCTGCCCAGGTTCGGGTCTTCCCGGTCGGCAGATTGGATCTGAACAGCACCGGCCTGCTTGTCCTCACCAACGATGGGGAGCTGACGGCTCGTCTGCTCCATCCTCGCTACCATGTGGAAAAGGAATACCTCGTCACAGTCCGCGGGGTGGTCGATGGCGCGGCGCTGGCACTGCTGCGCCGCGGCATCGCGCTGGACGATGGGCAGACGGCGCCGGCCACCGTCAAGGTCGTCGGAAGTGACCGTTCGCCCAGGGGGACCATTCTGAGCACCCTTCGCGTGATCATCCATGAAGGGCGCAAACGCCAGGTGCGGCGCATGCTTGAGGCGGTGGGCCATCGGGTGGTGGCGTTGCACCGGTCGCGTTTTGACGGCCTCACCGATGCCGGGCTGGCGCCCGGTCAGGTGCGCCCACTCTCCGCGGCAGAGGTGGAGCGTCTACGCCGGGCGCCGACGGAGCGCTGACCGAGAGCGGACGGGCGGCGGGACAAGCGGCGGGACAAGCGGCGACCGCGTGCCCGATGGGATTGGCCCTCCTGTTCTATACTGATTTGTTCCGCGGGCTACGCCGGCATCGGCTCCCGTGGACGGACGTGACCCCTTGCGATGATGTAGTGGCGGAGAGACCATGAGACTCAATCCCGTTCTGGAACGGCTCACCCCATACCGGGCGGGCCCGCCGGTTTCCGATATTCGCAAGCGATACCGATTGGACCGGGTGGCCCGGTTATCGGCGAACGAGAGCCCGTACGGGCCTTTCCCCGAGGTGATCGAAGCCATGAAGGCCGCTCTCGAAGGCCTGAATCGCTATCCGGACGGGAGCTGCGGCGATCTGCGCGAGTTGCTGGCCCAACAACTTCACGTGCCCCAGGGGTGCTTGGTCTTCGGCAATGGCTCGTGCGAGCTTCTCATGCTGCTGGGTGAAGCGTTTCTCGGCCCAGGCCATCACGCTGTCTTCCCGCTTCCGTCGTTCGTCATGTACCGGTCGATCGCGCTTGCTCACGGGGCTCCCTTCAGCGCTGTGCCTCTTCCCGAGCTCGAATACGATCTCGAAGCTATTTTGGCGGCAGTGCGGGCAGACACGAGCCTTCTTATCATCTGCAACCCGAACAACCCCACAGGGAGCTACCTTGGACCGGAGCTGCTACGCCCTTTCTTACGGCGAGTGCCGGCCGACACCGTAGTCGTGCTCGACGAGGCCTACGGGGAGTTCGTAACCTCACCGGGCCGCGAGGACTCCTCCGCCTGGCTGGCCGATCACCCGAATCTGGTCATCTTGCGGACCTTCTCCAAGATCTATGGGCTGGCCGGGCTGAGGGTGGGGTATGGGATCGCCCATCCGGCCGTCGTGCAGGCGCTCGACAAGCTGCGTCAGCCGTTCAATGTAGATTCACTCGCCCAAATCGCGGCCGTCGAGTCCCTGCGTCATCCTGAACGCATCGAGCAGAGGAGACGACTGGTCGCGGGGGAAAGGGAGCGGATGGCGGGAAGTCTCGAGTCGATGGGTATCGCCTGTCATCGGAGCGAGGCCAACTTCCTGCTGGTCGACGTGACCCGGTTGGGATTGCCCGGTCCCGAGGTGGCTCAGGCCCTGCTGGAGAAGGGGGTCATGACCCGTTCTGGCTACGCGATGGAATGCCCGGGTTGGATTCGGGTTACCATAGGTGAAGTCGAAGAGAACGACCTCTTTCTCTCGGTGATGGAACGGTTGCGTGAAAGGCCGGTCACCCCGGCAGTCCCTCACGCAGTCAATGGTCTGAGCGCTGAGGCCTTGAGCCCGGAGAGTTGATATGGAAGTCGGAAGCACAGAGATGATGATCATCATGCAGGAGAACGCTTCGGCCGAAGAGGTGGAGCGGATCCTGGAGCGGCTGGAGAACGCGGGGGCGCGAGGTCATGTGTCCACGGGCGACGTGGTAACCGTCATCGGTATCATGGGTGAGCGGGACGTGATCGCCGGATTGCCGTTGGAAGCCTACCCTGGTGTGGACAAGGTCTTGCCCATTCTGCGGCCCTACAAGCTGGTGAGTCGCGAATTCCGGCATTCCGACACGGTGATCACCGTGGGCGGCACCAGTCTGGGTGGAGGACACGTCGCCCTGATCGCCGGTCCTTGCTCGGTGGAGGGCCGGGAGCAGCTGCTGGAGGCCGCTCGGGCCGCGAAGGCCGGGGGAGCGACCATGCTGCGCGGGGGCGCCTATAAGCCTCGCACGTCCCCCTACGCCTTTCAGGGCCTCGGCGTCGAAGGGCTGGAGATGCTGGCCGAAGCCCGTGAGGCCAGCGGCCTACCCATCGTGACAGAACTCATGGACCCCCGTCATCTCCAGGATGTGGCTGCCTACTCCGACATCATCCAGATCGGGGCCAGGAATATGCAGAACTTCCAGCTTCTGTCGGCGGTGGGTGAGGTCGACCGGCCGGTCTTGCTCAAGCGGGGGCTGGCCGCGACCATCGATGAGCTGCTGATGGCAGCCGAGTATATCGTCAAGGAAGGCAACGACCGCGTTATCTTGTGCGAGCGCGGCATCCGTACCTTCGAGACGGCGACCCGCAACACTCTGGACATATCCGCCGTCCCCATCATCAAGCAGCGCAGTCATCTTCCCGTGGTCGTCGATCCCAGCCACGCCGCGGGCAAGGTCGACCTGGTCGAACCTCTGTCCCTGGCGGCCGTCGCGGCCGGAGCCGACGGCCTCATGATCGAGATGCACCCCTCTCCGGAGACTGCCCTGTCGGATGGGGCCCAGTCGCTCGATCCCGAGCAGTTCGCCCGGGTAGCCTCCCGTATCAGGGAGATCGTCACCTGGGCCGGCAAGACTCTGGGGTAATGCGCATGGCTGAGACCCGTATGCACAGCGGCGTGCACCGTCTGGCAGTGATCGGCGTGGGGATGATGGGAGGGAGTCTGGCGCTGGCGGCTCAAGCCCGCGCCGCGGTGGACGCCGTGGTGGGCTTCGATGCCGACCCTGCTGCTCTCGACGCCGCCCTTCAAGAAGGCGTCATCACCGAGGCAGCGGCCAGCGCGGCCGAGGCGGCAGCCTATGCCGACCTGGTGGTGATATCCACGCCCGTGCGCAGCATTCCCGCCCTGGTCGAGGAATGTGCGCTTGCCGAGCCCAGGCCTCGACTCATCTCAGATACGGGAAGCACGAA